>JAPLLC010000182.1:454-28663 GCA_026387775.1 Candidatus Methylomirabilota bacterium | reverse complement strand
ATGCGCCGGACCGCCGCCTGCCCGTGACCGTAGATGACGCGTTCCAGGCGATCGTCGAGTTTGCCGGGGGAGCCAGCGGTGTCCTGGAAGCCTCGAAGGTCTGCCTGGGGAGCAAGAACCGACTGGAATTCGAGGTCAACGGGACCGACGGGAGTCTCCGGTTCACGCTGGAACGGATGAACGAGTTGGAGGTCTACCTCCGGTCGGATGAGGCGACCCCCCTGGCGGGGTTTCGACACGTCAATGTGACCGATGCTGCGCACCCCTTCATGGCCTCGTGGTGGCCCCGGCACCCTTTGGGGTGGGACCAGACGTTCGTGCACGAGTTCGGGTGTCTGTTTGACGCCATTGAAGGCCGAGGAGCCATCGCGCCATACGGAGCGACCTTCGAGGACGGCTATCGGGCGGCGGCGCTCTGCGACGCGATCGCCGAATCCGCGGAGCGTGGGTCGCCAGTCGGTATTGCGTACGCCGGGTGAGGACATCGTCGAGAGAACACCGTACGGCTCGCCGCGGTATGGGACGCCATCCGGTATGATGCCCGAGAGTCGCACGAAAGATACGAATCCTTTTTCATGCGGAAAGGAGTTACGTGACGGTGCCTAGCCTTTCCTCTGTGCGCCCGATTCGTCTCGGAATCATCGGGACGGGCCTGGCCGTGAAGCGGCTCCATTGGCCGGTCCTTCGGCAAATGCCGGATCGGTTCACGATCGCCGGGTTCGCGAACCGCACCCGCGCGACGGCCGAGGGGTTCGCGGCCATGGCGGACCTCTCGATGGACGCCTACGTTGCCGACTATCAAGCGCTACTGCGGCGGGCCGACATCGAGACGGTGCTGGTCTGCGTCCCCATTGTGCAATTGCTGACGATCACCCGGGACAGTCTCGCGGCCGGCAAGCACGTGATCTGCGAGAAGCCGCCCGGCGTGGATCTGTCCGAGGCGCGCCAGTTCCTCGCGCTTGAGGCGCAGTACCCCGGTCGGCGACTCATGATGACCGAGAATTTCTTCTATCGAGACGACCTTCGCCTCGCCCGCGCGCGGCTGGACGCGGGAGACATCGGCCACCCTCGGCTTCTGGTCGAGCACTGGGTGGAGCAGATGGTGCCGACGCCCGGCGAGTTTTCAAGCACGCCGTGGCGCTATCGAGATCCCGCCCACCGAGGCGGTCCCTTGCTGGATGCCGGTGTGCATTCCGTCGCGACGATGCGTCTCCTGGGAGGGGACATCACGCGTGTCTCCGCTCGGACCGAGTGGGTCAACGGGACCATGCAGGCCCCGAGCGCGCTCGTGATGACCTTCAATTTGGCCAATCAGACGAGCGGCAATTGCGTGTGGGGGTTTGTGGGCACTCCGGCGGTGGACGAAGTGCGGAATACGCGAATCTACGGGACCGAGGGCACCCTGATCGTGACCCGCGGCCAAGTGCGCTGCGTGCATGCGGATGGCACGATGGAGGACGATCGGATCGAGCCGCTCGACACCGGGCATTACAACATGTTCTTGGACTTCTACGATGCGCTGGTGCATGGAGGGTCGGTGGTGGCAACGGTGCGCCAGGGGGTCGAGAACATGCTGGTCGTCCTGCAGGCGTTCGCGTCGGCGGAGACGGGCGCTCCACAGGAGGTTTCGGCCCTGGGGGTGTCGCCGCCAACCGGGGGAGTCCCGCTGTGGCGACCGGGCGGGTCCGGCGCCCTCTTCGACGGTCTGCCGTGTCAGGTTCGTCGAGTCGCTCTCTAACCGCGGCAGGCTGCATTGACAACCCCGTCTACGCGACGTAGCTTTCCTGCCACGGGGATCGCCCCGCAGCGTTTCTGTGTGGGGTCTGTTCCGAGGGAGGGGAGCACACCATGTCGCAGCCCATCGAGAAGCTCAGCAAGCCCCGCGCCGCGTGGCGCGATCTCCTTTCCGCCGACCGCTATCGCGTTCTCTTCGAGGAGGAGACGGAGCCGCCCGGCTCCTGCCCCTTGAACCAGGAGAAACGCGCAGGCACCTTCATCTGTGCGGCCTGCCACCTGCCGCTCTTCGCCTCGGGGGCGAAATTCGAGAGTGGGACCGGCTGGCCCAGCTTCACCCAGCCCCTGCCGGGACACGTGGGCACCAAGCAAGACTTCGGGATGATCTTGCCGCGCACGGAGTACCACTGCGCCCGCTGCGGGGGCCACCAGGGGCATGTCTTTCCCGACGGGCCGGCGCCCACGGGCCAGCGCTGGTGCAACAACGGGCTGGCGGTCGAGTTCGTGCCCGAAGGGGAGCCGCTCCCGGCATTGCGCGATTGATTGAAGATGCGGACGTCACTTCTAGCAGGCTGCTGAAAAAGGCCCATCTGCTGCGTTGGCGCGCTCGGGTGCTCGCTGCGGCGTACCTGGAGTACGCCTCGCTCGACCCATCGCTTGCCGCCTTGCATCTGGACCTTTTTGAGCAGCCTGGGCGAAAGCGGGTTTTCCAGCAGCCCGCTAAACCCCCTTTGCAGACCGCGGGATCTCGTTACCATGTTTCCTCTTGACGCAGCCGCCCGGGTGGCTGGATATTGGAGCCCGGCATGAAACGGTAGGAGGGAATCGACCAGGGTGCCCCGCTGTCCGAATAAGAAGTGGGGCGTTTCGCAGGTTCCCCACATCACACATCAAGGAGGACTTCAGGCGATGAGCACGTATGGCAAGGGACTCCAGTTTATGTTCAGCATCCCCACGAACATCGTGTTTGGCATGGGCTCACTCGGCACGGTGGGCGCCCACGCCAAGGCCCTCGGATTCCATCGGCCGCTGATTGTGACCGACAAGATCATGTCCAAGAGCGACGGCATGACGCAGTTGCTGGCCACGCTGTCGGCGGCTGGGCTGGAAGGAGTTGTGTGGGACGGCATCGCGGCCGAGCCCATCGACACCACCCTCACCGAGGGGGTGCAGCGGTACCGCGCCGATCGCTGCGACGGCCTGATCGGGTTCGGCGGCGGGAGCGCCATGGACACCGCCAAAGGGGTGGGTGTGCTTGCCGTCTCCGGGGACGACGACCCGACGCCCTACCAGCGGGGCGGCACCAAGACGGTGCCCGGCTGCGTGCCTGTCATCGCCATCCCGACGACCGCCGGGACGGGGTCCGAGGTGACGAGCGTGTGCGTATTCACCAGCCTGCGCAGCGGCCACAAGCTGCCCATCCGGCACCCCAGCCTGCTGCCCCGGATCTCCGTCGTGGACCCGCTGCTGATGCTGTCCATGCCGCCCGGGGTCACGATGGCCACCGGCATCGACGCGCTCTCGCATGCCACCGAGTGCTTCACGCAGGTCCGGGAGCACCCGTTCTCGGACACGCTGTCGCTCCAGGCCATCCACATGATCGTGGAGAACCTGCCCAAGGCGGTCAAGAACGGCCGAGACGAGGAGGCGCGTAGCAACATGGCCCTGGCCGCGACGATGGCGGGAACGGCGTTCGAGGTGGGTGGGCTGCAGTTCCATGCCTATGCCCAGGCCCTCGGCGCCAAGTACCACGCTCCGCATGGTGTCACCTGCGGCATCGCGCTGCACGCAGGGCTGCGCAATATCCTGCCGACCGCCACGGCCAAGCTGGCCCGCATGGCCCCGGCGTACGGGATCGATACCCGCGGTCTGAGCTCGGCGCAAGCGGCGGAACGGGCCGTGGCAGCGGCGACCGCGTTCATCTCCGAGATGGGAATTCCGAAAGTCACCCAGGCGATGAAGGCGACGAAGGCCGACATCCCGATGCTGCTCAAGGAAACTCTGGAGACCACCGGCGTGCCGATCCCGCGGGAGACTGCCGAGGCGGTATGGGAGATGATCTTCAGCTAGGCCATCGCTGCGGACCCGGAGGCGCGCGGCGCCCCTGGGGGCTCGGATGATGCTGTGGCGCCCTGAAACAGGAGGCGAGCTTCGGGTTCGAACACCGATAGGGCCGCCAAGAGAGAACGCGGAGTGGATGTCCACTCCGCGTTCGTGTCTTCTTCTTGGATTGGCTCTCGGTCGAACCTGCCGCCCTATCCCTGCTTCTCCTCTAAGGCCTTCACGCCTGCCTCGTACGTCCGGGTGATCGCCTGCAACGCCCGCAGGGGCTCGCCCCGCGCGGCCAGGGCATCGGCCTCGGCCAGGCCGCGGGGGATGGCGGGGTCGGCGGTCGGGGGCAGGGCTGCGGTGGTGAGGGCGGCGAGCAGACGCCGCTCGCCCGCGCGGTCCAGGCCCAGGTAGGGGAGAGCGTCGTACCAGAGCAGCCGCTCCTCCACGCCGGCGAACGGATGCCGCGCCCCGGCCATCCCGGCGAGCGCCGCGCCCAATTCACCCGCCCGCCCGCGTGCCGCGTCCCAGTTGAAGCGGGTCACGGGCACGGGCTCCAGTGCGCGCATCTGCAGCATCTGGAAGAAGTGGTAGACGGGTCGGAGCCCGGACACCAGGCCGTTGCCCGTGCCCCCGGCGATGCCGATGCCCAGGGCCGGCAGGCCGGCAAACGGGGCGGAGCGGGCATAGACGCGGAACATCTTGAGGATGAGGTACTTGACCATCCCCGTGGTGTCCCACCAGTAGATGGGGGCTCCCAGCACCACGGCTCCGCAGTGGAGGAGCCTATCGCTCAGGTACTCGAAGGCGGGGTCCTCGTACTGGCACTTCAATGTCTTCATGCACTCCCACGGCAAGCAGTCCTTGCACGCCTGGACCACGTGGTCTGCCAGCTGGACCAGCTCGACCTGGGCGCCGGCCTTCGATGCCCCCTCCAGCGCCGAAGCCACCATCTGATAGGTCCTGCCCTCGCGGTTGGGGCTACCCACCAGCCCCAGGACGCTCCCCTTTCCTACCATGCGCGCTCTCCTCTTGATGCCGGCGACGCTACTTGGTCCGCTGGGCCTTCTCGATCTTGGCCCACTCGTCCCTCAGTGAGACCGCCCGGTTGAACACCAGCTTGCCGTTCGCAGTGTCGGGGTCCACGCAGAAATATCCCTGCCGCTCGAACTGGTAGATGCTCCCGGCCGTGGCGCCCTTCAGGCTGGGCTCGACCATGCATCCGGGCAGCGCCTCCAGGGAGTGGGGGTTCAGGCACGCCAGGAAATCCTGACCCTCGGGCATGTCGTCCGGGTTCTCCTGGGTGAAGAGCCGTTCGTACAGCCGCACCTCGGCCGGAACGGCGTGCGCCGCCGAGACCCAGTGGAGAGTAGCCTTCACCTTGCGGCCATCCGGCGCATCGCCGCCCTTCGTGGCCGGGTCGTAGGTGCAGCGCAGCTCCACGATGTTCCCCCGGTCGTCTTTCACCATGCCCACGCATTTGACGAAGTAGGCGGAGCGCAGGCGGATCTCCCGCCCCGGCGCGAGGCGGTAGTACTTGGGCGGCGGGACCTCACGGAAGTCGTCCTGCTCGATGTAAAGAACTCGCGAGAAGGGGACCTTCCGCGTGCCGGCGGCGCCGTCCTCGGGGTTGTTCGCCACCTCGAACTCCTCGACCTGTCCCTCCGGGTAGTTCTCGATCACCACGCGCAAGGGCTTGAGGACGCCCATGACGCGCGGGGCGCGCTTGTTCAGGTCCTCGCGCAGGCAGTGCTCCAAGAGGGCGATGTCCACCATGCTGTCCTTCTTGGCAACGCCGATCCGGTCGCAGAAATCCCGGACGGCTTCCGGCGTGTACCCCCGGCGGCGCAGACCCGAGAGCGTGGGCATGCGCGGGTCGTCCCAGCCGGTCACGCGCCCTTCCTGGACCAGCTTGAGGAGCTTGCGCTTGCTCATCACGGTGGAGGAGACGTTGAGCCGCGCGAACTCGATCTGGCGCGGGTGGTAGATCTCCAACTCGTCCAGGAACCAGTCGTACAGCGGGCGATGGATCTCGTACTCCAGCGAGCAGAGCGAGTGGGTGATGCCCTCGATGCTGTCCGACTGCCCGTGGGCGAAGTCGTACATCGGATAGACGCACCACGTGTCACCCGTGCGGTGGTGCGAGGCGTGGAGGATGCGGTAGATCACCGGGTCGCGCAGATTCGTGTTGGGGGAGGCCATGTCGATCTTGGCGCGCAGGGTGCGCGCGCCGTCCGGGAACTCGCCGGCCCGCATGCGGGTGAACAGCTCCAGGTTGTCCTTCACCGTCCGGTCGCTGGTCGGCGGTCAGATCGCAGACATAAGCCTTGCCCTTCTTGATGAGCGTGACGGCGTACTCGTACAGCCGCTCGAAGTAGTCAGAGGCATAGTAGATCCGGTCTTCCCAGTCGAAGCCCAGCCAGCGGATGTCCTGCTTGATGGAGTCGACGTATTCCACCTCTTCCTTGACCGGGTTGGTGTCGTCGAAGCGCAGATTGCACTGGCCCCCGAATTCTTTGGCGATGCCGAAGTCGATGCAGATGGCCTTGGCATGGCCGATATGGAGATACCCGTTCGGCTCGGGCGGGAAGCGGGTATGCACGCGAGTATATCGGCCCGCCTTGAGATCCTCAGATACCGCGGCCCGGATGAAGTCGGCAGGCTGATTCGAATCGGTCGGTGTCATGTCCACGTCTCTTCTCGGGAGAAGGTTCAACACTGAGAGCCAGCGGTGCTCTTGCCGGCGACGAAGGCATCCTCCGGGCGCCCTGCGCCTCCGACCTTCGACTCTGCGAGAATGCCGCATCCCTGCGGCTGCTGTCAAGCCAGAATAGCAGGGGCGACGGGACCGCCAGAAGGCGCGTTCCTCCGCCGCGCGGCTGGAGCCCCGGATCCGGGTTCCGAGGAGTCCCATTGCTTTCCTATTGTTTCCTGTTGACACGAGGAGTCGGCTTTTGTAGCCTCCCTTCAGATTCCTCTTCTGGCTGGCCCGCGGCGATGCCTTTCCAACCTGCTGGGACGATGAGGGGGCGCAGATGAGCACGTTTTTCTGTCCGTTCTGCTGTTCGACGCAGCAGAAGATTGAGTTTGTGGAGGACGGGCAAGTGAAACTCCGCTGCGCCTCTTGCGGTTCCACCGCAGAAGCGGGGCCCGTCGAGGTGCGGGAATCCATCTTCGACAGGCCGAAGGTTCTCTGCATCGACGACGACCATCTCCTCCTCGGCCTCGTCCGGGACACGTTGGAGGCCAATGGATTTGAAGCGATCACGGCGACCGACGGGCCGGCGGGGATCGAGATCGCCAGGAAGGTGCGGCCTGACGTGATCCTAGTGGATGTCCTGATGCCTCGGATGAGCGGATTCGAGGTCTGCAAACGTCTGCGGGCCGACCCCGGTCTGAAGGAGACGCCCATCATTCTCATGACGGCCATGTCCGATCCCGGGCTGAAAGAGAAGGGGCTCGATGCCGGAGCCACCCTGGCCATGCCGAAACCCTTCGATCCCATGCAGATCGTCTCCGTCATCAACAAGGCGCTTGCCTCAAAGTCAAAGCGCCACACCCTCTGACCGGGTACAGGCCAGGGAACTGCCATCGTCGTTCCCTTGCCGGAGAAACGGCGTGCCCTGTCGGGTAGGCCAGCACCCATTCCGGCAGCGACGGATTGGTCCCACCATTCCTCCTGTGACAAGAATAATCACTCAAGCAACGCGTTTTATCACCGGCGAGAGAAGGCGCGTTCGTGGGTCGTTGACGGGGAGACGGCCGCGACACGCAACCCAACTAGTTGTCACATAAGGGGGTTATTGGCTTTGCTTCCCTCTGGCAGGCGGATTGAAAGGCTCCTACCCTCGGGACAGGCGGGCTGGCACACAGGGTGCAAATCCCCCTAATGGTAGGAGTATGCAGGACCTCTCGTAAGGCGAGGAGGCCTTCTCTTGTTGGGAGGCTCCGAGAGGACAGGAGGAGTTTGGATGGGGCGGGTCCCGCGGAAGCATCCTGTAGGATTCACGCTGATCGAGCTACTCATCGTGCTCACAATCATCGGCCTGCTTGCCTCGATCGCGATTCCCAACCTGCTGAGCGCGCATCGAAAGGCCAGGTACGCGCGGTCGGCGGCGGACTCGAAGACCCTCGCGGCCCAGGCGATCGTCTACGGGAACGACAAGGGCACCTATCCGACCAGCATCGCTGTCTTGCGAGCGGGGACCTATACCAACGTCGCCGATGTCGACTCCTGGGGGACCCTCTATCAGCTCTCCCCGTCGTTGCTCTCCGGCAGCAAAACGGGGTCCAGTGACGACCTCTACCTGTACAGCAAGGGGGCCAGCGCGGCCGGCGTCTACCCCGTCCCCTTCACGACATTCACCGGGGATGGCGGCTCCGTGGGCTACTCCTCGGTGTATGGATCCTGGACCGGTTCTTGAAGCGAACACGGCTCGCCCGCCTCATCGCCCCCCTCGCGTGCCTGTAGGAAACCCCAACTATCCGGCGACTCGCGCTCGTGTGTCTTCGCGCTGCCCCGACTCCGTCGTGGTGGCGGACTGCCTGAGGGTGTTGTCCGGTCGGACGCTCTTCCAGGATTCTGACTGGACGCGGCGCATGCAAGCAGAGTAATCTTCCGCTCGTCGCCAACGGGTGTGTGTTTCGTGAACTTATGGGGAAGGAATTCCAGGAGGAGAATCGCATGAGCCAACTATTCGAGAATCGCGTGAAGCAGATGATCAAAGCCGGCAAGAAGACCGCCGGCGCCTGGGCGCAGCTCTGCAGCCCCCTCTCGGCGGAATGTCTGGCCCGTGGGGGGTTCGACTGGATCCTGATCGACATGGAGCACGCCGGCGGCGACATCCTGACCCTGATCACCCAGTGCCAAGCCATCGCCGCGGCCGGAACCGGGGCCGTGCCCTTCGTGCGGGTGCCCTGGAACGACCTCGTCTGGATCAAGCGGATCCTGGATGCGGGGGCCTATGGTCTCATGATCCCCTACGTGAACACGAAGGAGGAGGCGGTCCGGGCCCTCCAGGCCTGCAAGTATCCCCCGCAGGGCTTCCGCGGCATCGCCGGGAGCATCCGTGCGGCCGGATACGGTCGGGACACACAGAGCTACCTCAAGCGGGCGAACGACGAGATCTTCGTGATGCTACAACTCGAGACGACCCAGGCCATCGACAACATGGAGGCGATTGCGACGGTCCCCGGACTGGATGCCTTCTTCATCGGCCCCATGGATCTCTCCACCTCCATGGGCCACTTCGGGAACCCGGCCCACCCGGAGGTGCAGGCGGCCATCGCCAAGGCCGAGGCCAAGGCGAAGGCGCTCGGCATCCCGCTGGGGACGATCTCGGGCGGCTGGGATCAGGCCAAGGGGTTGTACGACCGAGGGTATCAGCTGATCACCCTGATCTCCGATTCCGTCCTGATCTCCAAGGTGGGGGCCGAGACCATGGCCAAGTTTCACGAGGCCTTCCCGGCATAGCTCGGGCGGGGTCGTGGGCTTCTGGAGGACGGCCGGGTGTCGCCTTCGCCTGCGCGGAGGGGCACTCGGCCGTGCCGTTTGAAGTGGAGCCGCGAGTGCGGCCCGGGAGAAACTTGGTGACACAGCCTGGACGCTTCGCTCGATTCGCATCCCCCCGATCCGGACGGCGTGCGGCCGGCCGATATGCGCATTGACTTGCACCTGCATACGACGGCCTCGGACGGCCTGCTGGAACCGGCGGCGGTGATGCAAGCCGCCCGGGCGGCCGGCGTCGGCGTGGTCAGCATCACGGACCACGACGCGGTGGACGGCCTCGAGGAGGCTCGGAGCGCCGCGGCCGCCGCTCGCCTCACGCTGATCCCCGGCGTGGAACTCAGCGCGTATTGGGGGCGAGTCGAGTTTCATATCCTCGGCTATTTTTTCGACCCCGAGAGCGGTGCCCTGCGCGCCTTTCTGCAGAACACACGCGAGGCTCGCCACCGACGCCTCCACGCGATGTTGAGCCGGCTGCAGGCGATGGGTATGGCGATTCCTGCGGACGACGTTTTCGGACGGGCCCGGAATGGGAACGTGGGGCGGCCGCACCTGGCGCGCGCCCTGATCGAGCGGGGGTTCGTGACCAGCGCGGATGAAGCCTTCGACCGCTACCTGGGAACGGACAAGCCGGCCTATGTCCCGCGGGCGGACGTTTCGGTCGGCGCGGCGATCCGGGTGATCCGGGAGGCGGGGGGCATCGCGGCGCTGGCGCATCCAGGCCTCTACAGCCGGGACGAGGCGATTTCCGATCTCGTAAGGGAGGGGTTGGAGGCGATCGAGGTCTACCACCCGCAACATGCCTTCGGCCGGGCCGCTCGCTACCGCCGGCTGGCGCGCCGTCTCAACCTTCTGGTGACCGGTGGGTCGGATTTCCACGGGGCGGCCAAGGGCGACCACGCCGCCACGATCGGAGTGCCGAGTCTTCCGGAGTCCGAGTTCGATCGCCTCTGGGCGGCGGCCGAGGCCCGCGGGGCTCTCAGGGGTCTCGTGCGGTGTGCTTCCTAGCAGGCTGCTGAAAAAGGCCATCTGTCCGCCTCAGGCGGATTGGCACGCTGGGGCACTCACTGGGGCGTACCGGAAGTACGCCTGGACTCACCTGCGGTGGGCGACCCACCTCCGGTGGGTACCCCGGCCCCGGGTACCCATCCAAAGGATGGGTGCGCCGCCTGGCATCTGGACTTGAGCAGCCTGAGCAAAAGCGGGTTCTCTTGGCAGCCTGCTGGAACCTCGCAAAAGATCCCCTCTTGTCTGGCCCGCCTGTCTGGCCCGCCCGGCTTGCCAGGCCTGGGCTAATCCAGTATCATTCCGTACACTCCGTGGGCTCCGGAACGGGGAGAGGGAAAGCGTCGACATGGACGAGCGGGACAAGCGCCTACTCAACCTGATCCAGGAGGGTTTTCCCCTGGTGACGCGGCCGTTCGAGGCCCTCGGCCTGCCGCTTGACCTCACCGAGGCCGAAGTCCTGGGCCGCGTCGCGGATCTCAAGCGGCAGGAGATCATCCGCCAGATCGGCGGAATCTTCGACACACAAAGCCTCGGGTACAAGAGCAGCCTGGTGGCCATGCGGGTGCCGTCGGCCCGGGTGGACGAGGCGGCCGCAGTTGTGAGTGACCATCCCGGCGTCAGCCACAACTACCAGCGCAATCACGTTTTCAACCTTTGGTTCACGGTAGCGGTCCCGTCGACCTGCGACCTCGACTGGACGGTGGGCCGGCTGCACGAGACGGCCGGCGCCGAGTCCACCCGCATCCTGCCGACGCTGCGCCTCTTCAAGATCGGCGTCCGACTGGACATGGAGGGAGAGAGCGGCGCCGGGCGAGTCGAGTCCGCCGGAGGCTGGTACAGCGAGGCGAACCGACCGAAGGCGGGCAAGGCTGGCCTGACCCCTCTTTCCATCGCCGTCTGCCGCGAGCTGCAGGAGGACCTCCCGCTCGTGGCGGAGCCGTATGCGCCGATGGCGCAGCGGATCGGCATCCCCGAGAGGCGGCTTTTCGAGGTCGCCCGGGAGATGCAGAGCCAGGGATACCTCCGCCGGATGGCGGCGGTCCTGCAGCACCACGCGGCCGGCTACCGGGCCAACGCCATGGGCGTCTGGGTGGTGCATCCCGAGCGCGCGGAAGAGGCCGGGCGGATCATGGGAAGCTTCAAGGGGGTGAGCCACTGCTATCTTCGCCCCACCTATCCGGACTGGCCCTACAGTATCTTCACCATGGTGCACGGGCAGAAGGCCAATGACTGCCAGGAGATCGTCGACGCGATCTCTGCCGCCACCGGCATCACCGAATACTCCCTGCTCTACAGTACCAAGCAATACAAGAAGATTCGTCTCAAATACTTCACGCCGGACCTGGACGAATGGGAGGCGCGGGCGCGCCGCTCCCTGCCGTGAGCGCGCCGGTGGTCGAGGTCGCCGGGCTCACCAAGGTCTTCGGGCGGACGTTGGCCCTGGACGGGGTGGATCTCTCGGTGGCGCGCGGGGAGGTGGTGGCGCTCCTGGGCCCCAACGGGGCGGGGAAGACGACGCTCCTCAAGCTCCTGGCGACGGCGCTGAAACCCACTGCGGGCGGTGGGACGGTGCTGGGCGAGGACCTCGTGAATGGGCGTGATACGATCCGCCGGCGTATCGGCATGATCTCGCACAACCATCACCTCTACGAGGAGCTGACGGCCGGTGAGAACCTGCACTTCGCGGCGGTGATGCACGGGCTTCGGGCGAGCGGCGCCCGGATCCAGGAGGCCCTGGACGAGGTGGGGCTGGGCGAACAGGGGAACGGGAAAGTGCGCACCTTCAGCACCGGGATGAAGCGGCGCCTGGTGATCGGGAAGATGTTGCTCTTTGACCCCGACCTCCTGTTCCTGGACGAGCCCCACAACACACTGGACCAGGCGGCCATCACGTTGCTGAACGGGTACGTGGCGTCCGTCCGCGCCCGGGGCGGGGCGGCCGTCGTGGCCACCCATAACCTGAGCCGGGCCTACGACATGGCAGACCGGTTCATCCTGATGCACGACGGGGCGGTGACCTACCGGACGGAGAAGAGCGGGCTCTCGGCGGAGCGGCTGCGGGAGCTGTACACGCGGCATGCGGAGAACGGCGAGGAAGGGCTGGCCGAGAGCCGAGAGCCGAGAGCCGAGAGGCGAGAGGCGAGAGCGGAGAGCCGAGAGGCGAGTCGATGATGACCGAGGTGCTGCGAAGAACGTGGGCCATGACATGGAAGGACGTCACGGTCGAGTTGCGCGCCCGGGAGCGCGTCACCGCCATGCTCTTCTTTGCCGCGCTGGTCCTCTTCATCTTCAACTTCGCCTTGGGCCCCGACCGGGAGAGGCTCGCCGAGGTGGCCCCGGGCCTGCTCTGGCTGGCGTTTCTCTTCACCGGGATGCTGGGCCTGGGGCGGAGCTTTCAGGCCGAGCGGGAGAACGAGTGTTTCGAGGAGCTCCTGCTCACCCCGGGGGACCGGGAGTCGATCTATTTCGGCAAGCTGGCGGGGAACGTCCTGTTCATGTGCATGGCCGAGGCGATGATCCTGCCGCTCTTCGGCATTCTCTACAACCTGGACATCTGGCGGCACATCCCCGCCCTGGCCCTGATCGCGTTTCTGGGGACGGTCGGGTTCTCGACGATCGGGACCCTGCTTGCCGCGATGACGGCCCACCTGCGCGCGCGCGAGGTAATGCTCCCTCTGCTCCTGCTCCCGCTGACGGTGCCGGTCGTCCTGGGTTCGGTCCGGGCGACGGACGCTATCCTGGGCGGGGGAGGGCTTGCCGACGTGAGCCACTGGGTGAAGCTGCTCGTCGGCTTCGATGTGGTCTTCCTGGTGGCGTGTCCGCTGGCGTTTGAGTTCGTCCTGGAGGAATGATGGAGCATCCGTCTCGGCTCGGTCGCGCGCTGGGGGCCCTGGCGGGGCTCGTCCTTTTCGTCGGGGTGTACCTGGGGCTGGTGCTGGTCCCGCCGGACGCGGTGCAGGGCCAGGTCCAGCGGATCATGTACCTGCATGTCCCGTCCATCGTGACGGCCTACCTCGCGTTCACCGTGACCTGCGTGGCGAGCGTCCTGTACCTGTGGAAGCGGGATCTTGCCTATGACGCCGCGGCCGTCTCGTCGGCGGAGATCGGGGTGGTCTTGACCGGGGTCACGCTGGCCACGGGCTGCATCTGGGGAAAGGCGACGTGGGGGGTCTGGTGGACCTGGGACGCGCGGCTCACGCTCACGGCGATCCTGTTCACGATCTACGTCGGGTACCTCATGCTGCGTGCGTTCGCCGAGGAGCCGCAAGCCGCCGCCCGCTACGGGGCGGTCCTGGCGATCCTGGGCTTCCTGGACATTCCGATGAACCACATGGCCGTCCAGTGGTGGCGGACGCTGCACCAGCCTTCTTCGATCCTCCGCCCGGGCGGGCCGTCGATGGACCCGCTGATGCTGGGGACCCTGGTCGTGAACCTGGTGGGGCTGGTGCTGCTCTACACGTATCTTCTGTTGAAGCGGCGCCGCGGCCGTCTCGTCGGCGGAGATCGGGGTGGTCTTGACCGGGGTCACGCTGGCCTACGGGGTGGCGACGATCGCCCTCGCGGGATATCTGACCCTCCTCGGTCGGCGACTACGCGAGGCGGGGGAGGAGCTGACCGCGCTGGAGCGGGAGGGGGAAAGAAAGAGGCGATGAAGGGAAAGAGGGCCAAGTATCTGATCGCAGGCGTGATCATCCTGGGGGCGCTGGCGGGGCTGGTCTATTCCGGCATGAAGGAGTCCATGGTCTACTTCTACACGCCGAGCGAGCTCACCGAAAAGGCGGAGGCGTTGCGGGGCAAGGCACTGCGGATCGGCGGCATGGTGGAGGAAGGCTCGGTTCGCTGGGACGCGCAGCAACTCCTCCTCACCTTTGCCCTGACGGACGGACGGAGCACCGTGCGCGTCCGGCATCGGGGGACCGCCCCGGACCTCTTCAAAGAAGGAGCGGGCGCCGTGGTGGAGGGCACCTGGGCGCCTGAGGGGTATCTGCGGTCCAGCACGATCATGGCCAAGCACTCGGAGGAGTACAAGGCTCCGAAGAACCCCGAGACCCTGGAGGCCAAGAAGTCCCTGTTCAAGTCCCTCCTGAAAGAGGAGAAGCCAAAGCCATGATCTCCACCCTGGGCCACTTCGTGCTGTTCCTGGGCCTGGGAGTCAGCCTGTACGCCACGGCCGCGGCGGTCTACGGGGCCCGCGCCGGGCGAGAGGACTGGCTGGCCAGCTCCAGGAATGCCGTTCTGACCCTGCTCTGTCTGATCACGGCGGCCCTGTTCCTGCTGGAGTACGCCCTCATCACGTCCGACTTCAGCTTGCGCTACGTGGCCAACAACAGCACCCGGGGGAGCTTGACCCGGTACAAGATCGCCGGCCTCTGGGGCTCTCTGGAAGGTTCCCTCCTGCTCTGGGCATGGCTGCAGGCGCTGTTTTCCGCCCTGGTGGTGGCCCACCATGGCGACCGGCACCGGTCCGTGCTGCCCTATGCCCAGGCGGTTCTCCTGGGCATCACGGCGTTCTTCCTGCTGGTGATGACCTTCGCCGTGAACCCCTTCGCCACGCTCGTCCCCGCGCCCCTCGACGGCCGCGGCCTGAATCCGCTCCTGGAAGTCACCGACATGTTGGTTCACCCGCTCCTCCTGTACCTGGGGTACGTGGGCTTCTCGGTCCCCTTCGCCTTCGCCATGGCGGCTCTCATCACCGGGCGCCTGTCGGAGGAATGGCTGAAGATCACGCGCCGCTGGAGCGTGGTGGCCTGGCTGTTCCTCACGGGGGGGATCTTCTATGGCGGCTGGTGGTCCTACCGAACCCTGGGGTGGGGCGGATATTGGGCCTGGGACCCGGTGGAGAACGCCTCGTTCATGCCGTGGCTGATCGCCACGGCGTTCATCCACTCGGTGATGATCCAGGAGCGGACGCGGATGCTGAAGGTCTGGAATCTGCTGCTCGTCACCTTGACCTTCGCCCTGGTCATCTTCGGGACATTTCTCACCCGGAGCGGCATCCTGGCTTCGGTGCACGCCTTTTCCGATGGGCCGGTAGGGGTCCTCTTCCTCGGCTTCCTGGCCTTGGTCCTGCTCTTTTCCCTGGGCCTGATTGCCTACCGGGCGGATCGGCTCAAGAGCCACGGCGAGATGGACTCCATCGTCTCGCGGGAGAGCGCCTTCCTGCTGAACAACGTGCTCCTCGTCGGGATCTGCTTCACGGTGTTTCTGGGGACGGTCTTCCCGCTACTCACCGAGGCCATCCGCGGGGCCAAGATCAGCGTCGGTGCACCCTACTTCAATCGGGTGAGCGTCCCGCTGGGCTTGGCGCTCCTTCTGCTCATGGGGATCGGTCCGCTGATCGCCTGGGGGCGCGCCTCGCTGAATAACCTGCGGCGGAACTTCCTCGCGCCTGCGATCGTGGCGGTGGCGGGCGCGGCGCTCCTCTTCGCGCTGGGGGTCCGGCAAGTCGAGGCGCTGCTCGCCTTCCTGTGCGGTTTCTTCGTGATCGGAACCATCGTGTTCGAGTTCATCGTGGCCACCCGGACGCGGGTCAGGACCACGGGCGAGAGTCTCCTGGCGGCGTTCGCCGTCCTGCTTCTCAAGAGCCGGCGCCGCTACGGGGGGCTGATCGTCCATCTGGGTGTGGTGATCGCGATCATCGGGATTGCCGTGTCCTCGGTCTACAAGGTGGAGCGCGAGGCCACGCTCAAGCCCAACGAGCGCATGGAGATCGGACCCTACGCCATCGAACTGAAGGAGCTGAGTGCGGGAGAACAGGCGACCCATGTCCTGGTGTGGGCCGCCCTCACCGTCTTCAAGGACGGCAAGCCGCTCACCGAGCTCCGGCCCGGGCAGCGCTTCTACCCGAATCAGCAGACCCCCTTTGCCAGCGTGGACGCCCGGTATCGCTGGGATGAGGATCTGTACACGATTCTGTCCACGTTCGAGCGGGACGGGAGTTCCGCCACGATCAAGGCCATGATCAACCCGATGATCGCCTGGATCTGGATCGGGGGTTGCGTGATCGTGCTGGGGGTGATCGTGGCCGTGCTGCCGGAGCGCCGGTTGGCCCTGCTGGCGCTTCGGGCGAAGGCGCAGGTGGCGTGAGACTCGCCGTGGGGTGGAGCGCTCCATGACTTGGAAGAAGCTGCTGATCCCGCTGGCCAGCGTCCCCGTGATCCTCCTGCTGGCCTACGGCTTCTGGACGGACCCCAAGGCGATTCCGTCGCCCCTGGTCCAGAAGGCGGCGCCCGACTTCCGCCTGGCCGGCTTCGACGGGGAGGAGCTGTCGCTGGCCGGATTGAAGGGGACGCCGGTCGTCCTGAACTTCTGGGCGTCCTGGTGCTATCCGGCCTGCTACGAGGAGGCGCCCTTGCTGGAGTCCACCTGGCGGAAGTACAAAGACCAGGGCCTGATGGTGGTGGGCGTGGACATCCAGGACAAGGAGCCCAACGCGCGGGAGTTCATCAAGCGATTCAGCTTCACGTTCCCGAACGGTCCCGACCCGGGGAGCAAGGTTTCGATCGACTACGGGGTCTACGGCGTCCCCGAGACGTTCTTTATCGACCGGCGGGGGCGGATCGCGTACAAGCACGTCGGGGCGCTTTCGCCGGCGCTGATGGAGGAGCAGGTGCAGGCTCTCCTGAAGAGCAGATGAGATGAACCGACACGTGACGCGCACAGGCAACCGGGCCGGTGTCTGGGCGACGGGCTTTCTTGCGATCGGGCTCCTCGGTCTGGCGTGTCTCTTCTGCCCGGCTTCGCCCGCGCCGCCGCTCCCGCCGACCTGGAAGACCGGGTGCGGGAGATCGCATCGGAGATCCGCTGTGTGGTGTGCCAGAACCTCTCGGTGGCGGACTCGCCCTCGGATCTGGCCAAGGAGATGCGTAGTCTGGTGCGCGAGCTGGTCCAGCAGGGGAAGAGCCCCAAAGAGATTCAGGACTATTTCGTCAGCCGGTACGGGGAGTTCGTTCTGCTGTCTCCGCCCAAGCGCGGTTTCAACTTGCTGGTCTGGGTGCTGCCGTTCCTGGCGATCGGCGTGGGAGCCGGGGTCATGTATCTGGTCGTCCGGCGCTGGACCGAGTCATCCATGACCGGCCGGCCGCCGGTAGACCCTGCCTATGCCGAGCGGGTCCGGCGCGAGCTCGAGGAGCGCGAGGGGCGCTGACGCAAGCCGTTGTCAAAGAATAACTTGACCGGAGAAATTTCGGGAACGGCATAAGGAGCCGTAACGAAATTCCAATGAATGGACAAGTTATTTCGTAACGGCTCCTAAGCCGACAACCGGGTAACAGGGCAAGCGGAGAAGAGATGACAATCGTGATCGCGCTGGGGATTGCGATGGCGGTGGTCGCCTTTGTGGCGGCGCCGTTCTTTTTTGGGGGCGGCCAGACGAATCGGGCCGGCAGCGATGACGGACAGGTCTCCCTGGAGATCCAAGATCTTCTGCTGGAGAAGGAGACCGTCTACGCCGCGATCCAGGAGCTGGACTTCGACTGGAAGTCCGGCAAGCTTTCGGCCGAGGACCATCAGGCGGCGCGGCAGCGTCAGGAGGAGCGTGCCGCCGCTGTGCTCCAGCAGATCGACGCGCTGCAGGGGGTTGTCGAGAAGCCCGCGGCGCCGCCCAAGGCCCGCCGGGAGAAGCGGCGAGGATGAGGGCGATCGAACAGCAGGTGGATCGCGCGGGTCTGTGCGCGATCTGCGCCAAGGTCCGCGAAGGGCGCCGCTTCGATTGTGCCGAGGCTCTGCGGCTCTAAACCCAAATATTTCACCGCAAAGCTCGCAAAGACCGTAAAGCAAGCCAGGATCTGTGGATCGGGCCTCGGACCACGGATGGAAGTCGTGCGGCTCGCGTGGGCCGGATGACTTCGGAACCCTTTGGAATCAGCGGGTTTTTCTTTGCGCTCTTTGCGTGCTTTGCGGTTCAACTGCATCGTTCGGGCTAAAGCGAGATGCGAACTGCCCCGCCTCCGATTCCGCGTATCGCCTGGGCCGGGCTGAGCCTGGCCGGGGGAATTGTCGTCTCTCTGGCCGGCCTGTTCGCTGGCTTACCCGGAGCCTTTGCGGCGCTCGCCCTCGCCGCCGCGCCAATCGTGATTCTTTGGCGCCGGTCCGCGCGGCGCTGGCGGGCGCGCCGGGCGGCCCTGAACGCGCCGTTCCCCGAGGACTGGCGCCGGCTCCTGCGCGGCTGGAGCGACCATTATCTCCGGCTGCCCGACGATATCTGTGTCCGCTTCGAGGACGACCTGCGGATCTTCCTGGTGGAGAAGCAGATCACCGGCGTCGGAGTCGAGGTCACGGACGAGCTGCGCCTGCTGGTCGCCGCCTCCGCCGTGACGCTGTCCCTGGGCTGGCCCGAGTACGAGTGGGAGCAGCTTCACGAGATCCTGCTCTACCCCGACGAATTCGACCGGGACTACGAGTTCGGCTCCGACGAGCTGGCCGGCGAGGCCCACCCCTGGGGCACCATCATCCTGTCGGTCCCCGCCCTCCGCGAGAGCTTCCAAGTTTCCGATGACGCCTACCACGTCGGGTTCCACGAGTTCGCCCACCTCCTGGATCTCGAGCAGACCCACTTCGACGGCATTCCCGCCGGGTTCGACGAGACGCAGGCCCGCCGCTGGGTCGCGATCCGCGAGCGCGAGATGCCGCGGATGCAGCGCGGCGAGTCGCTCCTCGACGAGTACGGCGCCCACGATCCCGTGGAATTCCTGGCGGTCGCGGTCGAGGGCTTCTTCGAGCCGGCGCGGGCCCTGCGCCGCGCCGACCCCGCCCTGTACGAGCTGCTGGCGGCATATTTCCAGCAAGACCCCGCCGCCTGGGATGACGCGCGCGGCCTCACGTTCGATCGGCCGGCCCGGCCCCGGCCCCCGCGGCCCGGGGGACGCGGAGGGCGACGGCGCCCCCGCCTCCGATCCACCATCTAGCAGGCTGCTGAAAAGCGCCCATCTGCGGTCACCCAGCCTGCGGCTGGGTACCCGCCCGCTCGGGCACTCGCTGCGGCGTACCAGAAGTACGCCTCACTCGGCCCCGGGTACCCATCCAGAGGATGGGTGCGCCGCCTAGCATCTGGGCCCTTTTGAGCAGCCTGCCGAAGAGTGGGTCTTTCAGCAGCCTGCTAAGAGGGAGGATCACCAGTATGCATCCTTACGATGGTCAATTGGGTTGCCGTACGAGATATATTGTCATACACCTGTCCTCGGCGTATTATGTGTATGACTTATTGTGGAGGGAGATGCGATGGGAAGAACAAACGTGGTGCTGGACGACAAGTTGATCTCCGAGTGCCAGAAGGCCACCAAGATCAAGACGCGGCGGGCACTGATTGACCATGCGCTGCAGGAGCTGCTTCGGCATGAGCGCCAGAAGAAGATCCTGGAACTGAAGGGAAAGGTGCCGTGGGAGGGCGATCTGGCTGAATGGCGAAAGGCCCGGGCATGATCGTCGTTGTGGACACGTCGGTCTGGATTGATTTCTTCAGCGGGCGCTCAGCCCGGCACGTCGAAACACTGGAGCAACTACTGACGGCGGGGGATGATGTCTGCCTGTGTGGGGTCATCCTGGCAGAGATACTCCAGGGGATCAGATCGGACATCGATTACCGAAAGACCAAAGCATACCTTGAGTTCCTTCTGTATCTCCCCATGGACCGTAGGACCTTTGAGAGGGCGGCAGAAATCTATCGCAGTCTCCGCAAGAAAGGCGTGACCGTCCGCAAACCCGTGGACTGCATGATCGCATCGGTCGCGATCGAGCAGGGCATCCCCCTCCTTCATAACGACCGGGACTTCGATCCGGTCGAGAAGCATTGCGGTCTGGAAGTATTGCGAGTCGCAGGTGGGCCAATTGCCGACAGATGAGGAAGATAAATGGAACAACATGAATTCCAGGCGGAAGTGAAGCAGCTGCTCGATCTGATGATCCATTCGCTCTATTCGCATAAAGACATCTTCTTGCGGGAGCTGATCTCCAACGGTTCGGATGCCTTGGATCGATTACGCTTTGAAGGTCTGACGCATCCGGAGTGGATGCCGGCAGCAGAGCAGCAGATCAAGCTCGACGTGGATAAGACGCGCCGCACGTTGACGGTGCACGACAACGGGATCGGGATGACCAAGGACGAGATGATTCAAAACCTGGGGACCATCGCGCGGTCCGGCACCCAGGAATTCTTGCGGCTGCTCAAGGAGCGGAAGGAGCAGGGGCTGCCGCCGGAATTGATCGGCCAATTCGGGGTCGGCTTCTACTCCAGCTTCATGGTGGCTGACCGTATTGTCGTCGTGAGCCGGCGAGCGGGGGAGCCGCACGCCACCCGGTGGGAGTCGCATGGCGCGGGCGCCTTCACGGTGGAAGAGACGGAGCGGGAAAGTTCGGGGACGAGCGTGACGGTCCACCTGAAACCCGTGGACGAGGAAGACGGGATCCGGGATTACACGGACGAATGGGTCCTGCGCGAGATCGTGAAGAAGTATTCGGACTTCGTGGCGTATCCCATCCGGCTGCCGGTCGAGCGTCGGGAGATCGAGAAGGGAGCGGACGGGAAACCAAAGCCGGGTGCCAAGGAAGAGATCGTGCGGCGCGAGGAGACCCTCAACTCCATGAAGGCCGTATGGACCCGGCCCAAGAGCGAGGTGTCGGAAGAGGAGTACAAGGAGTTCTACAAGCATCTCTCTCACGACTTCGTGGATCCACTGGAAACCATCGTGGCCCGGATGGAGGGGCATTTCGAAGCCAACGTCTTGCTGTTTCTCCCCGCTCACCAGTCGTGGGACGTGCTGCACGGGGAGAAGCGCCATGGGATCCAGCTCTATGTCAAGCGCGTCTTCATCATGGAGGAGTGTCGGGAGCTGATCCCCGACTGCCTGCGGTTTGTGCGGGGGGTGGTGGACTCGGAGTCGCTGTCCCTGAATGTGTCCCGGGAGATCCTCCAGCAGGATCGGCAAATCCGTGCCATCCGTGCCTTCGTGGTGCGAAAGGTCCTGGACGCCCTGAAGGGGGTGCTCCAAGCCGACCGCGATCGGTATGCGACCTTCTGGAAGGAGTTTGGGGCCATCCTCAAGCAGGGCCTGTACGGCTGGGAAGAAAACGAGCGGAAGGACGCGCTGCTGCACCTGGTCTTGACTGGGTCCAGCCAGAGTGGCGATGGATTCACCACGCTGGCGGAATATGTCACGCGAATGAAACCGGGCCAGGACGCTATTTACTATCTGACGGGCCTCACGCCCGAATCCGTGGCCCAGTCCCCCCACCTGGAGGCGTTTCGAGAGAAGGGGTATGAGGTTCTGTATTTGACCGACCCCGTGGATGAGCTGTGGAGCCAAGCGGCACTGGAATTCGAAGGGCACAAGTTTCAATCGGTGGGGAAGGGTGAGGTGGAGCTGGGTCCCAAAGACGAGAAGAAAGAGGAGGAGGAGCGCCAGGAGACGGCAGGCAGCTACAAAGCCGTGCTGGATGGCTTGCGAGAGATCCTGGCAGAGGACGTCAAGGAGGTGAGGCTTTCGACGCGGCTCGTGGCGTCGCCTGCCTGCCTGGTGAGTGCGGAGAAAGATTACAGTCCGCAAGTGGATGAACTGATGCGGCGCATGGGGCAGAAGGTCGAGCGGAAGAAACGGAGCCTGGAGGTGAATCCGAAGCACGAGCTCCTGATCAAGCTCCGGAGCTGTTTTGAAAAGGACCCCAAGGCGCCGGATCTCCAGAACTACGCCCGGCTCCTGTATGGACAAGCGCTGCTTGCCGAAGGCAGCCAATTGCCGGACGCGGCGAGCTATGGGCGCTTGATTGCCGAACTCATGACGAAGGCGTTGTGAGCGACGAGGGGGGAGTCTGAGAGCCTGTGAAAAGATCCCACGGGCACCCAGTGGACCCAGTGGTAGGACGGCTCACATCCGCCCGGATATGACCTCGACGCACGAGTAAATCCCCCCACCCCCCCCTTTGCCAAAGGGGGGCGAGGGGGGGATTTTCGGCGGGTCAGGCGGATTGGACGACGAGCCGGTAGATCCCACGGCTCCCGCAAATGAGATTTCTTCACAAGCCCTGGGGAGCGCTGGTGTGGTGCCCCCGGTTCGGGGGCGAGTTCCTCGACTGTTCGCTGCGTCACTCGGGTGATCAGCGCTCTACTCTACGGAAATGTCGGCCCCACATGTCGGCGCGCCTGGCCGCGCGTCCAACTTCCGCAGAAAGGATTCAGGGATGAGAACCAAGCAGCTCGGCTACACCGACCTTCAATTCTCCGTCATCGGGTTGGGGTCCTTCGCCATCGGCGGCAGCGGGTGGAAGTTCAGTTGGGGCCCTCAGGATGACGAGGACTCGATCCGCGCCATCGTCCGAGGGGTGGAGCTGGGGGTCAATTGGATCGATACGGCCCCGGTCTATGGCCTTGGCCATTCCGAGGAGGTGGTCGGAGCGGCGCTGAAGCGATGCAGCCGGAAGCCCCGCATCGCCACCAAGTGCGGGAGGCGGTGGGACGGCGACGGGAACATCTACAGCCGGCTGTGCAGGGCCAGCGTGCGGGAGGAAGCGGAGGCGAGCTTGCGGCGCCTCGGCGTCGACGTGATCGACCTGTACCAGATCCACTGGCCCCAGCCGGAAGAAGAGTTCGAAGAGGGCTGGGATGCCATGGCCCAGCTCGTCAAAGAGGGGAAGGTCCGATACCTCGGCGTGTCCAATTTCAGCGTGGAGCAGATGAAGCGGGTGCAGGCAATCCACCCCATCGCCTCGCTGCAGCCGCCCTACAGCATGCTGCGCCGCGAGATCGAGTCCGAGATCCTGCCGTTCTGTGCAGAGCATCGGATCGGTGTGATTCCCTATAGCCCGATGCAGAAGGGATTGCTGACCGGCAAGTTCTCGCTGGAGCGGATGAAGAACCTTTCGCCGGATGATCACCGCCGGAACGATCCCATGTTCGCCGAGCCGCAACTGGGGGCGAACCTGGAGTTGATCCGGGGGTTGGAGGGGCTGGCCCGGGAGCACCGGATGACCGTGGCCGAATTGGCGTTGGCCTGGGTCCTCCGCCGCCCGGAAGTGACCTCGGCGATCGTAGGGGCGCGCCGGCCGGAGCAAATCGAAGAGACCGCCGACGCGGCCACCAAGATGCTCTCCCCGGACCTCATCCAGTCGGTGGAGAAGCTACTTGCAGAGCGCGATACGTTTCTGGCTAAGCGCTGAAGGCGTATCCTGCTGAAGGATCGCGAAAGCGGTTGCCAGTGTCGACCAGGCACGCGTGGAGCCGTGCGGAATCATGAGCGCCTTTGCCCTCTCCCAAGTCCTCGCAAGCATCGCCTTTGCGTTTGGGGTGGTCTCGTTCCAGTTCAAGGAGCGGCGCTCGGTCCTTCTGTGTCTGTTCTTCCTCACGCTCTTCAATTCTTCCCATTTCCTCCTGCTGGGGAGACCGGGTCCCGCCGTTCTGCTGCTCCTCATCGGGCTTCGCTTCCTCACGGCGATCATCTCGACGAACCGTAAATTGATGTACCTCTTCCTGATCCTCTCGCTTGGTGCGTTCCTGGTCACCTTCACGAGTCTACTCAGCCTCCTGGCGCTGGCTGCCGTCCTCCTGGGAACCTATGGTAGCTTCCAATCGGAAGGCAGAACCATGCGCATCCTCCTTATGCTCGGCAATGCGCTCTGGCTTGTCCATAATTTCCTCGCCTCAACACCAGTGGCCACCCTTATGGAGGCCGCGTTCCTGACAAGCAATCTGCTTGCCTATTGGAGATTCTACCGCCCGCGTGGTCCGACCCACGTTGGGGACACCGGGTGAAATAGTGGGGAGCGGTTCCGAGGCAACTTGAAAGCGCGGCCAGGAGGAGGTGGGCTTTGTAATGCTGGACCGTGTTGACGGAGCAGAAGACCTCTGATGTCGCGCCCCGCGGCGGAGAGCGGGGTGCGCGCGAACACAGCCGCAGCGCTGGCCCCGGGCGATGCGAGCGCAGTTCGCGGGGCACCTCAGCGTCCCCACGTCCCATTACACTCTCATGGTTCCGGCACCGCGAGGTTCCGGCAGATCTTTCGTGCGAGAAGATTGGGGAGCTCGGCGTGTCTTGGAACTGCCTCAATCGCGCCAGTGGAGGGATTCATCCAGAGGGAGTGGGAGTGTCCTTCACGTTTGAGGTGGCAACCGTGTTTGCGGAGGTGCTGCAACAGCGCACTTCGCTTCACGTCACGACCAGCGTCTCACGCTCGGCATCCGGAGGCGCCCCCCGGAGCCCATCCTCCCGACGATCTTCCAAGATCAGCGCGATGGCATCCGCAAGACTTTGACGGGCCTCCTCCTTCGTCTTCCCGAGCCCGTTCGCCCCGGGAATCTCCGGACAATAGGCAATCCACCAGTCTCCGTCCCGCTCGAGAACCGCCGTGAATTCATTCCTCATAGCTGTGTACCCCCCCCGTCCTGCTGGACTTCCTGCTGCGCGAGATCGAATCTATTCTACCTTTCTGGAATCTGAAAGTCTAATCGGGATAGGGGGAAGCCTCGCGGCTCCCCCCTCCCACACCGTCGCAATGTGGGACTTTGTTGACGGAGTGGAATAACTCCGACGGCGCACTCTGCGACGGAGAGCGGGGGGCGGGCGCGAACATATCCGCAACGCTGGCCCCGGGCACTGCGAGCGCAACTCGTGGTGCCTCTCGTAACGGAGCTCGGGCTCTCCCTGACCGTCTCCACATCAAGGATCGCGAAAACGGTCCCCAGAGCCGACGTGGAGAAGGACACTGCGTCAACCACGGATTGCGAAGTGAGAAAGGAAACGAAAGAAGCAGCGTCCCCCATTACTATCCTTTCGATCCCTTTCGTGAGCGAGGAACTGAACAATCAAACACCACGACCTCAATTAGATCGCGATCAGCCCCCGGGAGCGCTAGACGGAGCGCGCGTGCGAGTTCTTGAGGAGTCCGAATGAGTGCAAGGTGCCTGAGGCAAGCAGGGATTTGTGGCAACCGTTTTACGTTCAATCCAAACCAAAGGACCAAGTAAATCCCTCGCCCCTGGGCTCCGGGATCTTGGGTATACAGCTTCTTGAGTTGGTTGACTGGAGCCGTCCAAAGTTGACGGTGGTAGTGGCGCTTGATTTCGAGAGGAATGTTCACTTGTGTGGCAAGGCACTTGATGTCCACACGCTTGTCCTGCGCATGGTGTCCTTCGGGCTCCAGTGTGACATCGAAATGGGTCATCAATGGCTGCAGCAGGTCGATGAGTCTATCTCGGCAGAACTCCTCAGGCATTGGGGCCACGGGCCTCTGGTGTGCATCGACGTTCCAGAAGGTCTTGTAGCCGTCGGTGGGGCCATGGCGTAATCTCTCATGAAGCACGCGAAGTTCGTCCAGGAGTAAGGATTGAAGGTCTCTCGCATTGGCCGGCTTTCCATTTCGGAGCGTCTCGATCACCCAAGGCAGTTCCGGGTACCTGAACTCAATCTCCCGGCGGTGTCGCGCCTGCTCTGCAACTGCGTGGCCCAAATACTCTCTCCACTTATGTAGCTTCGGATCGTCTCGGAGTGATGTCAGAGCCAAAGAAGCCTTGCTTGCCGGTTCTTTCTTGAGGCGTTCAATCAAGGATTGGACCGAACCAGCCCCTTTGCTTCGAGCGTCTTGTTCCAACCAATCAGGCGTGGGAGGAAACACCGGACCAAACAGTCGAATTAGCTTAGCTATCGCCGGGACGCTGAGAACGTGAGGAGGGCGATGAGTGTCCATAAACGAAGGCTGGAGGTATGTCACAAGAGACGCACCCTCCTCAACGCGTCGCTGCGCCGCATACCTGGTGATGCCTCGCGTGTACGTATCGGGCTGAAGAGCGAAGGCCGTGGCCATCCAGAGTATCCGCTGTATACCACGCACAGAGGATCGCCGGAGAACCTGACGAGCGAGAGAGAAGACAGAAGCCGCAGAGGAAGTATTGACAGCGGCGCGCAAGAGCACCCGCAGCGGCTCTTCTCGACAAGTGGGGAATTTGTGGAGCAGCGGGAGAGCTGTCGTGCGAGCAACTGCGCTCATATGTTCCTCTACGAGGTCGTAGATTCCGGGAACATGTTGTGACTGCCTTCTCAGACAAACGCTCCAGAAGGAGCGAAGTGCTCTAGCGGAAGGGTCGGGGCGCTCGGTGACGAGTCTCTTCATCCAATCTGGCTGGGGGCTGGTGTCACCGACATAGAAGAATGCCAGAGGACCCGCTCTCGTGCAAGAAGGTCAACTCCCGCAAGAAGAGCCAAGCGGCTCGAGTGCTCTTTCGCCTGGTAGTGCGTTTCCGCAATCTGTCGAGGGGTCGGGATGCTTGACAACTGCAAGACCGAAAGGAATCCCTCGCGGGCGATCGCGGCAACGCCCACACTCGTCTCAGCAGCGAGGCGGTCTTCGGGTTCGAGATCACGGTCAACATTGATGGAGAGCCCAAAATAGAGCTGGGCGAGGAACCTGAGGAGACCAACCGCTGATCCCGTTTGAATACCGGCAATATTGCTTTGGAGCGTATCCACATTCCGGCGCCGACGCTCCTCTGCATTGCGTGCGCGCTTCTCTCTTGCGAGCGCCTCCTCGATTCGCCAGTCTGGAATCTCCCACGCCAATTCTGCGTCTAGATCCGAACGGAACGCGGGATTCCGCTCTGCCAAAGCGAAGAGTTCGTCGAGGGTCAAGCCGTCGCCACGATTGTGTATCGTGCTGAACTGTACGGACAAACGGAACAGGAAGTGGGCGACATGGGGCCGGCTCTCAGCAAGAGCCAGATCGCACAACCAGCGAGGAAATCCGTCAGGCGGCTTAGCACCATACAGGCGTCGCCAGAAATGGTGCTCTTCACGGGCAGGACTAGTGAAAGGAGTGGTCGCGACCCAATATGAAAACAGCTGCTGAATGAGCGACGGATGGCCGTCGAGCCACTCGCGTATCGGTCCGGAGTCCTCGCGATCAGGGATCGGTTCTCCGTGGTGATCGACCGTCTTGCCCAGCCAATCGTAAACTACAGCAGGTTCAACATCCTCTCCACGATGCGTGAGCAGCTTGAGAATAAGGCGTGCAACCGAATCAGTCCAGATGAGCTTCCGGGCTTGGTGGGGTCTGTTGGCCCGCGTGCTGAGGGCATCGAGAAGCGCAGGCAACGCATCCAGTGAAGAGCGGTCGACGAGTTCGCGGGACACGAACATTGTGTAGGAGGTCACATGGCTTTCCGGCTCATCGACTAGGTAGGTGGCGATGCCTTCTGGGGGAACAACATTGGGGTAGAGCAGGTCGAGGAGGTCACCCCGAAGGATACAGGTCGGATCTGGCACCTCGCCGCGATGTATGGAATCCAGCAGACCCTTGAGATCTGTTGCCCTTTCTGGACAGGCGTTGTAAAAGGCGGAGATTGCATGTTCCCGGACGAATTCGGGCCTGGCGGCATCCGAGGCGATGGACAAGAGCAGATCGCCCAACTGGGGCAGGGTTGGACCGTTCGCGATGGCATCTAGGACACAGGTGAGAAAAACCGGGTGCTGAGAAGGGTCGGAAAGCATTCTCCGGAACGCTGGCTGCATCTCCGGAGTGGAGAGAGCTCCAAATGGCCTAGAAGACCAATCCTCGGAACGGAACCACGGGTTCGCCAGAGACAAATCGGCTAGAGATTTCAGGATGAGGGTCTTTATGGAAGTTGAGAGCGCTGCTGGATCACCGTAGAGCACGACCGCCAACGGATCCCTCGGTATAAGAGTCTCGGCGACCTGGGGGCAAAGACAAGCGAGCCAAGCGTAGAGACCGCGGAGGTCAGACAGCGTACCTCCATCTGAACCGGTGATGAGCGCGAGGACGCGCCCGAGACCCAGGCTGCCTTTCAGTTGCCGGGCAAGGTAACTTGCGGCGAGATATTCCGCGACGGTTCGGTGAATCGGGCGCACCAGGCTTGCTCCCTCTGCCTGGAACACCCTTCGGCGAATGGCGATCGCAAACACCTCTCGATTGCCTGG
>JAPLLC010000182.1:0-380 GCA_026387775.1 Candidatus Methylomirabilota bacterium | reverse complement strand
ACGTACGGAAAGTCAGTGCTGCCGTGGTCGTCGGTCAAGGATATACCAGCAGTTCCAGCGCAAAGGTGCACTGCGCATAGATACCCGCATGCGTTCAAGATGTTCTCGGCGCTGACACTTGCGCCAAGGAAGTCGAGGTGTTCCGGGTTCATCTCGCGTGCGAGGATCCGCACGCCCTCTCGGTACAGTTCGGCTCGCGTGGTAGGCCATGCATTCGCAGAAACTGCCGCAAGGATCAACTGCAGGGTCTGAGGATTGACGAGGAATTCGTAGAGCCCTCGTCTCTTGGCTTCAGCGATGAATGTACCAGCATCCGAAAGGACGTCACTAGCGATGTCGTGAATATCTTGCTCGCTTAACGGCTCAAGGCGGACCACGGT
>JAPLLC010000289.1:17771-21216 GCA_026387775.1 Candidatus Methylomirabilota bacterium | reverse complement strand
CCGGAAGCTGCTGGTCCGTTTCGAGAAGTTGCGCGTCAGTCACGTGGCGCTCCTGGAGCTCGCGTGTGCACTCATCGTGTTTCGACAGACAATCGTTATTCACGGATAGGTTCTAAGACGGGCGTGTTGGGGAAGCCGGTCGATGCCGCCTTGACACCCCTGGACCCCCTCCCTATAATCGCCCGGCTCACCGGCAGACTGGAGGCGGTGTGGACGAGATCACGACATTTATGCGCGAGCGGCTGCAAAAGCTCGACGAGCTTGCGGGCGAAGGGGTCGATCCCTTCCCGAGCAGCTTCCGCGTCAGCCACCCGATCGGCGACCTGATCGCGGCGCACGGTGGGTCCGACGAGGCGGCGCTGGCCGGCCTGCCCGAGGTGGCCGTGGCGGGCCGGATGCTCTCGCTGCGGGGACACGGCAAGGCCTCCTTCGCCCACCTGCAGGATCGGACGGGGAAGATCCAGATCTACGTCCGACTGGACAACGTGGGGGAATCGGCCTACGCCCTCTTCAAGCGCTTGGACGTCGGGGACTTCCTGGGAGTGGAGGGGCGGCTCTTCCGGACCAAGACGGGCGAGATCACGGTGCAGGTCGCGCGGCTCACCCTGCTCGCCAAGTCGCTCCGCCCGCTGCCGGACAAGTGGCACGGTCTCTCCGACGTGGAGGTGCGCTACCGTCAGCGCTACGTGGACCTCATCGCCAACGCCCCGGTGGCGGAGACATTCCGCCGCCGAGCTCGGATCATCGCCGAGATGCGGCGCTTCTTCGACGCGCGCGGTTTCCTGGAAGTCGAGACGCCGATGATGCAGTCGATCCCGGGCGGGGCCACGGCACGCCCCTTCATCACGCACCACAACGCCCTCGACATGGATCTGTACCTGCGGATCGCGCCCGAGCTCTACCTCAAACGGTGCGTGGTCGGGGGGCTGGAGCGCGTCTACGAGATCAACCGGAACTTCCGGAACGAGGGGCTCTCGACCCACCACAACCCCGAGTTCACGATGCTGGAGTTCTACCAGGCCTACGCGAACTACCAGGATCTCATGGTGCTCACGGAGGAGTTGCTGTCGCAGGTGGTCCGGGTGGCCTGCGGGAGCGACCGGGTGACCTTCCAGGGGCAGGAGATCAGCTTTGCCCCGCCCTGGAGACGCCTCTCGGTGGAGGAGGCGCTGGCCGAGCTGGGCGGCCTCTCCGCCGAGGAGGTCAAGACCGCCGAGGGACTGCGGCATGCCGCAGAGACGCGCGGGATTCCGGTCAATCCGGCATGGGGGTGGGCCAAGCTTCTGATGGAGTTGTTCGAGGCCGTAGGCGAAGGGAAATGTATCCAGCCCACCTTTATCACCGACTTTCCGGCCGAGCTGTCCCCGCTCGCCAAAGCCCGGTCCGACGATCCGCGCTTCGTCCAGCGCTTCGAGCTGTACATCGCCGGCATGGAGGTGGCCAACGCCTACACCGAGCTGAACGACCCGCGCGAGCAGCGGCGCCGGTTCGAGGCCCAGGCCAAGGCCCGGGAGGCCGGCGACGAGGAGGCCCAGTATGTGGACGAGGACTTCCTGCGGGCGCTGGAGTACGGGCTGCCCCCCACGGCCGGCGAGGGGATCGGGATCGACCGGTTGGTGATGCTCCTCACCGATTCCCCGTCGATCCGGGACGTGATCCTCTTCCCGCTGCTCCGGCCCGAGGCCAGGTCGGGCGAGAGCCCTTCGGCTCCCGCGAAGCCGGCCGCCCCGCAGGTGTAAGATGTGGACGGCCTGGTCGGTTCCCTACGAGATTTTCATCAGCCTGCGCTACCTACGAGCGAAGCGGCGACAGCGCTCCGTCTCGGTCATCTCGGTGATCTCCACGGCGGGCGTGGCGGTCGGCGTGATGGCGCTGATCGTGGTGATGGCCGTGATGAGCGGCTTCGAGTTCGACCTGCGCAACAAGATCCTCGGCACCAACGCACACATCTGGGTCCTGCGCTACGGCGAGCATGCGATCGAGGACCCGGCGGCCGCGCTGGCGGCGGTGCGGCAGGTGCCCGGGGTCACCGCCGTCTCCCCGTTCACCTATAGCGAAGTCCTCCTCACTGCGGCGGGCCGGACGGCGGGGACGGTGCTGCGCGGCATCGACCTGGCCAGCGCCCTCGAGGCAACCGACTTCCGCAAGACGCTCAAGAGCGCCGCGGGCGAGTTGGCGGCTGCGATGCAGAGCCCCCGGCCGGTCTTTCCCCTGGAAGGCATCCTGTTGGGGGCGAACCTGGCGGCCACGCTCGGGGTCGGGGTGGCGGAGATCTCTCCCCGCTGGGCGTCGTTCCCCGCCTGCGCCGGTTCACGGTGGCGGGCGTCTTTCAGGTGGGCTTCGCGGAATTTGACTCCAAGCTGGCGATGATCAGCATCCCCGCGGCGCAGTCGCTCTTCCGGATGGGGCCCAGCGTGACGGGTCTGGAGGTCCGAGTCCGGGACATTTACCAGGCATCCGAGGTGGCGCAGGCCATCCGCGATCGCCTGAAGTTTCCCTACTTCACACGGACCTGGATGGAACTGAATCGGAACTTCTTTTCGGCGCTTCGGGTCGAGCGGATCGTGATGTTCGTGATCCTGACCATGATCGTCCTGGTGGCCGCCTTCGGGATCATCAGCACGCTGGTCATGCTGGTGATGCAGAAGCGCAAGGAGATTGCCGTCCTGAAATCCATGGGGGCCACGCGGGGCAGCATCATGGGGATCTTCATCGTTCAAGGATTGGTCATCGGGGCGGCGGGCACGGCGCTTGGGCTCCTGCTGGGGCTCCTGATCGCGCACAACCTGGACCCCATCGTGGCCGCGATCGAGTGGCTCTTCAGATTCAAGGCGTTCCCCCAGGACGTCTACTTGCTGGACAAGCTTCCCGCCCGGGTGCTCTGGCCGGACGTGGTGGCGATCTCCATCACGTCGCTGTTGATCAGTCTTTTGGCCACGATCCTGCCGTCGCGACAAGCGGCGGCGGTGGATCCGGTGGTGGCGATCCGGTATGAGTAGAGACGAGAGCCGAGAGACGAGAGCCGAGAGACGAGAGCCGAGAGCCGAGAGACGAGAGACGAGAGCCGAGACGGGAGAGCCGCGAGTGGAGAGCCGAGAGTCGAGAGACGTGAGGGGAGAGGGGCTGTTGATCGCCGAGAGTCATGAGTGAGACCATCGTCGCACAGGATGTGACAAAGAGCTTTGCCCGGGACGGGGAGCGGGTGGAGGTGCTCAAGGGGGTCAGCCTCGCCGTCGCGGCCGGCGAGTTGGTGTCGATCGCCGGCCCATCGGGCGTGGGGAAGAGCACGCTCCTCCATCTGCTCGGCGGGCTAGAGCGGCCGACCGGTGGGAAGATCTCTTATGGCGAGACCAACCTGGCGGAGCTGACGGATCTGGCGCTGGCCCGCTTCCGCAACCGACACGCTGGCTTCGTTTTTCAGTTCCACCATCTTCTCCCGGAGTTC
>JAPLLC010000289.1:0-17718 GCA_026387775.1 Candidatus Methylomirabilota bacterium | reverse complement strand
GACCCAGGCGGCGGCCCGTGAGCGGGCGGCCGCCCTGCTCGGTCGGGTGGGGTTGTCGGGGCGGTTGCGTCACCGCCCCGGGGAGCTGTCCGGCGGGGAGCAGCAGCGGGTCGCCATCGCCCGCGCCCTGGTCGGGGAGCCGGCCGTCCTCCTGGCGGACGAGCCGACCGGGAATCTGGACAGCAAGACCGGCGAAGAGGTCTTCGAGCTCCTGCGGGAACTCAACCGGGAGACGCGGTTGACCTGTATCCTGATCACGCACAACGAGGAGCTGGCCCGGCGAACCGACCGGGTGCTGCGGATGCTGGACGGGCGCATGGTGGAATAGCGGGCGAGTGGGCGATTCGGCAACTAGACGCCGAGGGCCAAGATGTCCGATCTCTCGTTGCTGTACCGCCAAATCGCAGGCTTGCCCAGATGCTTGCTTCTCCGTGCCTTCCGATTTGGCCCTTCCCGTCCCCTCGATGGTCGGCTATACTCTCACCAGTAATTCAGATCGCCGGGCCATTGGTTCTTGAGTCGCCCGGCGAGGATGGCGGTCGGACTAACTAGGAGCGAGGCATGTTTGAACGATTTACCGAGCGCGCGCGGAAGGTCATCATCCTGGCCCGGGAAGAGGCCATTCGGCTGGGGCATAACTTTGTCGGCACCGAGCATCTCCTGCTCGGCCTGATCCGGGAGGGGGACGGACTGGCCGTCGCTATCCTGAAGAAGCTGAACGTGAGCATCTCCGCCCTCAAAGCCGAGATCGAGAAGGTCGTGGCGGTGGGGACGGAGTTCTCGCCGGCGGGCGAGATTCCCTTCACTCCCCAAGCCAAGAAGGTCCTGGAGTACGCGATCTCCGAGGCGCGCTCGCTCAGCCACAACTACATCGGCACCGAGCATCTCCTCCTCGGCCTGATCCGCGAGGGGGAAGGGATCGCCTCGCTGGTCCTGCGCGACTTCGGTGTGAGCGTCGCGGCGGCCAAGACGCAGGCACAAGAACTGCTCGGCGAGCAGGCGTCCAAGCAGACGACCTCCACGCGGACGCCGGCGCTGGATGAGTTCGGGGTGGATCTCACCGCGATGGCGCGCCAGGACAAGCTGGACCCGGTCATCGGGCGGGATGCGGAGATCGAGCGGGTCATCCAGGTGCTGAGCCGGCGGAAGAAGAACAACCCGGTGCTGATCGGCGAGGCGGGGGTGGGCAAGACCGCCATCGTCGAGGGGCTCGCGCTGCGGATCATCTCCAACAACGTCCCCGAGACCCTGCTCAAGAAGCGCGTGGTTCAGCTCGACCTGGCCGGCATGGTGGCGGGAACCAAGTACCGCGGACAGTTCGAGGAGCGGCTGAAGGCCGTGGTGAAGGAGATCCAGCAGGCCAACAACGTGATCATGTTCATCGACGAGCTGCACACGCTGGTGGGGGCGGGCGCGGCTGAGGGGGCGATCGACGCCAGCAACATGCTGAAGCCGGCGCTGGCGCGGGGCGAACTCCAGTGCATCGGGGCCACCACCACGGAAGAGTACCGGAAGTACGTGGAGAAGGACCGCGCGCTGGAGCGACGCTTTCAGGCGATCCACGTCGGCCCGCCCAGCGTGGATGAGACCATTCGCATCCTGCGCGAGATCAAGGATCGCTACGAGACGCACCACCAGGCCCTCATCACCGAAGAGGCCGTGGTGGCTGCGGCGCGGCTGTCGCAGCGGTACATTGCGGATCGTTTTCTCCCCGACAAGGCGATCGACGTGATCGACGAGGCCGGGGCGCGCGCGCGGCTCAAGGGGATGACGCTTCCCCCGGAGCTGCGGGAGATGGAGAACGAGGTGGAGCGGCTGCGGGTTCAGAAGGAAGACGCCATCCGCACCCAGGCCTTCGAGGTGGCGGCTCGGCTGCGCGACACCGAGCGAAAGCAACGGGTCGACCTCGAGGAGCGGAAGGTGGAGTGGAAGGAACAGCGCTCCAAGTCGAAGACGACGGTCACGGCCGAGGATGTCGCCCACGTGGTGTCCAAGTGGACCGGGATTCCGCTCCAGCAGCTGGAAGAGGCGGAGTCGGAACGCCTCTTGCGCATGGAGGCGGAGCTCGGGAAACGCGTCGTCGGCCAGGAGGAGGCCATCACGGCGGTTTCCCGCGCTATCCGTCGATCGCGGGCGGGGGTCAAGAACCCGAACCGCCCGGTGGGCTCCTTTATCTTCCTCGGTCCCACCGGGGTGGGCAAGACCGAGTTGGCCAAGGCCCTGGCCGAGTTTCTGTTCGGCACGGAGGACGCCCTCATTCGCGTGGACATGTCCGAATATATGGAACGCTTCTCGACATCCCGGTTGATCGGCGCGCCTCCCGGGTACATCGGGTACGACGACTCGGGGCAACTGACGGAGAAGGTGCGGCGGCGGCCGTTCTCGATCGTGCTCTTGGACGAGATCGAAAAGGCGCACCCCGAAGTCTTCAACCTCCTCCTCCAGATCCTGGAGGACGGCAGGCTGACCGACAGCTACGGGCGGATGGTGGACTTCCGGAACGTGATTCTGATCATGACGTCCAACCTCGGGACCCGGCAGTTCACGCTGCACACCAATCTGGGATTTGCCAAGGAGGGAAACGAGGCCCACTCCTACGAGAAGATGCGCGAGACGGTGCTGAACGAGCTCAAGCGCGCGTTCAATCCGGAGCTCTTGAACCGGATCGACGAGGTGACCGTCTTCCACCCGCTGACCATCGAACACATGCGGAAGATCGTCGAGCTGATGCTGCAGCGGTTGCAGGACCAGCTCAAGGAAAAGCAGATGAGCCTCCGGGTGGACGACGAGGTGAAGCAGTTCCTGATCCAACAGGGATTCGATCCCAATTACGGGGCGCGCCCCTTACGCCGGGCTATCCAGCGGCTCGTGGAGGACGGGCTAGCGGAGGAAGTCCTCCGGGGCCGGTTCTCGGAGGGGGGCGTGATCCGGATTCGAAAGGGAGAGGGGACAGGGCTGCTCTTCGAAGTGGGCGAGACGGTCGAAGCCGCATCATAGGCTGAGGGTGCCCGCCCTCGATTGCCAGGAAAAATTGCCCCTCCGTGGGCAATTTTTTCTTGGCATTTGGGGGGGATGATGGTAACGTCCGTCGGCGTTTATCTCTCGCAGGTTGGACGCAGAAAATATGGCCATTCATCCACAGTCTCCCGGGTCCGCGGCACCACTACAACGACTCCTGCTCTTGTCCCTCCTGTCGACCTGTCTGGCGCTCTGGGCCTTCCCGTTGGGGGTGGGGGCGCAGGACCAGCCCATGGTCACCCAGATTGACGTGGTGGGGGCCAAGAAGGTCGAAGAAGCGACGGTCCGGTTCAAGCTCAAGACCCGGGTGGGCGATTCCTATTCGCCGGAGACGGTGCGGGAAGACATCAAGTCGCTCTACAGCCTGGGGTACTTCGAGGACATCGTCGTCAACGCGGATATTTTTGAGGGCGGCCTCAAGATCATCTTCTCTTTGCAGGAAAAGCCGAGTATCCAAACCATCAAGCTTGTCGGCAACAAGAAGCTCACAGAAGAAAAGATCCGGAGCAAGATCGATCTGGTGGAGGGATCCATCATTCCCCCAGGGGCGCTGCGCAAGAACGCGGACAAGATCCGACTGTTCTACGAGGAGGAAGGCTACTATCGGGCCCAGGTCGACGCGAGCGAGGAGCGAATCTCTCCCCAGGAGATGACGGTCACTTTCACCGTCGTCGAAGGGGACAAGTACGATATCGGAGAGATCCGGATCGTTGGTAACAGCTACCTGAAAGAGAAGGACATCAAAAGTAAGCTGCAGACCTCGGAGCTCTTCCTCTGGTTCTTCGGTGGCACCTTGAAGCGAGAAGAACTGCGGCGGGACCTGGATCGGATCCGCTCCTACTATCTGGACAACGGATTTCTCGACATCGCCGTGGAAGAGCCGGAGATCGAGATAAACCAGGCGAAGAAGAGCCTGGTGATCACGATCCGGGTCGGCGAGGGCCCGCAGTATCGGATCAGCACGCTGACCATCGGCGGGAACAAGCTCTTCCCGGAAGGTGAGATCCGCCGGCTGATGACCCTTATGCCGGGCGGGATCTTCAGCCGGGAGCGACTGCAGGCCGACGTGGTCGCGATCACGGACCGCTACTCGGAACACGGTTATCTCTTCACCGATGTGGCTCCGGTGACCGACGTCCAGCGCAGCGACACCACGGTCAGCGTGTCGATGGAGATCGCCGAGGGGCAGCAGGCCTTCATCAACCGGATCGAGATCACCGGCAACTTGCGGACGCGGGACAAGGTCATCCGGCGAGAGGTCCTGATGGTGGAGGGAGACGTTTTCAATAGCGCCCTCCTTCGGGCCAGCCGGCAGAATCTGCAGAACCTGGGCTTCTTCGAAGATCCCGTCAAGATCGAGACGCGGCGCGTCACGTCCCCGGACAAGGTCGATCTGGTGGTGGACGTCAAGGAGAAATCTACCGGGGCCTTCACCATCGGCGGCGGATTCAGTTCGGTGGACGGCGCGATCGGCGTGGCGACCATCTCGCAGGGCAACCTTTTCGGGTTGGGGAAGCGGCTTTCCCTGGGGGCTCAGATCGGCCAGAGCGCGGATCGGGGGAATCTCCAGTACAGCGATCCGCACTTCCTCGATAGCAACTTCACGTTCGACACGCGCGGGTTCCTCACCAAGACCAATTACCAGACGAACCAGGGCTTCAATACGGATACCCTCGGGGGGACGATGACGGTGGGCCACCTCCTCTTCGAGCGGGTCTTCGGGTCGGCCGGGTACCTCATCGAACAGGTGAAGATCAAGGACCTGACGACCGATGCCCCGTACATCATCGTGCAGCAGGCTTTACAGAACGGAGGCGAATCGGTCACCAGTTCCATTACTGGCACCCTGTCGCGCGACACGCGCGACAACTTCAGCCAGCCGACGCGTGGGAACCTGACGAGCCTGAGCGCCAGCTACGCGGGCGGATTTCTCGGCTTCGACAACAACTTCTACAAATTGGCGGCGGATTCGTCTCAGTATTGGCCGATCTGGTGGAAACTCGTGGGGCACATCCGGGGCAGCCTGCTCTATGGGGATTCCTTCGGGTCGACCTCAAACCTCCCCGCCCAGGAGCGTTTCTTCCTAGGGGGTATCAGCACGATTCGCGGCTTCAGGAACTTTACGATCAGCCCCAAGGATCCGACAACCGACGGTGCCACCGGGGGCAATAAGGCGTGGTATACGAACACCGAAATCCTGTTCCCGCTTTACGAGCAGCTGCGGATGCGGGGCGTGGTGTTCTTCGACATTGGCAACAACCTGGGCGAGGAGTCCACGTTCGGAGATCTTTTCACGAAACGGATGTACCGGGCGGCGGGTCTTGGACTGCACTTCATGTCGCCACTCGGTGCGATCCGTCTGGAGTATGGGTTCAACCTCTCGCCGCAGCAGGGGGAGAAGGCAGGGGTCATCGCCTTTACGGCTGGGAGCTCGTTCTGAGAGAGATTCCGCGCGCGTTCCGCTGGAGGATGGATCCCGTCCCGGACCAGTTCTCTTTGGGGATGACGTGGTGTGCTGCGAGGCATCCGCGGCGAGGGGTGCCGCAGGAGTGCCATTGTATGTGTAAGCGAGAGGAGGAAGGCGCATCGTGAACATGGGGCGTGCAAGGCGATGGGTGATGATGTGGGGTGCGAGCCTGATCCTCCTCCTGGGGTGGGGGGTGACGAGTTGGGCTGCCCAGGCGCAGGGGCTGAAGATCGGCGTCGTCGACGTGCAGCAGGTGCTGAATCAGTCCCAGCGGGGCGTGGCGTTGAAGCAGAAGCTGGATCAGGAGCTGGGCGGGCGTCAAAAAGAGTTTCAGGGCAAGGAGCAAGAGATCGTCAAGCTCCAGACGGAATTCGAGAAGCAGGCTCCGGTGCTGAGCGAGCAGGCCAAGCGGGAGAAGTCGGAGGCGCTCCAGCGCAAGATCCGCGACGTCCGGCGCATGGCGGAAGACGCCCAGCGGGATTTCGAGAAGCGGTTGCGAGAAACGGAGATGGAGACAACCCGCGAGATCTTCATCGTCATTCAGGAATACGGGAAAGATCAGGGGTACAGCCTGGTCTTCGAGCGGAACAGCATCGTATATAGCTCTGGGGCGGTCGATCTGACCGCCGAGATCGTCAAGCGGTTTGACGCGAAGGGCAAGTAAAGAACCGGCTGTCCGGGGGGCCAGGCGGCGCTCTCCGGATGGGGTGTCGGGACTTCCCACCAGGGGGGGGATCTGGGGGCGAGTGTGCGGCTCGGAGAGTTGGCAGAGCGGCTCGGCTGCAAGCTGGAGGGGGACGCGGGTATCGAGATCCGTGGCGTCCGCGGGCTGGAAGACGCGGGCCCAGAGGATCTCACCTTCGTCACGGAGGAGCGCTATCTGACTTGTCTCCGGGACACGCCCGCGGCCGCTGCGATCGTGGCGGAGGGGCTTCCCGCTTCCGGCCGTCCCACCTTGCGGACCTCCAATCCTTATCTGGCCTTGGCGCGCGCATTGGCCGTCTTCCATCCCTCAGCCGCTGCGCCGCCTGGAATCCATCCCACGGCGGTGGTGGCGGCGGACGCCCGCATCGACCCTCAGGCCTCGATCGGTCCGCTCTGCGTCGTGCAGGCCGGGGTCGAAATCGGCCCGGGGACGGTGCTGGAGGCCCAGGTCTTCGTGGGGACGAATTCCCGGGTCGGCCGCGAGTGCCGGATCTTTTCCCAGGTATCATTGCGAGATGGCACGCGGCTTGGGGATCGGGTGACGGTCCACAGCGGCGCCGTGGTGGGGGCGGACGGGTTCGGGTTTGCGCGCGACGGGGCCCGTTACGTCAAGATTCCCCAGGTCGGCCGCGTGGTCCTCGAGGACGACGTCGAGATCGGGGCCAACACGGCGATCGATCGCGCCACGCTGGGAGAGACGCGCATCGGCCGCGGCACGAAGCTCGATAACCTGGTGCATATTGCCCACAACGTGCAGGTCGGTCAAGACACGGTGATCACCGGCCAGGTGGGGATCTCCGGGAGCGCTCGGATCGGCTCCCGGGTGACAATGGCCGGGCAGGCCGGTGTGGTGGATCACGTGAGCATCGGCGACGACGTGATCGTCGGGGCTCAGGCGGGTGTCACCAAAGACATCCCCGCAGGCTCCATCGTTCTCGGGTCGCCGGCCATCCCGCATCGGGAGTTCAAGCGCCAGGTTGCGACGGTCGCCCGATTGCCCGAGCTGGTCAAGGCCCTGCGGGGGCTGGAATCGCGATTGAAGGCGCTGGAAGAGCGGTTGGCGCGCTGAAGGAGCCAGGGAGCCCATGTTCGGCCAGAAAGAAATCCAAGAGATGCTCCCCCACCGGTACCCGTTTCTCCTCGTGGATCGCATCCTGGAGATGGAGATTGGAAAGCGGGTGGTCGGCATCAAGAACGTGACCATCAACGAGCCGTTCTTCGTGGGACACTTCCCCGGGCATCCCATCATGCCGGGAGTCCTCCTGCTTGAGGGTATGGCTCAGGTCGGCGGCTTTCTTCTGCTGCGGAGTCTGAACGCGCAGGGCGAGCGGAAGGTGCTGTACTTCACGGGGATCGATCGGGCCCGTTTCCGGCGGCCGGTGGTTCCAGGGGATCAGGTCCGCTTCGAGGTCGAGTTTCTGCAGCTCCGCCGCCAGTTCTGCCGTATGAAAGGAGAAGCAACGGTGGACGGAGAGCTGGCCGTCGAGGCCGAATTGAGCGCGGTCGCGGTGGACCGGGACCCCGAGGCACAGCCGCCCAGCCCGATCGTGGTCTAGGAGCAGCGCGTGGCCGAGGTGCATCCCACGGCAGTCGTGGAGGCCGGGGCAGAGCTTGACACCGATGTGAGCGTCGGCCCGTATGCGATCATTGGCGCCAACGTCCGGGTCGGGGCGCGCACATGTGTCGGCAGTCACACGATTCTGGAGGGCTGGAGCGAGATCGGCCCCGACTGCCAGATCGGATCGCACGTGATCATCGGTGCCCCGCCGCAGGATCTCAAATACGGCGGGGAGGCGACCAGGGTTGTGATCGAGGAACGGGTGATCATCCGGGAGTTCGCCTCCATCCACCGGGCCAGCACGGGTGGGGAGGGGGTGACCAGGGTCGGCGCCCATGCCTATCTCATGGCCTATGTGCATATCGCTCATAACTGCCTGGTCGGTCCGCACGTCGTGATGGCGAACCTTGCCTCGCTGGCCGGCCACGTCGAGATAGGCGAGCACGCGAACATCGGGGGCATGGCCGGCATCCATCAGTTCGTGCGGATCGGGGCGTACGCGTTTGTCGGCGCGTGCTCCGCCGTCCTGCAAGACATTCCTCCCTTCGTCAAGGCGCAGGGAAACCGTGCCAAGCCTTTCGGCCTCAACGTCGTGGGGCTGCGACGGCACGGGCTCTCCCGGGAGGCCCTCCAGGCCTTGAAAGAGGCCTACCGCATCGTCTTCGAGTCCGAGCTGAACACCTCACAGGCGCTGGAACAGCTTACGATCGGGGGTGGTGCGTTCCCCGAGGTCCAGCGATTCGTCGAGTTCATCCAGCGGTCCCGGCGCGGGATCAGTAAGTAGCCAGCTATGAACGCCGTCGGAATCATCGCGGGCGGCGGCCGCCTCCCATTCGTGGCCGCCGCGGAGGCTCGCGCTCGCGGCTTGCGGGTGGTGGCGGTTGGCGTGCGCGGCGAGACCGATCCGGAGCTCGCACAGCATGTCGATGCGATGCACTGGGTGAGGCTCGGACAACTGGGGGCCGCGGTGCGTGCCCTGCGTTCCGAGGGGGTGGCGGACGCGCTGATGCTCGGCAAAGTGGAGATCACCCACCTGTTCTCCAAGCTCCGGCCCGATCTGTTGGGCGCACGCGTCCTGCTCAAGGCGCGCGATCTGCGCGGGGACAGCGTGCTCGAGGCGACCGTGGCGTGCGTGGAGAGCGAAGGGATCCGAATCCTGGAGACGCCGCCGTTTCTGGGCCCCCTCCTGATCGAGGCCGGGGTGCTGACCCGGCGTGGTCCCAGCGCGCAGGAGCGGAAGGACATCGTCCTGGGGCGCCAGATCGCGCGCCAGATCGCCGGCCTTCGGATCGGCCAGACGGTGGTTGTGAAGCATGGGACCGTGGTGGCGGTGGAGTCGGTGGAAGGAACGGACGCCGCCATCCGCCGGGGCGGGGCGCTGGGCCGCGGAGGAGTCGTGGTCGTGAAGGTGGCGCGGACGGATCAGGACCTCCGGTTTGACCTCCCCACGATCGGGGCGGAGACCCTGGGGGCGCTTCGGGAGGCCAGTGCCACCGCACTGGCGCTGGACGCGAGGAGGACGCTGCTGGTGGATCGGGAGGTCTTCGTGGCGGGTGCGAACGAACTGGGCCTGGCCGTGGTGGCCGAATAGTGGCCGCCTGATGGAGTCGGGAACAGTATGGACGTCGGCGCGTCGAAGGTAAGGGTGGCAGTGGTCGGGGTGGGACACCTGGGGCAGCACCATGCCCGCATCTATGCCGAGATGCCCGGGGTAGATCTCGTGGCCGTGGCGGACATCTCGGAGGCGCGACGCCGGGAAGTGGGAGGGCGGCTCAAGGTCCCGACGGCCGCCGATTACCGAGGATTCGTGGGGAGCGTCGACGCGGTCAGCGTGGCGGTGCCGACGGGATCTCATCACGCGGTCGCCCTGGCGCTGCTCGAGGCCGGGATCGACGTCTTGGTGGAGAAGCCGATCACGCAGACGGTGGCCGAGGCGGAGGAGCTGATCGCCGCTGCCGCGGGCCGGGGGCGAATCCTGCAGGTCGGTCACAGCGAGCGATACAACGGGGCGGTGCAGGCGCTGGCCAAGGCGGTGCAGGAGCCGGCATTCATCGAGGTGCACCGGATGGGGCCGTTCCCGGGCCGCGGGACGGATGTCGACGTGGTGCTGGATCTCATGATCCATGACATCGACATCATCCTCATGCTGGTCAAATCACCGGTGGTTTCGGTGAGCGCCGTGGGCGTCCCCGTGGTCTCGGACCAGGTGGATATCGCCAACGCTCGGCTGGAGTTTGCGTCGGGTTGCGTCGCCAACATCACGGCGAGCCGGGTGAGCGGAGAGCGGCTGCGCAAGATCCGGGTGTTCCAGCGCGACACCTACTTCGTCCTCGACTATGCCAGTCAGGAGCTGCACCTGTTCCGGCAGGTCGTCGGGGAGGGGGCGGGGAAGACGCGGCTGACGCGGGTCGAGGTTCCCGTGGCGCGGGTGGAGCCGCTCCGGCAAGAGTTGGGCGAGTTCCTGGAGAGCGTCCGCACCAGGCGGCCTCCCACGGTCTCCGGGGAAGCGGGCCGTGAAGCGGTGGCCGTGGCCACGCAGATCATCGATCGCCTCTGAGGGGCGGAGACGGACGAGGAATGGTGGAGGGGCGTCGTGGCGTTGCAAACCCCTGATCTCCAGGTGCCGAGCGGGTCGGCGGCCGACGGGGGTGGCCGGCCTCCGGCCCATATCGTGATGGTGGCGGGAGAGGCTTCCGGCGATCTCCACGGCGCCCAACTGGCGGAATGTCTCCGACGGATGGAGCCCGGCCTGAGCCTGAGCGGGATGGGAGGCCCCCGGATGCAAGCCGCCGGCGTCGAGATCCTGGTGGATGCGCGCCAGACGGCCGTCGTCGGCCTCACCGAGCTCTGGGAGAAGCGGAAGATCCTGCGGGCGGCGCTCGCCTCGCTGCGGGCGCACCTCGAGGCCAGACGGCCGGCGCTGCTGATCTGCATCGATTTTCCGGATTTCAATCTCCTCTTGGCGCGCACGGCGCACCGGTTGGGAATTTCGATCTGTTACTTCATCAGCCCCCAGGTCTGGGCCTGGCGGCGGGGACGGATCCGGACCATGCGGCGGCTGGTCCGGAAGATGCTGGTGCTGTTTCCCTTCGAGGAGCGTCTCTACCGAACCGCCGGAGTGGACGTGAGGTTCGTCGGACATCCGTTGCTGGATGCGCTGGAGGCGACCCCCTCCCGGGAGGCGTGCCGGGAGCGGCTGGGTCTCGCCGCCGACGCCTTGGTGGTCGGGCTCCTGCCCGGCAGCCGGGAAGCGGAGCTGCGGCGGCTTCTTCCCCTCCTGCTTCAAGCGGCGGAGAAGATCCGGGCCGCCTCGAAGGACTTGACGGTGCTGGTGGGGCTCGGCGAGACGGGGGATCGACGGGCGGTCGAGGCGGCGATCGCCACGGCCGCGTCCCCGGCGCGGGTAATCCAGGGGCGGACGCCCGAGGTCATGCGGGCGGCCGACTTCCTCCTGGCGGCTTCCGGCACGGTGACCTTGGAGGCGGCGATTCTGGGAACGCCCATGCTCATCACCTACCGGGTGGGGTGGCTGTCGTATCTGCTTGGACGCCTCCTGGTCCGCGTCCGCTTCGTCGGCCTGCCCAATTTGGTGGCCGAGGACTCCGTCGTTCCGGAACTGATCCAGCACGAGGCCACGCCGGAGCGGCTCGCCGCCACCGCCCTCGAGATCTTGGGGTCTCCCGAGCGCCTGGCGCGCATGCGCGCGGCACTCCAGGAGGTGCGGCGGCGGCTGGGGCAGCCGGGAGCCACCGAGCGGGCGGCCCGCGAAGTCCTGGCGCTCCTCCCGACCGATGCGCGCACTTCCCCGACCTCATGACGGCTCGCTGGCGGTCTCCCCGCGAGTGGCCGATCAGCCTCACCCTGGCGCCGTGGCTCGCAAGCGCACTGATGCGGGTGGGCGCGCGCACGCTGCGTCGGCTGGATGTGGGGCGGGAGTACCCGGAGGCATGCTGGGCGAGAGGGGAGCGGGGCATCGTGACCTTCTGGCACGGCCGGCTCCTGATGATGCCTTTCGTCTATCCCGGCCAGCCCGGCACGATTCTCATCAGCCAGCACCGGGAAGGGGAGTACATCACGCGGATCGCCCAGCGGTTGGGGTTTGTCGTGGAGCGGGGGTCGGCCACCCGAGGCGGGGCGCGGGCATTTCGACAGCTCGTCCACACACTCAAGGCAGGCCGGAACGCCGTGATCACGCCAGACGGGCCGAAAGGGCCGGCGCGCCGCGTCAAGTCCGGGGTCATCGAGCTCTCGCGAATGTCGGGGATGCCGATCCTGCCGGTGGCGTTCAGCGCGTGGCCCCGGATCGTCCTTCAGAGCTGGGATCGATTCGTGATCCCGTATCCATTTGCACGAGGCGTCTACGTGTGGGGGCCACCGCTCTGCGTCCCGCCGGAGCTGTCCAAGACCGAGGCGGTGAAATTCCAGAGCCGGCTGGCGGCGCGGCTGGACGCCTTGACGGCGGAGGCGGACCGGCTGGCAACGGCCCGACCCGGTCGGGAAGGGTAGGGAGCGGTGTCCTGGCTGTACAGCGTCGCACTCGGGGTCTTCTTCATCGGCCTGGCGCCGGCGGTCCTGGCCCAGATGCTGCTTCGGGGCAAGTACCGGCGCGGAATCCCCGAGCGGTTCGGCGCCGTGGCGCCCTGGGAGGGTGCCCAGACGCCGATCTGGCTGCACGCGGTGTCGGTCGGCGAGGTGATGGCGGCGGTGCCCCTGGCGCGCGCGCTGCGGGCTAGACGGCCGGAGATCCCGCTGCTCGTTTCCACCACGACGGAGACCGGCCGGGCGGTGGCCGAACAGCGTCTCCCCGCCTCGCGCTTCGTCTTCTTCCCCCTGGATTTCGGGTGGGCCGTCCGGCGGGCGCTCGGCCGGCTGCGACCGCGACTGGTGCTCCTGACCGAGACGGAGCTGTGGCCGAACTTCCTGTCGACCTGCGCGGTCCGCGGGATTCCCGTGGTGGTCATCAATGGCCGGCTGTCCCCCCGCTCCTTTCCGCGCTATCGCCTGGTCCGCTGGTGGTTCGGGCGGGTCTTGCGGAACGTCCGCCTCTTCTGCATGCAGAGCAGCCAGGACGCCGAGCGGATCGTGGCTTTGGGCGCGCCGGCGGATCGGGTCAGGGTGACGGGGAATCTCAAGTACGACTTTCCCAGCTTCGACGAGGCGGTGGACGTGGCTGCGTTGCGGCGGTCGCTGGGCCTTCCGGCCGGGCGACGCTTGGTCGTAGCGGGGAGCACGCATCGCGGCGAAGAGGACGCGATGCTGGAGGCATTTCGGTTGGCGGCGAATAGCCGCCCCGATCTCTGCCTGCTCGTGGCGCCGCGGCATCCCGAGCGACTGGAGGAAGTCGAACGGCTGGTGGCGCGCGCCGGACTGCCGTGCGTCCGCCGGAGCCGCGCCGAGGCGCAGCCCTTGGAGAAAGGCGGGGTAATCCTCCTGGACACCCTGGGGGAACTGGCCAGGCTGTACGCCGCCGCCAGCGTGGTGTTCATCGGAGGGAGCCTGATTTCCCACGGCGGACAGAACATCCTGGAGCCGGCGGCCCACGGTCGGCCGGTGATCCACGGTCCGCATATGGCGAACTTCGCCGAGATGCGCGACCGCTTTCGTGACGCGGGCGCGGCCATCCAGGTGGAGGATGCGGCCGGCCTCCTGCGGGCGCTGGAGGCGCTCCTGGACGATTCTCCGGAGGCCGAGCGGATGGGGAAGGCGGGACGAGGCATCGTGGCGGCCCACCGGGGTGCGACGGAGCGGACGGCCGACCTCGTGGATGCGCTGCTGTGAGCGGCTGCGGGCGATTGGTCGAGCGTGCCGGCCGGGCCGTCCAGGCCGAGACACCCACCTGCGGGCAGCGGGCCCTGCGGGGGGGGCTGGTCCTCCTGTCGTTCGGCTACGGGACGCTGATGCGGCTCCGAAACACCGGCTACACGCTGGGGATCCTGGGGACGCATCGGCTGCCCTGTCGAGTCATCTGCGTGGGAAATCTCACCGTCGGCGGGACGGGAAAGACCCCGACGGTGATCGCGCTCGGTGCGCTGCTTACGGCGGCCGGATCGCGGGTGTGCGTCCTCCTCCGGGGATACCGGCGGGAGGGGCGTGGGGTCGCGGTCGTCTCGGACGGGGCCCAGGTCCTGCTGGGATGGCGGGATGCCGGGGACGAGGCGGTCCTGCTGGCCCGATCTCTTCCGGGTGTGCCGGTCATCGTGGGCGGGGATCGGGTCGCCGCGGGACGGCTCGCCGTCGACAAGTTCCGACCCGAGGTCATTCTCCTGGACGACGGATTCCAGCATCGGCGCCTGTGTCGGGACGCGGACCTGGTCCTCCTGGACGCCACGGATCCGTTCGGCGGGGATCGGCTTCTGCCCCGGGGGCGGCTCCGTGAGCCGGCCTCCGCGCTCGGGCGGGCGCAGGCGGTCCTGGTGACCCGGGCGGACCAGGCGGGGGATCTCGCCGGGCTTCGCTGCCGATTGGAGCGGCTCGCCCCACGGCTGCCCCTCGGCCTGGCGGTCTACCGACCGTATCGGCTCGTAGATCTCTCGTCAAGACAGGAGCGGCAATGTGAAGAGCTTCGAGGAAGGCGTGTGTTTGCCATGAGCGGGATCGCCAATCCCCAAGGGTTCCGGCAAACGTTGGTCGGGGCGGGGGCCCACCTGGCGGGGAGTCTGGCTTTCGCGGATCATCACGCTTTTACCCCCGAGGACGGCGCACGTATGGTTCGAGAGGCCCGCGCGGTCTCCGCAGAGTGGATCGTGACGACGGAGAAGGATGCGGTCCGGTTGGACATGCAGCCTCCGGTGAGCGTACCTATTCTGGCCCTGGGGGTTCACCTGGAGGTGATCGAGGGGGCAGCCGCGCTGGAGGCGGCGCTCGGCATTTCCGTGAGGTTTCCGAGCCATGGCTGAGCGATCACGTTGGAGCCCGGCGGCGATCGTCGAGTGGGGGGCGATAGCCAGCTTGGGCACGGTATTCGACTGGCTGCCGGAATCCATCGCCTACGCCCTGGGGGAGGGGGCCGGTCGCCTTCTATTTCATCTGGACCGGCGCCATCGCGCAATCGCCGCAGAGAATCTCGCTGCCGCCTTTCCCGGCCGGTACTCTCCTGCCGAACTCGACCTGCTGGTCCGCGCAGTCTTCGAGAACCTGGGCCGGACGACGGTCGACGTGGCCCGCTCGAGCCGCTTGTTCTCGGCAGCCGGCGAACCGCGCTTCCGGCTGGACGGACTGGAACTCATACTGGAGGCCCGCGCTCGCGGCAAGGGGGTGTTGCTCCTGACGGGCCACTTCGGCCCCTGGGAGCTTCTGGTCGCCGCCTCCGCACTCCGCTACGGCCCGATCCATATCGTGGCGCGGCCGCTGGACAACCCCCGCCTCGACGACCTGATCACGGCTCTTCGGGAGCGCGGCGGAAACCGGGTCATCAGGAAGCGCGAAGCGGTGCAGGCCATCCTGCAGGCGCTCCGTCGCGGGGAGACGGTGGGCATCCTGATTGACCAGCACATCAGCGAGCGGGAGGGGGTCGTGGTTCCGTTCTGCGGCCGGCCGGCGTCGACCGCATCCGCGCCGGCGCTCCTGGCTCTCCGGTCAGGCGCGGCCGTGCTGCCGGCGGGCATCGTGCGGGAGCCCGGCCCCTGTTTCAGCCGAGCGACCCACGGCCGGCCGAGGAGCCGGCGCGCCCGCAGGCGGCGCGGGAGCGCGAACAAGCCCGACGCGACGATCTGGCATGACGAAGACGGACGTGACTGATCCGGAGCAGGTCCGGAAGATTCTGGTGCGCGAGGTCAACTGGGTGGGGGACGCGGTCCTCACTCTACCGGCGCTCGCGGCCCTCGACCGGCGATTTCCCCGTGCCGAGATCGCGGTGCTGGCGAAGCCGTGGGCGGCGGGGCTGTTCGCCGGCCAGTCGGCAGTCGATCGCATCGTCCTGTATCAGGCCGAGGGATCCCACCGGGGCCTGCGGGGACGCTGGACGTTGGCCCGGGAGCTCGCGCAGGAGCGGTTTGATCTCGCCGTCCTCTTCCCCAACTCGCTGGACGCGGTAATCGTCCCCTGGCTGGCGCGCGTCCCCCGCCGGGTGGGATACCGGACGGACGGGCGCGGCCTGCTGCTGACGCAGGTGGTTGCACGGTCGGGCCGATCCGCGGAGCGTCATCAGGTCTTCCGCTATCTGGAACTGGTGCGATCCCTGGGCGCCGACGGGGAAGCGATCCCGCGACTCGCCGTGGGTGCCGAGGCGGGGCGTGAGGCGGACCGCCTCCTGCAGGAACTCGGGGTCGAGACGGGAGAGGCCTGCGTTGCGGTCAATCCCGGCTCCGTCTACGGGAGCGCCAAGCGCTGGCCGGCGGAGCGGTTTGCCGCCGTGGCGGACGCGCTGGCGGAGAAGCATCAGGCGCGCGTCCTGCTCATCGGGTCGACCAAGGAGCGGGACGTCCTGGAGGCGGTGGCCGGGCGGATGCGCCGGCCGCCGATCCGGCTGGGGGGTCGGACCGATCTCGCCACCCTGGCAGGCGTCCTGAAGCGGGCGCGACTCCTGCTGAGCAACGACACGGGTGCCATGCACGTGGCGGCCGCGGTGGGGACGCCCGTCCTGGCCGTCTTCGGGCCCACGGATGCCGACGCGACGGGGCCGCTCGGTCCGGACTCCCGGGTGGTCCGGGAGCTGGTGCCGTGCAGTCCGTGCCTGCTCCGGGAGTGTCCCATCGACCATCGCTGCATGGTCGGGGTTGGAATCGCGCAGGTCCTACACGCGGCGGAAGAACTCTTGGCGTAAGCGTTCAGCGACGACACTAGTTGGCGACCAGACAGGAAACACCGGACATGAGGCAGGGGATGGAAAACAGACGAGGCGATCGGACCGTCGGGCCATCCGGTAAATCGGCCCTTCCGAATTGCCCGGTTGCCAGTGTGCCCCACCCCCCTGCCGCCGATCCGGCGCAGGATCCTCGCGCGGCGTTTCTGGACCGCGACGGGACGATCATCGAGGACCTCGGCTATCTCGGGGATCCGGAACGAATCCAGTTCATCCTCGGAGCGATCGAAGCCATGCAGTCGCTGCAGGCCGCGGGGTACCGACTGGTCCTGGTCACGAACCAGGCGGGCGTGGCGCGTGGCCTCATCACCGAAGGAGACGTCCGGCGCGTGAACGACCGTCTTCGAGAACTCCTGGCGGAGGCGGGGGTGGTCCTGGACGCGATCTACTACTGCCCCCACCACGCGGAGATCGGTCCCGCCGAATACCGGCTGGCCTGTGATTGTCGCAAGCCGGGTCCCGGCATGGTCGAGCGGGCGCGACAAGACTTGGGGGTGAATCCGGCGCGATCGGTTATCATCGGGGATCACGGCAGCGACGCGGGCGTGGCGCGCCACTTCCCGGGCATGCTGGCGATCATGGTGCTGACCGGCCACGGGAGCTGCCAGTACGAAAAGGTGGAGAAGGGGGAGTTGCCCATGCCGGACCACGTCGCGGCCGATCTGGGGTCGGCGGTCGCCTGGCTGTTGGCGAGAGGGGATCGGTAGGATGGCCAAGCTCCCGATCCGGCTCGACGGCGCCAAGCGCATCCTGCTGGTCAAGCCCAGTGCCCTGGGGGACGTGGTCCATACCCTGCCGGTCGTGGCGACCCTCCACCGGCGCTATCCCTCGGTCCTCCTGGATTGGCTGGTCGAGGAGGAAGCGGCGCCGCTGGTCCAGGGGCACCCGGCCGTGGCGGAGGTGATCGTTTCGGGGCGGCGGCGCTGGCTCGACCAGTTGGGACGGGGGAGGGAGATCCGGCCCGCGCTCCGCGAGATCTCGGCGTTTCGGCGCGCGCTGCTGCGGCGGCGGTATGATGCGGTCCTCGACCTGCAAGGCTTGTTCAAGAGCGCCTTCTACGTTCTGGCGACGCGGGCCCCGATTCGGGTTGGCCTCGCCGACGGGCGCGAGGGGTCGCGGTGGACGCTGACTCATCGGGTGCCGGTGCCGCCCCAGCCGGTGCACGCGGTG
>JAPLLC010000276.1:577-11781 GCA_026387775.1 Candidatus Methylomirabilota bacterium | reverse complement strand
GCCCGTTGCGTCGCCTCTTGTTCCGCCGCCCGCGTGTCGGACGCGGTGCTGCCCGTGTTGTAAAACGCCTCCCCGGTGATCTCCTGCTTGAGCCGGACGGCGCCCGTACCCCGCCCGGTCAGGGTCACCAGCAGGAACACCCTGACCCGGTACCGGCGCCCGATGTCCTGGAGGCTGAAGGTGATGGGTTCGTTCTGAAAGGAGAGCACGCGTCCCGCGAGGATCACGTCCGCGAGTGGTTCATCTGTCATCCGGATCCGCGTGTTGGACCGGATCTGCCGAACGACCGCCGAACTCACCGCGGCCTGGACCCACGGGTTGAGCGTGTCGTTCGTGATGCCGGCCACGTGGAGCTTTTGCGGTCCCTGCGGTCCGGCTCCTCCCTCCAGCGGCTGATACCCGCAGCCCGAGAAGACGCCCGCCAGCAAGAGCAGCGCGAGGCCGCATCGCATCACGCCACCGAGCCTCCCTCCCTGTCCATCTCGCGTCGATCTCACCGCTACCCTCTCAGGCCGCCACGACGATGTTGACCAGCTTCTCGGGGATCACGACGACCTTGCGGATCGCCCGCCCTTCGAGCCACACCCGAAGCCGCGGCTCCTCCAGCGCCAGACTCCGCAGCCGCTCCTCGGGGATCCCACGGGGGACGTGAAGACGAGCCCGGACCTTCCCGTTCACCTGTACGACCACCTCCAGGCTGTCCTCCAAGGTCAGGACCGGATCCGCCGCCGGCCACCGCTGCCGAAACACGCTCTCCGGCTCCCCCAGCATCTCCCAGAGCTCTTCGCTCATGTGGGGTGCGAACGGGGCCAGCATCGTCACCAGCGCCAGGACGCCCTCGGAAAAGGCCAGGACGCGCCCGCTCGACGCGCCGGTGTCGCCTTGCGGCGACCCGGCCGGAAGCAGTTCCTGGAACCGGGTCAGCGCGGTCTGGAGCTCCATCAGGGCCGCCAGCGCGGTATTGAAGTGGAAGGAGTCCTCCAGATCTCGCGACACCTTGCCGATCGCCTGGTGAGTCGCCCGGCGCAGGGCGCGGACGGCGTCCTCCGCCTCCTCGGCCGGCCAGGAGAGCCCTCGCACCCCGCGGATCAGCTCCGCACGCTCCTCCACCAGCCGCCAGACACGCTGCAGGAAGCGGAAGGAGCCCTGCACCCCCTCATCCGACCACTCTAGGTCTTTCTCTGGCGGCGCGGCGAACAGCGAGAACAGGCGGATCGTATCCGCCCCGTACTCCGCCAGCAGATCGTCCGGATCCACCACGTTCTTTTTCGACTTGGACATCTTCTCCGTCCGGCCGACCTCGACCGGCTGCTGGCACTCGCGACAGCGCCCGGCCTTGTCCACCTCGCTGGGCAGCCGATAGCCGTGGGTGGGGCATCGCTGGGACTCCTTGCACACCATCCCCTGGGTCAGGAGGTTGGTGAACGGCTCGGCCGCCGGACTCAGGCCCAGGTCGCGGCACACCTTGGTAAAGAAACGCGCGTAGAGGAGATGCAGGACCGCGTGCTCGATCCCTCCGATGTACTGGTCCACGGGCATCCAGGCCTGCACCTTGGCCGGATCCAGCGGCCGCGTCTCCTCGTCGTTTCCCGCCGCGCCGGCCGGCCGCAGGCGGGACAGGCCACCTGCACAAAGCGCTCCACGCGGGCGAGCGGCGATCCACCGCTCAGGGTGATGGCGACGTCCTGGGGCAGGATCACGGGCAAGTCGCGCTCGGGCACCGGAACCACGCCGCAGACCTCGCAGTAGATGACGGGAATGGGCGTCCCCCAGTACCGCTGCCGGGAGATCAACCAGTCGCGGATCCGGTAATTCACCGCCCGCTTCCCGATCCCCTGCTCCTCGAGGGAATCGCCGACGGCGAGGATCCCTTCCTGGCTGGACATCCCGTTGCAGGATGCGGAGTTCACCATCTGCCCGTCGCCTTCGTACGCGGCCTCCAGACAATCCCCCTCGGGCAGCGGCTCTCCCATCGGCTGGATCACCACCCGGATCGGCAGGCCGTACTTCCTCGCCATCTCGAAGTCCCGCTGATCGTGGGCCGGGACCGCCATGATCGCCCCGGTGCCGTACTCCATCAGGATGAAGTTCGCCACCCAGATCGGAATCCGCTCGTGGGTGAGGGGGTTCAAGGCGTAGGCGCCCGTGAAGACCCCCTCCTTCTCCGTCGTCGCGTCGACCCGTACGGCGCGTTCGGCGCGCCGCATCCGCTCCACGAAGGACGCCACGTTCGCCTGCTCGGGCGTCCCGGCGGAGAGGGAAAGCGCCAGCGGATGTTCCGGCGCCAGGACCATGAAGGTGGCCCCATAGAGCGTGTCCGGCCGCGTGGTGAAGATGCGGATGGCTCCCCCCGCCTCCAGCGAAAACTCCGCCTCGGCCCCCACGCTCTTCCCGATCCAGTTCCGCTGCATCACTCGGACGCGCTCGGGCCAGCCCGTCAGTCTCTCGAGGTCTCGGAGCAATTCCTCCGCATAGGCGGTGATCTTGAGGAACCACTGCTCCAGCTCTTTCTGGATCACCGGGGTGTCGGTATGCCGCCAGCAGACGCCGCCTTCGGCCTGCTCGTTGCTCAGCACCGACTGACACCGCTCGCACCAGTTCACCGGGGCCTTCTTCCGGTAGGCCAGCCCCCGCTCCAGCAACTTCAGGAAGAACCACTGGTTCCAGCGGTAGTAGTCCGGCTCGCAGCAGGTGACCTCCCGCTCCCAGTCATAAGAGAAGCCCATGCGTCGAAGCTGCGCCCGCATGTACGCGATGTTGTCTTTCGTCCACGTGGCCGGGTGAACGCCGTGCTCGAAGGCCGCGTTCTCCGCCGGAAAGCCGAAGGCGTCCCACCCCATGGGATGCAGCACGTTGAATCCCCGCATCGTGAAGTAGCGCGCCACCACGTCCCCGATCGAGTAGTTCCGCACGTGTCCCATGTGGATCTTGCCCGAGGGGTACGGATACATCTCGAGGCAGTAATACTTGGGCCGCGTCGGATCCTCTGTCACAGCGAAGCTGCGGCGTTCGTCCCACCTTCGCTGCCACTTCTTTTCAATCGCGTCGCAATCATAGCCTGACGGCATGGAGATCCTCCGGTTTCCGATTCCGCTCTATGTAACACGAGTCCCCCGCGTTGGCAAGCGCGTCGCCTCCGCCTCTGCGCCGGCGCGGACCGGGCGCGACTGCGCCCACGGCCGACGCATCAACCCGCGCTCGAGTCGAAGGGTGCGAGGGGAGGTCAGGGAGAGGTCGCGCGCCGGCAGCGTTTTCCGCGTCAATACTCCACCGCCACGAGACACAGGCCGTGCGGCGCGGCCGTCTTGCCGGCGCGCCGGCGATCACGCGAGGCAAGAACCGCCGACACGTCCGCGGCGGCCCGCTTCCCGCCGCCGACATCCAGGAGGGTCCCCACGATGATGCGTACCATGTGTTGCAGAAACGCATCGCCGATGATCTCGAAGCACCAGAATTCCCCCGCCGCCCGCCCGACCGCCTGCGTGACGGTCCGGACGGGGGTGCGGGCGGCGCACGACCCGGCGCGAAACGCGGAGAAGTCGTGGGTTCCGACGAGCACGGCCGCCCCGCGGGTCATCGCCTCCAGGTCCAGAGCATACGGCACGTGCAGGCTGGTTCGGGCGTGCATCGCCGAACGGCACCCCCGCACGAGCAGCGTGTAGCGGTACATCTTGGATCGGGCGGAGCGCCGCGCATCGAAGTCACGCGAAACCGTCTCCACCGCACGGACGACGATGTCCCGGGGCAGGAGGGCGTTCAGCGCCCGCCGGAGTGCGACGTCGTCCAGCCGAAGGGTCGCCGTACAGCTCGCCACCTGGCCCAGGGCGTGCACCCCCGCGTCCGTCCGGCCCGCCCCCCTCACCTGGACCGGGGCGCCGGCCAGCCGCGACAGCGCCCCCTCCAGTGCGCCCTGGATCGTGTCCAGGCCGGGCTGGAGCTGCCACCCGTGATACGCCGTCCCGTCGTATTCCAGGACGAGCTTGAGACGCCGCATCGGTGGCCCCCGTCCCATCCTCGGGCGCGTCGCCGCCGCGCCCCGGTCGCACAAAGGGGCCCCGGCGGTGCCGCACCCCCGGAGCCCCACAAACCCGCTTTCGCCCAGGCTGCTCAAAAAGGTCCAGATGCCAGGCGGCGCGCGCAGGGCGGGGTACCCACCGCAGGTGGGTCCAGGCGTACTTCCGATACGCCGCAGCGAGTGCCCCAGCAAGCCAACGCCGCAGATGGGCCTTTTTCAGCAGTCTGCTAGAGGTATTTCTCGATCAGCCGTTCCGCGATCTGCACCGCGTTCAGCGCCGCGCCCTTGCGCAGCTGGTCGCCGCACACCCAGAGGTTCAGGCCGTTCTCCACCGCCAGGTCCTCGCGGATCCGCCCCACGTAGCAGTCGTCCTTGCCCGCGGCGAAGAGCGGCATCGGATACTGCTTGTTGGCCGGATCGTCCTGCACCTGCAGGCCCGGGAAAGCCGCACAGAGCTCGCGGGCCTTGGCGGGAGTGATCTTCGCCTCGGTCTCCACGTGCACCGACACCGAGTGGGCGGTGAAGACCGGCACCCGGACCGTCGTCGGCGAGATCAGGATCCGGTCGTCTTCCAGGATCTTGCGCGTCTCGTAGACGAGCTTCATCTCTTCCTTGGTGTAGCCGTTCTCCTGAAACACGTCGATGTGAGGGATGACGTTGAAGGCGATCTGATACGCAAGCACCTCCACGGGGATCGGCTCGCCCTTCACCCAGGCCCGGACCTGCTGCTTGAATTCCTCCAGCGCCTTGGCCCCCGCCCCCGAGACCGCCTGGTAGCTCGATGCCACCACGCGGCGGATCCGGCTGTAGCGGTAAAGCGGCGCCAGCGCCATCAGGGTCACGATGGTGGTACAGTTGGGGTTGGCGATGATCCCCTTCTTGGCGTACTGGGCGATGGCGTGGGGATTGATCTCGGGAACCACCAGGGGAACCTCCGGATCCATCCGGAAGGCCGAGCTGTTGTCCACGACCACGGCCCCGGACTTCCAGGCGGCCGGCGCGAACTCCTTGCTCCGGCTCGCGCCCGCCGAAAAGAGGGCGACATCCACACCCGCGAACGCCTCGGCGGTCAACAGTTCGACCTTGACCGTCTCCCCCCTGAAAGAAAGCGTCTTCCCCACCGATCGTTCGGAGGCCAGGAGCTTGATGCGGCGCACGGGAAACTTTCGCTCCTCCAGGACCTGCAGCATGACCTCGCCCACTGCCCCCGTCGCACCCGCGACGGCAACCACGTATCCGTCCTTTCGCATGACCTGACCTTTCCCCCGAGGATGCTCCCGGGGCGTTTCCGGCCGGAGTCCCGGCCGCATCTGAGCCCGATCGACGCCTCCGGTCCTAGCGCGTCGCCTCCCCTGATCGCTTCCCGTGTCCCCGCCGGGCCACCACCTTGTTGATCGCGTTCAGGTACGCCCGGACGCTCGCCTCGACCACGTCCGTGGAGCTTCCCTTGCCGACCACCCGCTCCCCCTCGATCTCCACGGCCGTCGTCACCTCGCCCAGGGCGTCCTTGCCCGCCGTGATGGCGCGGATCTGATACTCCAGGAGCTTCCCCGGAATCTTGGTGATCAGGTCGATGGCCTTGTAGGCCGCGTCCACCGGACCGTCCCCCCACCCGGATTCCTGGCGGAGTTCTTCCTGCAGCTTGAGCCGGACGGTGGCCGTGGGAACGATGTTGGTCCCGCTGGTGAACTGGAGGTGCTCCAGGCTGTAGCCCTCGTTCGTCGCCAGAAGCTCGTCCTCCACCAAGGCCAGGAGGTCCTCGTCAAAGACCTCTTTCTTCCGATCGCAGAGATCCTTGAACCGCCCGAAGGCCTTGTTCAGATCCTCCTCGGTGAGCTCGACCCCCAGCTCTTGCAGCCGCTTCTTGAAGGCGTGACGGCCCGAGTGCTTGCCCAGGACCAGCTGGCTCTTGGGGACGCCCACCGACTCCGGCGTCATGATCTCGTAGGTGAGCGGGTCCTGCAAGACGCCATGCTGATGAATCCCCGCCTCGTGGGCGAACGCGTTGGCCCCGACGATGGCCTTGTTCGGCTGGACCTTGACGCCGGTGATCGACTGGAGCAACTTGGAGGTGCGGTAGATCTCCTCCGTCCGGATCCCGGTGTCGAACTTCATGAAGTCCCGCCGGGTCCGGAGGGCCATCACCAGCTCCTCCAGGGAGGCGTTCCCCGCGCGCTCGCCGATGCCGTTGATCGTGCACTCGATCTGCCGCGCCCCGGCGCGGATCGCCTCCAGCGAGTTCGCCACCCCCAGCCCCAGATCGTTATGGCAATGGGCGCTCACCACGACCCGCTCCATCCCCGGCACCCGGTTCATCAGGTCGCGGATCCGCTCGCCAAACTCCCAGGGCAGGCCGTACCCCACCGTGTCCGGGATGGTGATCGTCGTCGCCCCGGCCCTGATCGCCGCCTCGACCGCCCGGCACAGGAAGTCCTGGTTCGTGCGGTGAGCGTCCTCGGCCGAGAACTCCACGTTTTCGGTGTACCCCTTCGCCCGCTTCACCGCCGCGACCGCCGCCTCCAGGACCTCCTCCTGCGTCGACTTCAGCTTGTACTTGATGTGGATCTCGGAGGTGGCGATGAAGGTGTGGATGCACGGGCGCTCTGCGGCCCGCACGGCCTCCCACGCCCGGTCGATGTCCGTGTCCTTCGCCCGGGCCAGGCCGGCGATGACCGGGCCGTCCTTCAGGCTCTGCGCGACGGCCCGCACCGCCTCGAAGTCATCCTGCGAGGCGATGGGAAAGCCGGCCTCCAGCACGTCCACCCCGAGACGCGCCAGTTGCCTGGCCAGCTCGACCTTTTCCTTGGTGTTCATGCTGCAGCCGGGCGACTGTTCGCCGTCGCGGAGCGTCGTGTCAAAAATCAAAATGCGCTCGGTCATGGCTCGCGTCCTTTAACCCGCGCCCGGCAATTTGCCTGGGACGGGCTGCTCGGTCGTTTCCGCCGGCTGGCGCCGCTGCCAGAAAGGCAGCGCCCGCACCACGCCGGAAGCGGCGTACAGGAAGGAGAAGAGGAACAGGAACAGGATGGGCTGCGAGGCCACCACGATGAGCACCAAGAGCAACGTGGTGAGGATCGTGGCCGGGCGCCGCCGCCGCATCTCCAGCCCCTTCAGGCTTCGGTATCGGATTCGGCTCACCATCAGGAATCCCAGCCCGTACATCCCGAGCAGGACTCCGGCGGCAGTCGCTTGCGGCGGCACCAGCTCCCGCCCAAAGACGACCACCGCCGAGGCATCCTTCAGGAAGAGCACGAACGTCGCCACCACCGCCGCTGCCGCCGGAATCGGCAGGCCGACGAAGTAGCGCTTGTCCGTGACGTGAACTTGAATGTTGAACCGGGCCAGACGGAACGCCCCGCAGGCCGCGAACGCGAACGCCGTCAGAGCGCCGACCCAGCCGAAGGGCTTCAGCGCGAACACGTAGGCCAGCAGGCCGGGCGCCACGCCGAACGACACCAGGTCGGCCAGGGAATCCAACTGGATGCCCAGATCGCTGGTGGCGCCGGTCATCCGCGCCACGCCGCCATCCAGCGTGTCGAACACTTCGGCCAGGAGAATGGCGAGTGCCGCCGCCGCATATTCATCGTTATAGACGGCGATCAGGGCGTAAAATCCACAGAACAGGTTCCCCAGCGTGAGGATGCTGGGTAAGAGGTACACCCCCCGCCGCATTCGCCGTCGCATACCGGATCGGACTGTCTTCATGGGATCACCCCCAGAACCGTACAGCCCCCCTTGACCATCTGCCCGCGACGGACCCGCATGACGGCTGCGGCCGGCAGGATGCAATCCACTCGCGAGCCGAACCGGATCAAGCCGATGCGCTCGCCGGCGGAAACCTTCTGTCCCGGCTTCACCCGGCAGACGATCCGGCGCGCGATCAGGCCCGCAATCAACTTGACCCATACATCCCCGTCGGGCGTGGCAAAATGAATCAATGTCTGCTCGTTTTCCTGAGAAGCCTCTTCTCCCCAGGCCGCCAGGAATCGTCCGTGTGTGTGGGTCACCTCCTGCGTCAGCGCCGCCAGAGGGGCCCGGTTCACGTGCACATCGAAGACCGAGAGGAAGATGCTGATGCGCATGAGCGGCTCGCCGAAGGGCCCCTTCCAATCCGGAAAGGGCTTGATGGTCACCACCTTCCCGTCGGCCGGCGACAGGATGAGCCGCTCGCCCTGGGGAATCTCCCGCTCCGGATCGCGAAAGAAGTAGACGATGAATGCGGCCAGCAGCAGGACGACCGTCCCGCTTCCCGGAAAGCGGAAGGCGAAGAGCAGTCCACTGACGGCGAGCGTCGGCAGAATGAAGACCAGACCATCTTTCTCGACCGGAAATCTGCGCATGGAGGATGCGACTCTTTCCTGTAATGTCAGAGAGTTACTGAACTTCCTTTACACATCGCATGATGTGATCCCCGGGCCGGATCTCACCGCTTCTCGCCGCTCAATTGGGCGCGAACGAATTCTGGCAGCTTAGCCAACGCCTCGGGGATCCGTGCCGGCTCCTTGCCGCCCGCCTCTGCCACGTCCGGCCGGCCGCCGCCCCCTCCTCCCGTCAGCTTGGCGAGGTCGCGGGCCAGATTGCCCGCGTGGAGCCTGCCGACGAGATCCTTGGTCACCATGGTCACCCAGGTCACCTTCCCGTCCGCCTGGGCGGCCAGCGCCACGACACCGCTCCCGATCTGCTCCCGCAGACGGTCTCCCAGTTCGCGCATCCCCTTGGAATCCGCCGCCTCGACCTGCGCCCCCACCACGCGGACGCCGCCCACCAGGGTGGCGCCCTGCAGCACTCGCTCGAGCGTTCCACCCAGCAGACGGCCCTGGAGCCGCTGGACTTCCCGCTCCAGATCCCGGCTCGCCTCCGTCAGCTTCTCGACCTTCTCCACCAGATCCTGCGGACGCGCCTTGAGCCGGGCCGCCGCCTCGGCCAGGATCTGCTCCTCTCGCTTCACGTGCTGCAAGGCCCCGGGTCCGGTGACCGCCTCGATCCGACGGGTCCCGGCCGCGACGCCCCCCTGGCTCACGACCTTGAACAGACCGATCTCCCCCGTCGCCCCCGCGTGCGTCCCGCCGCAGAGCTCGAGGCTGAAGTCGGGCACGCTCACGACCCGCACCCGCTCCCCGTACTTCTCGCCGAAGAGAGCCATGGCGCCGACGCCCAGCGCCTCGTCCAGGGCCATCACCTCGGTGGTGAGAGGCTGGTTCTTCCAGACCTGGGCGTTGACCAGCTCTTCGATCCGGTCCACCTCGCGCGCCGTGAGCGGGCTGAAATGGGTGAAGTCGAACCGCAGGCGATCGGGCGCGACCAGCGACCCGGCCTGCTTGACGTGATCCCCCAAGGTCTGACGGAGCGCGGCGTGGAGGAGATGGGTGGCGGTATGGTTCTTGGCTGTCATGCGCCGCCGATCGCCGTCTACCACCGCCCGGACCTCCTGGCCGATCTCGATGGCGCCGCGTTTCACCCGGACACTGTGCAGAACCAGTCCCGGCACCGGCCGCTTCACCTCGAGCACTTCCACCACGATCCCGTCCGCCGAAAGCGACCCCGTGTCCCCGACCTGCCCGCCGGACTCGGGGTAGAACGGCGTCCGATCGAGCACCACGTCGCCCGCCGCACCCTCGTGCAGTCGCTCCACGGCCCGTTGCCCCTCTTCCGCCAGGATCGCCACAATCCGCGCCCCCGCATCGAGCGACGCGTGCCAGAGGCTCTCAACCTTCACCGTGGCCGCCAAGCCCTTCAGGCTGGCCGGGATCTCCGCCTCCCCGGACCCGACCCACGACTCCCGTGCCCGGGCCCGCTGCTCGGCCATGGCTGCTTCGAAGCCGGTCTCGTCCAGGGTGAGTCCGTGGTCCGAGGCGATGTCCCGCAACAGGTCCAGCGGAAAGCCGTAGGTGTCGTAGAGCCGGAAGATCTCCGCGCCGGGGACCAGCCCCGCGCCCTTCGCCTTCTGCCCCTCGACCAGCGACTCGACCAGCTTCAACCCGAGCTTGAGCGTGTGGCTGAACCGCTCCTCCTCCGCCTGCGTCACGCGGGCCACGTGCTCCCTCGCCTCGGCGAGGTCCGGGTACGCGGCCTGCATGATCTCCACCACCCGCCCGGTCACCTGCGCCATGAACGGCTCCTCGAGCCCCAGCAATCGCCCATGGCGCAGCCCGCGACGCAGGATGCGCCGCAACACATAGCCGCGCCCTTCGTTGCTCGGAAGCACGCCGTCGTGCACCAGGAAGGTCGTGGCCCGGGCGTGATCCGCGATGACGCGCATGGAGACGTCGGCCTGGAGCGCATCGCCGTAGCGCTTCCCGCAGAGCTCCTCCACCCGGGCGATGATGGGGCGCAAGAGATCGGTGTCGAAGTTGCTCGCCACCCCCTGGAGCACCGCCGCCAGCCGCTCCAGGCCGGCCCCCGTGTCGATGCTGGGGCGCGGCAGCGGTGTGAGCACGCCGTCCGCGCTCCGCTCGAACTGCATGAACACCAGGTTCCACAACTCCAGGTACCGGTCGCACTCGCAGCCGACGGCGCAGGTCGGCCGGCCGCACCCCAGGGCCGCCCCCTGATCGTAGAGGATCTCCGAGCACGGGCCGCACGGTCCCGTATCTCCCATGGCCCAGAAGTTGTCCTTGGTGGAGCAGGCCACGATGCGCTCCTCGGGCACGAAGCGGCGCCACAAGCCGCGGGCCTCCTCGTCCGGCCCAAGGCCCATACCCGCATCCCCCTCGTGGATCGTCGCCCAGAGCCGCTCCGGCGCCAAGCCCAGCTCCCGCGTGAGAAACTCCCACGCATAGCCGACGGCCGCCTCCTTGAAGTAATCCCCGAAGGAGAAGTTCCCGAGCATCTCGAAGAAGGTGTGGTGGCGGGCCGTCCGACCGACATTCTCCAAGTCGTTGTGTTTGCCCCCCGCTCGCACGCACTTCTGCGAGGTGACCGCCCGGCGGTACGAACGCTTCTCCGCGCCGGTGAACACGTCCTTGAATTGCACCATCCCGGCATTGGTGAACAGGAGGGTCGGATCGGCCTTCGGCACCAGGGAAGAGCTGGCGACGCGTGTGTGGCCGTTTCTGGCGAAGAAATCCAGGAAGGCGTTTCGGATCTCGGTTCCGGTTCTCTGGCTCAGCGGCATGGTGGCATCCTATCCCTCGCTCGACTCCTCTGCTCCACGATACTGCGCACGGCACACCGCCAGGATTATCTCCGC
>JAPLLC010000276.1:0-558 GCA_026387775.1 Candidatus Methylomirabilota bacterium | reverse complement strand
TCCTATCCTTCGCTCGACTCCTCTGCTCCGGGAAACTGCGCGCGGCACATCGCCAGGATCATCTCCGCGCTGAAGCCGCGGCGTTCCAGGAAGGCCGCCAGGCGCCGCCGTGCCACACTCGAAGGCACCCCGTGCAGGGAGGGGAGCTTTCGCCGCACCGCCTCTGCGGCAGCCTCGGAGACGTCCCACTCCTCGGCGAGGGCGCTCAAGGCGGCTCCGATGTCCGCCTCGGCGACCCCCTTGGCCCGGAGCTCGCGCGCCAGCCTGGCCGGGCCCGTCGGCGTGCGACGCGCCCGCGCCGCGACCCAGGTCCGAGCAAAGTCGGCATCGTCCAGGTAGCGTAAGGCCGTCAGGCGGGCGAGCACCGCCGTAATCTCGTCTCCTCCGTACCCACGACGCGCCAGGGAACGCCGGACCTCCTCGGCAGTCCGCGCCCGGAGCGCCAGTTGCTTGAGGGCTACCCCCCAGGGGTCCGGTCGGTCGGGAGGCTCTCCGGTCGATCCTGGCTTTGTCCAGCCCACCCGCAAACCTCGCCCCAGAATCGCGTCGTCCCCGGCC
>JAPLLC010000153.1 GCA_026387775.1 Candidatus Methylomirabilota bacterium | reverse complement strand
GAAGGTCGATGCCATCCTGGGCACCGATCGCTGGACGGCGGCCATGATGGACCAGGCGTCTCGCCTGCGGCTGGTGGCGCTGACCGCCGTCGGTTTCGACATGGTGGACGTCGCCGCGGCCACGGCGCGCGGCATCCTCGTGACCAACACGCCGGACGTGCTCACCGAGACCGTTGCGGACTTGACCTTTGCCTTCATCCTGGCGGCCGCGCGGCGCGTCTGCGAGACGGAGCGATGGATGCTGGCCGGGCAGTGGAAGACTCTCGGGGTGACCGCCATGGGCCGGGACGTCCACCATGCCACCCTGGGGATCGTGGGGATGGGTCGGATCGGAGTGGCGGTGGCGGAACGGGCCCGGGGCTTCCAGATGCCGGTGCTCTACTTCGATTTCGTGCGGCGGGAAGAGCTGGAGCGGCAGTTCGGCTACCGGTATGTGAACCTGGAGACCCTGCTCAAGGAGTCGGACTTCGTCACCCTCCACGTCCCGCTCTTGCCCGAGACCACAGGGATGATCGGGGCAGCCCAGCTCGCCATGATGAAGCCGACCGCATACCTGATCAACGCCGCCCGGGGGCCCGTGGTGGATGAGCGGGCCTTGATCGCGGCTCTCCAGGCGGGGCAGATTGCCGGCGCCGGGCTCGACGTGTACGAGACGGAGCCGATCGATGCATCGAACCCGCTCCTCGCGATGGAAAACGTGGTGAAAGTCCCGCACGTGGGAAGCGCCACCGAGGCGACCCGCCAGGCCATGGTGAACCTGGCGACGGAGAACCTCCTGGCGGTGCTGCAAGGTAAACCGCCCCTTACCCCGGTCAACCCGGAGGTCCTCTCCCGGCTGAAGAAGTAGCGTCGGGGGACGGCGGTGAAGCGAAGACGGCCCGGAGGGTTTTGCCCTCCGGGCCGTGGTATTCCGCGCGGAGAAATCTATGCCTTCTTGCGATTCTCCTTGGCCAGCTCCAGGAACAGGTGGGCGGCGGCCAGAGTGCCGCGGTGGAAGTTGTCGAGGTCCAGAGACTCGTTCGGTGCGTGGGCGTTCTCGTCGGGAAGCCCGATCCCCATCAACAGACACGGGGTCTTGAGCAGCTTGGTCAGCGTGGCGACGACGGGGATGGTGCCGCCCGTCCGGGTGTAGACCGGCGGCTTGCCGAAGCCCTTGCGGATGGCGCGCGCCAGGGCCTGCAGCGAGGGCTCGTCGGTGGAGGCCAGCCAGGGGGTCCCGCGGCCGGAGACCTCGGTGACCCGCGTCCGCACCGTCTTGGGCGCGATCGCCTTCACGTGCCGGACGAAGAGCCGGGCGATCCTGTTGGGGTCCTGGTCGGGGGCCAGGCGCATGCTCACCTTGGCCATGGCGTGGCAGGGCAGAACCGTCTTTGCCCCTTCGCCGATGAAGCCGCTGTAGATCCCGTTCACCTCCAGTGTGGGGCGGGCCCAGAGCCGCTCCAGGGTGGTGAACCCCTTCTCGCCGTGCAGGAGCGGGGCGCCGACCTCCCGCAAGAACCTCTTCTCGCTGAAGGGGAGTCTGGCCAGGGCGCGGCGCTCCTCGGCGGGCAGCCGGCGCACGTCGTCGTAAAAGCCCGGGATCGTGATCCGGCCGTTCCGATCCTTGAGCTGCGCGAGGAACTGGGCCATCGCGAAGGCCGGGTTCTCGACGCCGCCCCCGAAGCCGCCGGAGTGGAGGTCGCTTTTGGCCCCGTCCATGTCGATCTGGAAGTAGACGAGACCCCGCAATCCCACGGTGATTCCCGGCGCCCCCTTGGCGATCATCGCCGTGTCCGAGATCACGACGACGTCCCCCTTGAACAGGGCCAGCTTGTCCTTGACGAGACGGGCGAGGTTCGGGCTGCCGATCTCCTCCTCACCCTCGATCAAGAGCTTCACGTTGACGGGCAGGCTGCCCTGCGTCTTCAGGTGCGCCTCGAGCGCCTTCAGGTGCATGAAGACCTGCCCCTTGTCGTCCACCGCCCCGCGGGCGAAGAGTTTCCCGCCGCGCACCGTCGGGTCAAAGGGGCCGGTGGCCCACAGCTCCAGGGGCTCTGCGGGCTGGACGTCATAGTGGCCGTAGATCAGCACGGTTGGCTTGCCCGGGGCGTGCAGCCAGTCGGCGTAGACGACCGGGTGGCCGCCCGTCGGCAGGATGGCCGTGTGCTCCAGGCCGATCTTCTTCATGTGTGCCGTGAGCCACTCCGCCGCCTTCCGGATGTCCGCCTTGTTCTCGGGCTTGGTGCTCACGCTGGGGATCCGGAGGAACGCCTTCAACTCCTCGACAAAGACCTTGCGCTTCAGGTGAATGTATCCGATTGCCGGGTGCATAAAAACCTCCAATAGAGATGAAAAAGGGATCGGCCGTCACTCCGGAGCGACGATTCCGCCGTGGAACGTTGAACGTTGAACGTGGAACGTTGAGAGCGGTCCGTCACTCCGGGGCGACGATTCCGCCGGCCCGGACCACGTTGAGTCCGAGCCGCTGTAGCTCGTCCAGATAGAAGTTGATGCCGATGGAATCGCTGGCCATGTGGCCCGTCACGATGAGGTTGCCCGTCAGTCTCTGCTCCCGGGCCTCGCGAAGGTCCGCCTCGGGGAAGTGCATCATCAGGACCGTGCCCACGCCCGCCTCGTAGTAGGCCCGCAACACGTCGACGCCGCCGCTCGTGTAGCCGCCCATGGCGACCGCCACCCGACCGGCGAAGCGGTCGGGGGCACCGAGGCGCACCTGCGGCAGCGTGGCCGCTCTCCGCTGCTCGGGAAATTCCTGGAGAGCAGCCACCACGTCGGACACGGTGGCGCGGCTCTTCGGATCGTTGAAGGGGGCCAGCTTCTCGAGGATGAGGCGGCGCGTGATGACGTCGCAGGGGACGTGGACGTTCAGGAAGCCCAGCTTGAGGAGCTGGGCGGCCTGGACGACGCGGCCGTAGTTCCGGGCGTGGCTGTTCAGCTCCACCTGCTGCATGCGTCGCTGGATGGCGGCCTCGGCCTGGGCGATGGGGACCCCGCACTCCACCATCTGGTCGATCTGGTTGCGGATCAGCCGCCAGCCGTTCAGGGCGGCCGTCCCCTCGGGGTGGTGGGTCAGGACGGTATCACACTTGAGCTCCCGCGCCAGGAGCAGATCCCCCACGTCGCAGTCGATCGTCGCCAAGACCTTCTTGATGTTGTCGCTGCGCACGTGAACCCCGGAGTCGCCGGGAATCTCGGCGAGCTGCGCCAAGTCTAGGGCAACCTCGATGATGTCTTCGCTGGTCATAG
>JAPLLC010000244.1 GCA_026387775.1 Candidatus Methylomirabilota bacterium | reverse complement strand
TTAGGCCGTCAGCCGGATGAAATCCCCCCTCGCCCCCCTTTGGCAAAGGGGGGGTTGGGGGGATTTGCTCGGACGCTCTCGTCAGTACCCGACGCTATGTGAACAGTATTGGAGCTTATCCCAACAATCTCGACAGAGCGGTAGCCCACGTCTCCTGCACCGTCGCCACCGGGAGCGAGAAGGCAAAGCCCTTCCCGCGGAATGCGATCGTTTCCCCGCCCACCTCTCCCAGCCGCGCGCACGCCACGCCGTGTCGGCGGGCGATCGCCTCCACCTTGCCCACATCCGCCGGTCGGACGCTCAGGAGGATCCGCGACGCCGACTCTCCGAACAGGAGGCTGTCGGGGCGAAGATCGCCCGGAATCACGAACCGCCCTCCCAGCGCCGCGTCGGGCCCCGTCATGGCGCATTCCGCCAGGGCCACCGCCAGGCCGCCGTCGGCGCAGTCGTGAGCCGATCGCACCAGGCCGGCGCGGATGGCCGCCAGACAGACGGCCTGGACGGCCCGCTCGCGATCCAGGTCCAGGCGCGGCGGCCGCCCGGTCTCCTGGCCGTGCACCACCTTGAGGTACTCGCTTCCGCCCAGCTCGTCCCGCGTCTCGCCCAGCAGCAGCACTTCGTCTCCCGCCGCCTTGAACCACTGGGTGGTGGCGTGCCGGATGTCGTCCAGGAGCCCCACCATCCCGATCACGGGCGTGGGGAAGATGGGCGTCCCCAGCGTCTCGTTGTAGAGGCTCACGTTGCCGCCGGTGACTGGCGTCTCGAACGCCCGGCAGGCGTCCGCTATGCCACGCACCGCCTCGGCGAATTGCCACATGATCTCCGGCCGCTCCGGGTTCCCGAAGTTGAGACAGTTCGTGATGGCCAGGGGGCGGCCCCCGGCGCAGACGACGTTCCGCGCCGCCTCGGCCACGGCGAGCTTTCCTCCCTCGTACGGATCGAGATAGGCGTACCGCCCGTTTCCGTCCGCCGAGAGGGCCAGCCCTTTCTCCGTCCCCTGCAGGCGCAGGACGGCCGCATCCGACCCCGGCTCGACCACCGTGTTGCAGAAGAGCATGTGGTCGTACTGCTGCCAGACCGGCCGCTTGCAGGCGATGTTGGGCGAGGCGAGCAGTCCGAGCAAGACCTCGTCCAGCTTCGCCGGAACGGCAAGACGGCTGAGGTCGGCCTGTTCCGTCTCGTCGAGGTACGCCGGCCGCTGCATGGGCCGGTGCTACACCGGCCCCTCCTCCGCCAGGTCCCGGGCCGGGATCTCCGCCACCACCTTCGCGCCGTCCCTGACCCGCATCAGGCCATCCCCGGTCACGCGGCCGATGATCACGGCGTCCAGGTCCCACTTCTCGAAGATCCGCAGGACCTCCTGCTCGCGCCCCTGCTTGGCGACGAGAAGCATGCGCTCCTGCGACTCGGAGAGCATCACCTCGTAAGGAATCATCCCCGTCTCGCGGAGCGGGACCTTCGCCAGGTCGATCTCGATTCCCGTCTCGCCGCGGCTGGCCATCTCGCAGGTCGAGCAGGTGAGTCCCGCCGCCCCCATGTCCTGGATGCCGATGATGGCGTCCCCCGCCATCAGCTCCAGACACGCCTCGATCAACAGCTTCTCGCGGAACGGGTCGCCCACCTGCACCGTGGGCCGCCGCTCCTCCGAGCCCTCGTCGAACGTCTCGGAAGCCATGGTGGCCCCGTGGATCCCGTCCCGGCCCGTCTTCGCCCCCACGTAGATGACCGGGTTCCCCTCGCCCCCCGCCCGGGCCAGGAAGATGCGCTCCTTGGGCGCGATGCCGAGACAGAAGACGTTCACCAGCGGGTTGCCCGCATAGGTCTCGGAGACGTAGAGCTCCCCCCCGACCGTCGGGACACCCACGGCGTTCCCGTACGCCGAGATCCCCGCGACCACGCCCGCCGCCAGGAACCGGTTCTTCACGTCGGTGAGCGGGCCAAAGCGCAGCGGATCCAGGAGCGCGATCGGGCGCGCGCCCATCGTGAAGATGTCCCGGATGATCCCGCCCACGCCCGTGGCCGCGCCCTGGCGAGGCTCGATGAAGGAGGGGTGGTTGTGGCTCTCCATCTTGAAGACGATGGCGAGGCCGTCCCCGATGTCCACCACGCCGGCGTTCTCGCCGGGGCCCTGCAGGATGCACGGGCCCTCGGTCGGCAAGGTTCTCAGGTGGACGCGGGAACTCTTATAGCTGCAGTGCTCCGACCACATCACCGAGAAGATGCCGAGCTCGGTGAAGTTCGGCGCACGCCCCAGGATCGCGAGGATCCGCTGGTACTCCTCGGGCGAGATACCGTGCTGGGCAATCAGGTCGGGGGTGATCTCTCGTGGCTCGCGCATGCGGGTTCCTCGGTCAGGCAGCGGGGAAAGCGGCAGGCGTGATGGCGGCGGGCCGGCTCTTCATCGCGAGACCAGCCCCACCGATCCCAGCGCGCTCGTGAAGAGGTGCAGGCCGTCCTCCGACCCCAGCAGGGCTTCGGCGGCCCGCTCCGGATGCGGCATCAGCCCGACGACGTTGCGTCCCTCGTTACAGATCCCGGCGATGTTCTCCAGCGACCCGTTCGGGTTCGCCTCCGCCGTGATCCGGCCGTCCGGCGTCGCGTAGCGGAACACGATCTGCCCGTTGGCCGTGAGTCCGGCGAGCGTCTCGGGCGCGGCGAAGTAGCGGCCCTCCCCGTGGGAGATGGGGAGCTTCAGCACCTGGCCAGGCGAAAGCCCCCGGGTGAACGGCGTCGCGACGCTCTCGGTCTTGACCTGGACCCATCGGCATCGATACTGGAGCGACATGTTCCGGAGGAGCGCCCCCGGCAGGAGACCCGCCTCGCAGAGGATCTGGAACCCGTTGCAGCTCCCGATCACCGGCCCGCCGCTCCTGGCGAATCGGACCACGGCTTCCATGATGGGCGAGAAGCGGGCGATCGCCCCGCAGCGGAGGTAGTCCCCGTGGGCGAACCCCCCCGGCAGGATCAGGCAGTCGTACCCCGCCACCGAGGTCTCCTTGTGCCAGAGGTAGCCCCAGTCGCAGCGGAGGACGTCCGCGAGGACATGGGCAAAGTCCTGATGGCTCCAGGTTCCCGGGAAGATGAGCACCCCGCACTTCATCCGGCCACCTCGCTGATCTGGAAGACGTAGTCCTCGATCACCGGGTTGGCGAGGAGCTTCCGGCACATCTCGTCCACCTGGGCCTTCGCCTTGGTCGGGTCGGTCTCGGAGAGCTTGACCACCATGAACTTCCCGATGCGGCAGTCCTCCACCGACGTGAACCCGAGGCTGGCGAGACCGCTCTTCACGGTGTCGCCCTGCGGGTCCAGCACGCTCTTCTTCAAGGTCACATGAATCCGGGCTTCGAGCATGGCACGCCCTTTCGTCTGGTGACGAGGCTAGAGCAATTCAAAACGGACAACCGACAATGAAAAACCGGTCAACGTCTCCATTGGTCGAGTGTCGGTTGTCGGTTGTTCATTCTACATTCTCCGGTTAGGAGCCGTTACGAAATAACTTGTCCATTCATTGGAATTTCGTTACGGCTCCTTATGCCGTTTCCGGAATTTCTCCGGTCAAGTTATTCTTTGACAACGGCTTACGCGCAGATGCGCCGAAAGACCTCCTGATAGGCCGCCGCCTCGCGGGCCGGGCTGCGGCGCGTGCGGTCCTTGCCGAGCCGCTCCCGCGTGGCCCGATCCCAGAAGCGGCACCCGTCCGGGGTGAGCTCGTCCCCCAGCATCAAGCGGCCCACGTGCCGCCCGAACTCCAGCTTGAAGTCGACCAAGAGGATCTCCCGCTCGGCGAAAAATGGGAGCAGGGTCCCGTTGGCGCGAAACGCCATCTCGCGGATGGCCCGGATCTCCTCCGGTGAGGCGAGGCCCAGGGCCTGGATGTGGGTCTCGTTCACCAGCGGGTCCCCCAGGGCGTCGCTCTTGTAGGAGTACTCCAGCACCGGGACCGGGAGCGGCGTCCCCGCCTCCATTCCCAGCCGCTTCGCCAGGCTTCCCGCCACGACGTTGCGGATGACCACCTCCAGCCGGATCATCTCCAGGCGCCGGACCAGCATCTCCCGCTCGCCCTGGAGCTCCAGAAAGTGGGTGGAAATCCCGCGCTCCTGGAGCAGACCGAAGAGCGTCGCCGCGATCCGGGCCTTCATCGCCCCGCGTCGCGGCAGCTTGGGCCTGGCCACCGTGCGGTCGAAGTCCGGGACGTCTTTGAACCTGAGGATCACGCGGGCGGGATCCCCCGTCTCGAAGAGGACCTTCCACTTCCCCTCGTACAGCTTCCGGCCCCGCTCGACTGCCGGCATCCGAGTGCTGCTCCCCACGTCAGGCGAGCCCGACGCGTTGAAAGATGGCGTTGACGTGGCGGAGATGATACCCCAGATCGAAGCAGCTTTCAATTTCCGCCGTCGCGAGGATCGCCCGGACCTCCGGGTCGGCCAACAAGAGCGACTGAAACTCCTCCCCCGTCTCCCACGCCCGCATGGCGTTCCGCTGGACCATCTGGTACGCCGCCTCGCGCGAGGCCCCCGCCTTGGAGAGCGCAAGCAGCACCTGCTGGGAGAAGATGACCCCGTGGGTGGCGGCAAGATTCTGCCGCATGCGCTCGGGGTGGACCCGCATCCCCTTGACGATCTCCGTGAACTTGGCCAGCAGATAGTCCAGCAGGATGGTGCCGTCGGGCAGGATCACTCGCTCCACCGAGGAATGGCTGATGTCCCGCTCGTGCCAGAGGGCCACGTTCTCCATCCCGGCCTGGACGTTGGAGCGGAGCAGCCGGGCCAAACCTGAGATCTGCTCGCAGGAGACCGGGTTCCGCTTGTGCGGCATCGCCGAGGAGCCCTTCTGCCCCTCCGAGAACGGCTCCTCCGCCTCCCGGACCTCGGTGCGCTGCAGGTGCCGGATCTCGGTGGCGAACTTGTCCAGCGAGGAGCCCACGATCCCGATGGCCGCCAGATACTCGGCATGCCGATCCCGCTGGATGATCTGGGTCGAGATCGGCTCGGGATCGAGTCCGAGCTTGGCGCAGACGTACTCCTCCACCCGCGGCGGGACGTTGGCAAAAGTCCCGACCGCCCCCGAGAGCTTCCCGTAGCTCACCACCTCGCGCGCGCGGGTCAGGCGCTCCGTCGCCCGGCGCACTTCCATCAGCCACATGGCCAGCTTGAGGCCGAAGGTGGTCGGCTCCGCGTGGATCCCGTGGGTGCGGCCGATCATGGCGGTGTCCTTGTGTCGCACCGCCAGCTCGGCGAGCGTCGCCTCCAGCGCCGCCGTAGCCTGCAGCAGGAGATCCGCCGCCTGCTGCATCTGGCAGGCGAGACAGGTGTCCAGAATGTCCGCGCCGTATCCTGCAGCAGGAGATCCGCCGCCTGCCGCATCTGGCAGGCGAGACAGGTATCCAGAACGTCCGACGAGGTGAGACCGAGATGGATGTAGCGCGCGGCGGGCCCCACCCGCTCCGCCACCGCCTCGGTGAAGGCCACTACGTCGTGCCGGGTGCGCCGCTCGATCTCGTCCATCCGCGGGACGAGATCGGCCATGTCGAAGGTCGTCTTGGCCTTGATCTCCTCAACGGCGTCCTTCGGCACCACGCCCAGCTCGCCCCAGGCCTCGCAGGCCAGGATCTCGATCTGCAGCCAGATGGCGAACCGGTTGGCGGGCTCCCAGATGGCGGCCATCTGCGGTCGCGAATAGCGGGGAATCATGTGCTCTCCTTTGGAGAGGGTTTACAGCGCTGCGGTTCGAAGTGTGGCGACACCCAGCGATTTCAAGCAACAAACCGCTGTAGGGTACCACAGACAGGGGGGGAGAGACAACCGAGAGGAGACGTCAGGAAAGGTGGCCGATGGTCGTCAGGGCGTACCGCTCCGGCGCAAGGAGGGAGCGGTTCAGTTCGGCGAACGTCTCCGGGAGCACCCCGTCGATTCCCCGGATGATCTCGTCCAGATCGAAGTAGCGCTGAAAGTAGATCTCGGCCTTGGCCAGCCGGGTCATCCGGCTGCTCGTCCCTTCCAGCCCGAGGAGGAGGTTTCCCTTGAGCTGCTCCTTGGCCCGCTGGAACTCCTCGAGATCCACCGGCTCGTCCTTCAAGCGCGTGAACTCGGCGCGGACCAGGTCCACCACTTGCCGGTACGACTCGGGGCTGGTGCCGGCATAAACCGCCATCAGGCCGGAGTCCTGGTACGAGGCCTGGTACGAATAGATCGAATAGGCCAGGGCGCGCTTCTCCCGGATCTCCTGGAAGAGGCGGGAGCTCATGGAGCTGCCCAGGATGGCGTTCTGCAGGAAGAAGGCGTACCGGTGGGGGTGGCTGTACGGAAGCCCCTCCGCGCCCAGGACCAGATGGAGCTGGGCAGAGTCCCGTTCCGCGTGATGCTCTGCGACGTTGCAGACGGGCGCGCCCCCGTTCGTCGCCACCGACCGCCCGCTCCACTCGCCGAACGCGGAGCGGATCAGGTCCACCACCTTATGGTGGTCGAGATCGCCGGCGGCGGCCACGATCAAGCGGTCCGGCTGGTAAAAATCGCGCAACTGGTCGAGGACGTCTTGGCGGGTGATGGCCTGGAGACTCTGACGGCTCCCCAGGATGGGGCGTCCCAGCGGATGGTCAGGCCAGACCTGCTGGGCGAACAGGTCGTGGATCAGGTCGTCGGGGTCGTCCTCGACCATCTTGATTTCTTCCAGGACGACCCGCCGCTCCTTCTCCACGTCCTCGGGGTCCAGCTTGGGGTGCAGGAGGAGATCGCTCAGCAGATCCACCGCCAGGGGGAGATGCTCCCCCAGGACCTTGGCGTAGAAGCAGGTGTTCTCGCGGGAGGTAAACGCATCCAGCGACCCGCCCACCCCGTCGATGGCGCGGGCGATGTCCTCGGCGCTCCGGCTCTCGGTTCCCTTGAAGAGGAGGTGCTCGATGAAATGGGAGACCCCGGCGCAGGCGGCCCGCTCAAACCGCGAGCCCACCCTGACCCAGAGCCCGATCGCCACGGAACGCACATGCGGCATGCGCTCCGTGAGGACGACGATGCCGTTCGGCAGGACCTCCTTGGCGAAGAGCGCGCCTACCTTCCCGATGGCCCCCTCCCTCCGCGGTCCCGGTCCTCGCCGTGGGCGGGCCCATCCCCGCCTGCCGGCGGTCCCGCCGGTCCGGCCTTCTCCTCGGCGGCCATCAGGAGCTCTTTCCGGCTGAGGCGGATCTTGCCTGCCCTGTCCACCTCGAGGACCTTGACTTGGATCTCATCCCCTTCCTTCAGGACGTCCTCCACGCGCTTGATCCGCTCGGTGGAGATCTGCGAGATGTGAAGCAAGCCGTCCGTGCCGGGCAGGATCTCCACGAAGGCGCCGAACTCCATGATCTTGACGACCTTGCCCAGGTAGACCTTGCCCACCTCGGGGACCTCGACGATCTTCCCGATGATGTCCATGGCCTTCCGCGCGGCCGCCTCGTCCACCGAAGCGATGGCCACCGTCCCGTCGTCCTCGATGTCGATCTTGACGCCGGTCTGCTCCACGATGCTGCGGATGACCTTGCCGCCGGGGCCGATGACCTCACGGATCTTGTCCACCGGGATCTTGAAGGTGATGATCCGCGGCGCATACGGGCTGAGCGCGGAGCGCGGCTTGCCGATCGCACGCTCCATGATGTCCAGGACTTCCATGCGCGCCTGACGCGCCTGGACCAGGGCCTGCTTGAGGACGGCGTCGGTGATCCCCTGGATCTTGATATCCATCTGGATCGAGGTCACCCCCTTACGCGTCCCGGCCACCTTGAAATCCATGTCCCCCAGGTGGTCTTCCAGGCCCTGAATGTCGGTGAGGACCACCGTCTTGTCCCCCTCCTTCACCAGACCCATGGCCACCCCGGCCACCGCCGCCTTCACCGGCACGCCGGCGTCCATCAGGGAAAGGCTCGCCCCGCAGACCGTGGCCATGGAAGAGGAGCCGTTCGACTCCAGGATGTCGGAGACGATGCGGACCGTGTAGGGGAACTCCTCCTTGCCGGGCAGAACCGCTTGGATGGCGCGCTCCGCCAGGGCCCCGTGCCCGATGTCTCGCCGGCTCGCCCCCCGCATGAACTTGACCTCCCCCACCGAGAACGGGGGGAAGTTGTAGTGCAACATGAACCGCTTCCTGCTCTCCCCCTCCAGGGCATCCATCCGCTGCTCGTCATCGGACGTGCCCAGGGTCGTGGTCGCCAGCGCCTGGGTCTGCCCCCGCGTGAACAGGGCGGAGCCGTGGGTGCGCGGCAGGACGGCGGTCTCGCAGGTGATGGGCCGCACCTGGGTGATACTGCGGCCATCCACGCGTCGCCCCTCCTCGATGATCAGGCGGCGCATCTCCTGCTTCTCCAGATCCTCGAAAACCTCCTTCACCTGCAGCTTGGCCTCGGCCGACTCCGAGACGACAAGCGCCAGGGCCTCCTCTAGCAGGACACGTCTCCGCGCCTGCTGCTCTTCCTTTTCGGGCACGAACGCGAGATCCCGGATGCGGCCACGACACAGCCCTTCCACCCGCCCCTTGAGCCCCGCGTCCACCGGAGTCGCCACGAAGGGGGCCTTGGTCACTCCCATCTGCCGGACCAGGTCCTGCTGCAGTCCGATGATGGCCTGCACGACCCGGTGGCCGTGGAGCAACCCCTCCAAGAGCGCCTCTTCCGACGCCTCGTTTGCCCCGCCCTCCACCATGACCACGGCGGTCTCGCTGCCGGCGACGACCACATCCATGTCGCTCTCGGCCAGTTGGGCGTAGGTCGGGTTCACGACGAGTCGACCACCCACGCGCCCGATCCGGACGCAGCCGATGGGACCCTGAAACGGAATCTGGGACACGGCGAGAGCCGCCGAGGCTCCCACCACCGCCAGGACATCCGGATCGTTCTCCTGATCGGCGGAGAGGACCGTCGCGATGATCTGGACGTCCTGATGGTACCCCTTCGGAAACAGCGGACGGATCGGCCGGTCGATCAGCCGTGAGGTCAGCGTCTCCTTCTCGTGCGGGCGCCCCTCGCGCTTGAAGAAGCCGCCGGGAATCTTGCCGGCGGCGTAGGCTCGCTCCTGATAGTCGACCGTCAAGGGGAAGAAATCGATCCCCTCGCGGGCCACCTTGGAGGCCACGGCCGTCACCAGGACCACCGTGTCCCCATAGCGAACCCAGGCCGCGCCGTCCGCGGCGCGCGCCACGCGCCCTGTCTCGATAGAGAGGGTCCGACCCTCCAGATTGATCTCGCTCCGATACGTCATTTCCGGATACCCAGCCTTTCGATCACCTGCTTGTACCGCGCCACTTCCTTGCTCTTCAGGTAGTCGAGCAGCTTGCGTCGCCGCCCGACCATCATCAGGAGTCCGCGGCGCGAGTGGTGATCATTCTTGTGCACGCCAAGGTGCTCTGTGAGATAGCCGATACGACCGCTCAGAAGGGCGATCTGCACTTCCGGCGAGCCTGTGTCCTTCTCGTGCAGCCGATACGTGCCGATAACTTCACTCTTCACCATCACTTCCTTGGGCATGATCGCTCTTCCCCCTTTCGTGCCCGACAGTAGATTCCGACAACTGGCAAATTACCACAGGGTCCTAGGAGTGTAAAGCCCATTCTGGCCATGGAAGCCCCCGGGCCGCCTGCCAGACCGCCTCGGCGGCCTCGCGATCCCGGCCGAGCTGCGCGCGAAGCGCCGTCTCATTCGGGAACCGCCTCTCCTCTCGAAGCCGCGCCAGAAAGAAAGCGAGGATGCGCTCTTCGTACAGCGGCTCCGCCCAGCCGGGCAGATGGATCTCCAGCCGATGCTCCCCCCGGCCGAAGGTCGGAGCGAAGCCCAGGTTCATCATGGCATCCCGGAAGAGGCCGCGGACCAGCATTCGTCCGGCGTACACCCCATCCGCCAGGAGTCCGGGACTCGGCACGGAAAGGTTCGCGGTGGCAAACCCCAACTCTTGCCCCCGCCTCGCCCCCCGTTCGACCTCGCCCGCCAGGCAGTACGGTCGGCCCAGCAGTTGTCGCGCGTCCTCCACCCGCCCCTGGATCAGGAGCCCGCGGATCACGCGGCTGCTCACCACCCGGCCGTCCACCGAGACCGGCGGGACCACATCCAGCCAGAACCCGTGCTCCCCGCTACACTCTCGAAGCAGGTCCGCGTTCCCTTGGCGGCCCCGGCCGAAGCCGAAATCATACCCCACGCAGACGCCGGCCACCCCGAGCCGCTCCACCAGCCCCTGCACCACGAAGTCCCGAGCCGGCAGCGCGGCCAACGCGGCCGAGAAGTGAATCACCACGGCCGCCGCCATCCCCAGCCGCTCCAGGAGAGCCAGCTTGAGCGGGAGCGGCGTGATCAGCGCCGGCGCCTGGTCCGGCCGGACAACCTCCAGGGGGTGCTGGGCGAAAGTCAGAACCGCCGGCGTCCCCCCGGTGTCGCGAGCCCGATCCCGCACCCGTCGCAGGATCTCCTGGTGCCCCGCGTGGACCCCGTCCAGCGTCCCCATCCCCAGGACGGCGTTCCCGCACTCCCAGCGGAGATCCTCGACGGCGGCAGCGTGGATGACCTGCATGAACGACCCGCCTCAGGCAGCGCTCGGGAAGACGCGGACGGGGTGCAGCACGATCCGGGTCGGCTCGCAGGCGCCGAACTCTTCCGAAGCCACCGCGGCTTCCGCCAGGGACAGGAGCTGCTTGCGAAACCCCAGGATCCGCACCAGACTCCCGGACACGATCTCAGGCGGGAACTGGGCCACCATGCCAGCGGTGACGGCGTTTCCGTGCAGGATGAGCGGCCCGGCTTCAGGCGCCACCCGTACCCCGGGGAGATGGGCCAGGGCATCCGCGATCGGGATCAGCACTTCGCCGAGGCGTCCCGTCCGCACCCGCTCGTCGAGTCCCTCCAGCGTGGTCGCCGCCTCCAGCGAGAACCGGCCCGCGCGGGTGCGGCAGAGCGCGTGCAGGTGGCCGCCGCACCCCAGGGTCCGTCCGATGTCATCGCACAAGCTCCGGGCGTAGGTGCCCTTGGAACACGTCACCTTCAGATGGACGAAGGGCAACTCGAACCCCAGCATGTCCAGGGCGAAGACTTTCACCGCCACCGGCTGCCGCTCCACCACTTCTCCTCGGCGGGCCAGCCGGTACATCCGCTCTCCCTGATGTTTCTTGGCCGAATAGATGGGCGGGATCTGCTGGATCTCCCCGGTGAATCGGCGCAGGACGGCCTCCACCTCTTCCCGACGCACGCTGACCTCGTCGACCCGGCCCGTCTCCTTCCCGGCCGCGTCCAGGGTGTCGGTGGTGATCCCCAGCCGCAGCGTCATGACGTATTCCTTGTCCGCCTGCGTGAGGTACTGGGCGATCTTGGTGGCCCGTCCCACGCAGAGCGGCAGGACGCCGGTCGCCTGCGGATCCAGCGTTCCGGTGTGGCCGATCCGCTGCATCCCCAGGATCCGTCGCGCCGCATCCACCACGTCGTGTGAGGTCATCCCCGCCGACTTGTTGACGTTCAGGACCCCGTGGACTTCCGGCCTGGTCTTCATCATATCGATCCGCTCACCGCAACAATGCTTCGGCGGCCGTGAGCACCTGCGCTTTGGCGGCCGTGAGCCCGCTCCACACCGTGCAACCGGCGGCATTCCGGTGCCCGCCGCCGCCGATGGACCTGGCCAGCCGGGCCACGTCCACACTCCCGTAGGAGCGGAGACTCACCCGCACCTCGTCGGCCGAGACCTCCTTGAAGGCCACGGCGATCTCGACTCCGCTGAGATTCCGGGGATACTCGATGAAGTCCTCGGTGGCCTCGATCCCCACCCCGGCCCGCTGCCGAGCGGCGAGACTCACCTCGATCCAGGCGAGTCGCCCCCCTAGCCCGACCTGCAGGCCGGCCAGCACTTCGCTCAGGAGGCGCCACTCCCCGAGGGCGCGGTGCGCGCGGAGCCCCCGCCCGATCTCCTCCGGGACGGCCCCGGCCTCCAGCAGATCGGCCGCCACCCGCAGGCATTCGGCCGTCGTGTTCCCGTACTGAAATCCTCCCGTGTCGGTCAGGATCGCGGCGAACAGGTTCGCGGCCACGGACTTCGAAAGGGGAAATCCCCC
>JAPLLC010000069.1 GCA_026387775.1 Candidatus Methylomirabilota bacterium | reverse complement strand
CCGCCAACGGCAAGTACAGACCGACGATCCGCTTGAGCGTCCGAAACCGTTTGCGTCGCATAATGCCCCCTACTCCCGCCGGAGGAACTTCAGCATGAAGATGATGACGATCAGCAACGCAGGAAAGAGAAAGAGCGAGATGGCGGAGCCCTCACCGATCCGCCCCGCCACCAGCGCCACGTCGTAAGCCATGGTGGCGAAGATCTGCGTGGCGTTGATCGGACCCCCGTGGGTCAGGATGTACACGATCTGGAAGTCGGCGAACGTCCAGATCGTGGTGAATAGAACGACCACCGCGATGACCGGCTGCAAGAGCGGCAGCGTGATGTGCCAGAACTGGCGGAACTGCTTGGCCCCGTCGGTCTCGGCCGCCTCGTACAGCTCCTTGGGGATGGTCATGAGCCCTGCCAGGAACGAGACCGCGAAGAAGGGCAGACCTCGCCAGGTGTTGACGATGACGACGGAGACCATGGCCCAGAACGGGTCGCCCAGCCACGGGATCTTTTTTTGGATGAGCCCCAGACCCAGCAGGATGTAGTTCGCGACGCTGAACAGCGAGTCGAACATCCAGAGCCAGGTGAGCACGCTGAGCGAGGTGGGCACGATCCAGGGCAGGAGGATGGCCCCGCGGATCAGGTTCCGGCAGGGAATCTCCTGATTCAAGACGAGGGCCAAGATCACCCCCAGGAACATCTTGAGGAACACGGTCGCGAAGGTGTACACGAACGAGTTCCAGACCGTGTTCTGGAAGATTGGGGCCTGGATGAGCTTGTAGAAGTTGGTGAACCACACCAGCTTCCCCGGCTCACCCAGGACCCGGTCGGTCATGCTGATCCACACCGCGAGGACAAACGGGTACGCCAGCAGCACCAGCATCAGGAAGACGGCCGGCGAGATCAGGAAGTACCCGGTCAGCGCCTCCGACTTCAGGAATGGCTGAAACCAGGGCTTTCGCCGGGTGGGCTGGGCATTTGCCAGCGTGATGGACTCCATGCGTCTCTCCGTCTGCCTCGCCGGTTACGCCTTGGCGTAAATATCCTTCAGTTCTGCTTCGGCCTGCTTGATCGTGTCCGGCGTGGACGTGCCCTTGCAAGCGCGCGCAAACATGTTGACGATCACATACTTCACCATCGATTCGGCCGCATGGCGAGTCGGCGCCCCAGGGTAGCCAGGCATCCGGACGTACTTCGGAATCTCGCGGATGACTTCGAGCTTGGGGTCCTTCTTCCAGACCGGATCATTCTCGTAGAAAGCGGCCAGCCCGGCGATCTGGCCCTCACCCACGCCGATCCAGGCGGAGTACTGCTTGGGCTGCATCAGCCAGGTGAGGAAGGCCTTGCATTCCTTCTGGAACTTGGAGAACCGGTAGATTCCCAACCCCATGGAGGTCGAGTACCCGAACCGGCCTGCCGGCCCCTTTGGCCACAGGGCATGATTCGTGACGTCGCGCAACTGGGGCGCGTTCTTCTGCTCCGCCCAGTAGATGCTGGCGGCGTTCCCGGTGCACGCCAGCTCGCCGGCCAGGAAGGCCCGGTTGTTGCTGGAATCATCCCACGAAAAGACGTCCTCGCTCTCCCCCTCCTTGAACAGTTGCCGGACGTAATCGACGGCCTTGGCGGTTCCGGGGGAATTGATCGCCACCGTCTTCCCGTCTGCCTTGCATTCGGCCCCGCCGTGGGCCCAGAGCATCGGGTAATGCGACTGGTTCGCGTCGCCGATGGCGCGGCCCAGAGCGAACCCTGAATTGTGACCCTTCTCTTTCATCTTCCTGCACAGGACCAGCATCTCGTCATAGGTGTCCGGGAATTTGTCGTAGCCCACCTCCTTGGCCCAGTCGGTGCGGTAGACGACGGCGATGGGGATGATGCCCCACGGCACCGCCTTCCAGACCTTGTTCACGATGCAGATATCTTTGGCGATGTTGGTCCAGCCATTGAGCTGCTTCCCCAGCGGCTCGGCGATGTCCCCCACGTTGATGAGGGCCTTGTCGTGCAGGTGCGCGCCGTCGCTCCAGGTGGTGACGATGTCGCCGGATCCGCTTTCGATCGCCGCCGCGGTCTTGGTCGGCAGGTCCGTCTGGTTGACGAACTCGAAGACGACCTCCACGCCCTTCTCTTTCGTGTACTGCTTGGCCTGCTCGCGCAGGGTGTCGTCCATTGCGTTCAGGGTGTTGGACCACGTCAGGACGTTGATCCTGGCCGCACCCAGACCGCTCCGGATGAAGGTGCCGAAGGACAGGGCGGCCGTCGCGCCTGCGGTCACCCCGATGAACTTCCGCCGACTGATCGCGCTTCCCCCTTCTCTTGGTGCCGATGCCATCTTCGCGTGTCGCATAGCCTCCATCTCCTTCCCTGCTAAGGGTTCCACTCCTGGCGGCGCCTCGACTCCGCCAGATCCCGGACATGCCCGGGTGCCACATCGCAAATTGGACCGTGCGTCCCGTCGCGGCGCGCGCTCACAGGATCACCCTTGCCTCAGCTCGCCGTCGCGGGACACCCGCACGAGGCCCGGTGTACGAGTCGCACCGGAATTGTTGTGAGCGCCTGGGCGGCCTCCCCCGTCTCGATCACCTGCGCCAGCACATCCACCGCGCGCCGTCCCATCTCGATTGGGTCCTGCTCTACCACCGTGAGCGGCGGCGTCATGGCCGCCGCCGACCGAAAGTCGTCAAATCCCACAATCGCAATCTCTTCCGGACAGCGGACCCCCCGCTGCCGGATCGCCATCAGCGCCCCCTCGGCCATCAGGTTGTTGAAGGCGAAAATCCCCTCCGGCCGTGGAGACGCATCCAAGATCTCCAGCGCCGCCTGGTGTCCCGCTTCGAGTCGCCCGTAACCCACCTTGAGGAGCAAGTCCTTTGGACCCAAGCCAAATTCCCGGGCCGCGCGGCGGCAGCCCGCCAGTTTCCCCTTCGTCGTGCTGAGGCCGGGAGTGCCGAGGATGAGGGCCAGCCGCCGAAGCCCCCTGGCGAGCAGATGGTGGAGCGCCTCGTAGCCCCCGCGCCGGTTGTCGGTGCTGACCACGGCGAGGGGAGTGTCCGGGATGGTGCGGTTGACCGCCACCATCGGGAGGCCCCGCTCCAGGTGGCGCGCCAGATACCCGTGCGAACCGGCCACTGGACACAGGAGAAGCCCGTCGACCTTCCGCTCCGCCAAGGCACAGACCAGCGCCTCCTCCCGCCTGAGGTCCTCGTCGGTGTTGCCAAGGATGACGGTCCAACCGCGCTCACCCGCCGCGCGCTCCACCCCCTTGACCAGCGAGGTGAAGAAGGGATTCTCGATATCGGGAACCACCAGACCGATCGTGTTGGTGCGCCGGCCCCGCAGACTCTGGGCCAGCCAGTTGGGATGGTAATCGAGCGCCTGGGACTGATGGGCCCCAGTCCGTTCAGGACGCGGGACACGGTGGAGGTGGAGACGCCCGCGCGATCGGCGACATCCTTGAGCCGGGTCACCTTGGGCAACCGGACAGGCATGCCATCTCCTAGCAGGCTGCTGAAAAAGGTCCATCTGCGGCGTTAGCGCGCTCGCGCGGCGCTGCGACGTACGCGTAAGTACGCCTCGCGCCTCGCATCACGCGCCGCCTTGCATCTGGACCCTTTTGAGCAGCCTGGGCGAAAACAGGCTTTGCGCTATCCCGCTAGGGCGTTCGACTGAAACGATGGGGGCGCCGACCTTCAGGATCGGGGGTATTTCTTGAATGTAATCCTTTACAGCCGACGATACGCCGGTCGGGTGTCTCTCGTCAAGAGGGAAAACGAAAGACACGCGGAGGGACCGCTCGGCGCGGACCGGAGCGCCTCTCGGCTAAGGTCAGGGCTCCGGCGTCAGGACCTCGACTCGCCAGGCCGCGCCCTTCCGGAACGCCTCGGCGCGGAACGCCTCGGCGTCGGCGGCCGACCCGACGATGGCGCCGTAGTGCATCGGGATGGCCAGCTTCGGCCGGAGGATGCCGCAGGCCTTCGCGGCCTCGGCGGCCGTCATCACGTAGGTCCCGCTCACCGGCAGGAGCGCCACGTCCACACCGTGCAGCGCGGCCATCTCGGGGATGTCGTCGGTGTCACCCGCGTGGTAGATCCGGATCCCTCCGATGGTGAGGACGAACCCGACCTTGCCGTCCGCCCGCGGGTGGAAGGGATTACCGGGCGAGCGAAACTTGGTCGTGTTGTAGGCGGGCACCGCCTCCACCTGGATGCCGTCAACTTCGACCGTATCCCCCGGCTTCACCACGCGCACGGCCTTCGGGCGAAGCAGTTTCACCTCTTCCGCACACGCGGCGATCGTCACCACGGTGGTCGATCGTCCCACCACCTTTTTCAGGTCGTCGGGGCTCAGGTGATCGGAGTGCTCGTGTGTCACGCACACCAGGTCGCCCGGCTCCGCCGCCGAGGTGAGCTGGAACGGATCGATATAGACCACCTTCTCCTTCTTCAGCTTGAACCCATCGTGGCCGAGCCAGGTGATCTGGACTTCTTCGATCATAAGCATCTCGCACCTCCCGGGGTCAGCCCTGACCCCCCGAATCCCCGAACACGCGCTGGACGATCCCTCGCACCCGCCCGGTGTGCGCCGCGTAATCCGCCAGGAAGCGCTCGCGGGCCGAGGCGTCCGCCTGTGGAAGATAGCCCATCCGCTTGGCCAGCCTCTCCAGCTTGGCGGGGGCGCTCGGAAGCGTGTTGACACTCAGGTCCGCCACGATGCGCAACCGCGTCTCCACCCGCCGCAGGAATCGGTAGGATTCCTCCAGCACGGCCGCATCCGTCGCGGCGAGAAGATCGGCCTGACCGAGCGCGCGGAGCGCCGTGAGCGTGCTGGGCGTGCGAAGCGCCGGGTGGAGCCGCCCGTGGCGGAGCTGGAGGTACTGCACCAGAAACTCGACGTCCATGATCCCGCCGCTCCCCAGCTTCACGTGGGTCGTCTTGCTCCCCGCGCCGACCCGCTCCGTCTCGATACGCTGACGCATCGCCAGGATCCGCTCCGCCAGGTCCGGCTCCTCCGGCCCCTCATAGACGAAGCGCCGGGCCCGCTCCAGAAAGGCGGCGCCCACCTCGGGGTCCCCCGCCACGGGACGGGCCTTGATGTACGCCTGCCGCTCCCAGAGATCCGCCAGCCGCGCGAGATAGCTCTCGAATCCCTGGAGCGAGAGCGCCACCTCCCCCTTCTGACCCCCGGGCCGCAGCCGCGCGTCCACGCGGTAGGCGGCCCCCTCCTGCGTGATGGAGGTCAGGATCTTGGTCACCCGGTCCGCCAGCTTGCTGAAGTATTCCGGGTGGCTGATCCGGTCCGGCCCGGTGGTCTCCCCCTCGTCCCGGTACACGAAGAGGATGTCCAGGTCCGACCCGTACCCCAGCTCCATGCCCCCCAGCTTTCCCATCCCCACGATGCAGAAGCCGGCGGGATCGGGCCGCCCGAAGCGGACGGCCAGGTCCTGCTCGGCCATCCCGAGGGCGGTCGTGAGGCAGGCCTCCGCCAGGGCGGTCAGGGCGCGATGGGTCTCCGTCACCTCGGCCTGCTCCAGGATGTCGGCCAGCCCGATGCGAAGCTCCTCCCCCTTCTTCACCCGCCGCAGGGCATCCAGCCGGGCGCTGCCCACCTCCGCCCCCTGGATGGCGCGCCGGAGATCTTCCGCGATCTGGTCGCGGTCGTGCACCGCGGCCGGGTCAGGGGCCAGCAGCGTGTCCAGGAACTCCGGCTGCCGGAGCAGCGTGGCCGACAGGAACTCGCTGGTGCCGAAGAGACGCACGAGCAGGCCCACCAGCCCCGGCGTCTCCGCCAGGAGACCCAGGAAGATGGTCCGCGCCGTGAGACCGGCGATGAACCGCTCGAAGGTGGTCAGGGCGAGATCGGGGTCCGGCACCTCGCCCAGGGCTGCGAGCAGCGGCGGCGCCATCTGTCCCAGGGCGCGGCGGACCTCCGGCGTGACCCGGGCGAACGACTGGCCCTCACGCATGAGCTGGAAGTTGCGGAGCGCCCGCTCCACGTCCTCGAACCCCACCGGCAGGAGCCGGCTCCGGACTTCGTCGAGCGGGAGGTCGGAGGTGAAGAACAGCGTGATCGCGTCCGGGGGGAGCTCGGGCGCCTCGTCGGCGTCGACCCGCGTCGCCCGCAGGAAGCTGTCGTAGAGGTGCCGCACCGCCGCCGTGTGCCGCTCGTAGTCGGCGACCAGCGCCGCCCCCGCGTCGGGGTGCTCGGGAGGGTGGTACCCCATCCTGCGTCCCAGGCCGGTGAGCTCCTGCGGATCGTCGGGCAGGGTGTGGACCTGGCGGTCATGGGTGATCTGCAGCCGGTGCTCCAGCCGGCGCAGGAAACTGTAGGCCCGGACCAGCGCCTCGTAATCCGCGTCCGCCAGGAGGCCCTGCCCCGCCAGCCGGTGGAGGGCCCGGAGCGTGTTGGCCTCCCGCACCCAGGGGTTCTTGCCCCCGTGCAGGAGCTGGACCCCCTGCACCAGAAACTCGATCTCGCGGATGCCGCCGTACCCCAGCTTGACGTTCCGTCGGGCCCGCGCGTCCTGCGCCACGGCGAGGTTGATCCGGTCCTTCATGGCCCGGATCTCGTCCAGCGACGTGAGATCCAGCGACTGCCGGTAGACAAAGGGGGCCATCATCTTGAGAAAGGCCTCGCCCAGCGCGAGCGACCCCGCCATCGGTCGGGCCTTGATCATGGCCTGCCGCTCCCAGGTCTGCCCCCAGGACTCGTAATAGAGCTCACAGCTCCGAAGCGACGAGGCGATCGCCCCGGACCGGCCCTCCGGGCGAAGCCGCAGGTCCACCCGGTAGAGATTCCCGTCGGGCGACGACTCGCTGAGCCCCTTCACCAGCATCTCGCCCAGCTTCCGGAAAAACTCCTGATGGGTCAGGCGTCCCGAGGGTCCCCCGCCGGTCCCCGGGGTCCCCGCCGTCTCCCCCTCCTCCTCGTAGACAAAGATCAGGTCGATGTCGGAGCTGAAGTTCAGCTCCTTCCCCCCCAGCTTTCCCATCCCCAGGACCACGAACGGGCACTCCCGGGATTGCCCCGTCTCGTCGAAAAGCTGGGGCGGGCCATGCCGTCGCACGAGGTCCGCCCGACAGAACTGGTCACCCGTCTCCACGACGACGTCGGCCAGGTTCGATAGCTCCTCGGTGATGCCGACCAGGCTCTGACGCCCCACCAGGTCCTGCAGCCCGATCCGCAGGATCTCCTGCGACTTGAACCGGCGCAGCGCGCTCCACTTCCGGTCCAGGTTGGACGCCGGCGCGACCATCTGCTGCGCCTCGGCGGCCAGGTCCTCCTTGTCCTTCGGCTGGTGCAGGACTCCCGGCTCCAGGAGCCACTCGAAGAGCTGCGGGTGGCGGATCAGGATGTCGCTCAGGAATTGGGAGCTGCCGAAGATGGTGAGCGCCAGGTGCAGGATGCGCGGGTTCCGGAAGAGACTGAAGAGAAACTGCCGGTCCAGGACCTGTTGAGCGTATCGCTCCAGGTTGTTGAGCGCCAAGTCGGGATCGGGAACGCGTCCCAGGGCGGTGAGGAGCGTGGGCAGGATCTCCTCGACCTGGGACCGGCTCGCGGCGTCTGGCGCCACCAGGGCCAGATTCTTTGCCGCCTGATCGGGGCGCCGACAGCCGGCCGCGGCGAGCTTGGGGATCAGCGTGGTGGCGAAGGTATCCATATGGTCACGACGATGTCTCCCCCCTGAGCGGCACACCGATCAATGATTGACGATCAGGATACCCCTCCGGGAGCGGGAGAGCAACCGGTGGTTCGGATACCGCTCCCGGATCGTGTCCATCTCCCCCCGGTTGAAGAGACAGAAGACTCTCCGGTCCGAGTTCCAGAGCCGCTGGAACGCAGCCTCGTCCGGGAAATACTCGGCCCGGTCGGGGGCCCGCCCCATCCCGAACTGCAGGTCGTCCGGATCCCCGATCACCACCGTCCGCTGCTTGGTGTAGAACGGGATCGTCTGGATGTAGACCCCGTTCTGGGCCACGATGTCGCCGGGACGCAGGTGGGCGTTGATCTCCGCCGCCAGCGACTTCCCGGAGCGCGTGGCGCCGATCAGGGCGGCGGCCGGCGGATTGATCGACATCCAGAAGAGCGCCAGCAGCGCCGCCGACAGGAGCACCACCCGGTTCGCCCCCAGCCGTTTCATCCAGAGCGGCACGAGCCCCCATGCGAGGAGCGCGAGGAGCGCCGGCGCGGCCGAGAGGAGCCAGCCCCCGCCCTCCACCGCCTCTCTGGTCAGTCCCTTGGCCAGAAGCGGCGCGAAGAGGAGCGCGGCGCCGAGCGCGAGCGCGACGAAGAGCGGGACGCGGAAGGGGACGCCGCCCTCTTCCTCCGCGGTCCACAGGGCGAGCCCGCGGCCCAAGAGAAGCGCCAGCGGCGGGAAGACCGGCGTCATGTAAGTGATCAGCTTGGAGTCGGAGGCCGAGAAGAAGAGGACGATGAAGCCGACCCAGGTGAACAGGAAGACGCGGTCTTCCCGGGAGAAGAAAACGGCCGCGTTCCGGCGCGCCGCGAGATACGCCTTCCGAACGAACGGGAGCCACAGCAGGAAGCCGGCCGGGACGATGGGGAAGAAGAACCAGAACGGCTGGTAGCGGCCGTGGGTCGTGGTCGTGTAGCGCAGCAGGTGCTCCCGGATAAAGAAGAACTGAAAGAAATCGGGGTTGGCCCGCTGCACGAGCACCACCCACGGAAGCGCCAGCGCGAGAAAGATCGCGATCCCCACCCAGGAGAGCAGGCGCGGCACCTCGCGCAACCGCACCGCCAGGATCGCCCAGAGCAGCAGGATCGCCACCGGGAAGACGACGCCGATCAGCCCCTTGGCGAGAAACGCCAGCGCCGCCCCGGCGTACGCCAGATAGAGGTAGCGCCGCTCCGCGCGCTTCCCGGACAGATACAGATAAGCGGGGAAGATCGCCACCACCAGCAGAACGCCCAGCGTCATGTCGATCGTGTTCAGCCGGCCGACGATGTAGTAGTAGAACGAGGTGGCCAGGATCGCCGCGGCATACAGCCCCGTCCGCGGACCCGCCAGCTCGACCCCCATCCAGAAGGTCAGCACGACCCCCAGCACCGACGCGGCCGCCCCGAAGACGCGGGCGCCGAATTCATTCTCGCCGAACAGGGTGAGCCCGAGGGCGGTTCCCCAGTAGAAGAGCGGCGGCTTCTCGAGGTACACGACCCCGTTCAGGTGCGGGGTGACGAAGTCCCCGCTGGCGAGCATCTCGCGCGGGATCTCCGCATACCGCCCCTCGTCCGGGTCCAGCAGCGGGATTGTCCCCAGCATCCCGAAATAGAGCACGCACAGCGCCGCCAGCAAGAGAGAGAGTGTTCCCCGTCGTACGCCTTCTTCGGATGTCCACGCCATGTCGCAGCTCTTCCTCTCGTTGCTGATGCGAATCCGCCTTCCCGCCGCCCCGTCTCCAGGCCCGGACGCCCGCCGAGGCCATCCGAGCATGCCGCAGCCGGGAAAAGAATGTCAAGCCGATACTTGACTGCGTCTGAGGTGAGCCGGGGAATCAATGCGGAGGTTGACGGTAACGTAGCGGTGCGCGGACCAGAGTCGCGGTCCAGGAGCGAACCTGCCAACGGTCATCGCCATCGACGTTCGTTGTTCTCTGTCATCACCGGGCCGCGGGTTCGATTCCCCAGCGGGATACGCTATATATACGTCGCTGATGGCTCTGGCTGGGGAATCTGCTCACCCCGTCCCCTGGCAAGCTCTCAGATCGATCAGACGATATGAGGGTTGGTGCCGGGGGACCGGACCGCCAATTGAGCAAAACACTCCATGGGCTCCTGAGTCACTTCTGGGGCGAAAACAATCGTCCGGTGGTTTTCGGGGAGGTGGTTGTTTACGGGGGGCAGCGTAACGTTCGGTTGCGACCAGCAAGGCTGGCGGTGATCCAAACGTCAACCAGCGACGTTCCGCGCAAGTTAACGAAGGCAAGACCGTTCCCCATTGCTGGTCACCCTGAGCAGGGAGCCAGCGCTGCCCAGTTCGTTGCTCAGCAGCAGGCGCTTGACAACGACTCTCGTGCTTCATAGACTGCATCCATAGATTCATAGGCTGTACGGAAACCTGCGCCAATTCCGCTTGTCAGATTGGGCATCTGTGCCCTTGGGCTTCGCCGGACACTACCGGCATTTTCCCCCGAGCCGCGTAATCGTTGTGCCAGGTCAAAGATAGGTACATATGCCTTTAGTTCGAATACTGGCAATTGAGAACAACCGGCGAGGTGATCTTTTTGCCCGATTGATGGGCGATTTCTTTCTCTCACTTGGATATGAAGATGTGCGCTTCAACATCGCCCGAAGTGGGCGCGAAATCGATATCGAAGCTGAACATCGTCTCGAAAAGCGCCGCGCAATCGCAGAATGTAAAGCAACGGAGGAGAAGACTGGAGGAAAAGAGGTTAACGCTTTCGCTGGAAAACTCCGCCCTGAGCGCCAGAGATGCTTATCAGGCTCCGTCACCCCATTTTTCATTTCATTATCCGGCTTTACTGAGACATCTATTGATCAGGAAACGGAATCCGGCGAAGATGCGGTGATCTTAGTGGATGGCGCCCGCCTCGTCAGCGAACTGATCAAAGGGCGAATCCTTGTTCCGTTAGAAAGAGCTACTGAACAAGCCGGACGCTACGCCGCTTCAGTTAACGAGCTGATTCTAGAGCAGGAAGCGGAACTTCTTGCTCATGAACATGGCTGGATATGGGCTATTTATTACTCACAGGGGAAAGAACGTTCTCATTTTGTACTGATTCACGCAGATGGCACCCCCCTCGCCGCTTCGGTAGCAGGCCAACTTGTTGAAGCCGATCATCAGGTTGATGGCGTACTCCATAAACTCATTTGTCTGAATCCTGAACCCTTGGGCACTCCAGATACTGGCAAAGTCGCCGTCGCTCTCCATAGGTACTATGAATATCTTAACGCAGAATGTGGTTACATTTTTCTCGACGGCTTACCTGCAGATGCTGAGGTCGGTACTCGACGGTTGCGGCTCGAGAACCTCTTTGTCCCACTGAGCCTCACCATCGAGTACGGCGAAGAGCGGGTTCAAGAGGAACTAGCCCTGTTTCCAGAACAGCAACCTCGCCGCCGCGCACGCCCCCACACAGTCCCGGTGGGCATAGTGCTCGCATCGTATTCCCGCCTTGCCATTCTTGCTTCGCCAGGTGGTGGAAAATCAACGCTGCTGAAGCGGCTTGCCGTTGCGTACGCTGATCCGGCGCGCCGTTCACTTGCCGACGATAACCTTCCGGATCGGGCTTGGTTACCTCTCTTTATTCGCTGTCGTGAGCTTCGCGAAAGGGCGAGAGCACCGTTTCCCGAATTACTTGAGGCCCTCGCCCTCCGGGCGCTCATCGGAGAGGATACTGCCGCATTCCGCGGCCAAATTGATCACGCTCTCCGTTCGGGAGAAGTTCTTCTGCTAGTCGATGGACTTGATGAAATCGCCGACGCCGGTGATCGGGCGGCGTTTGTTAGGAATTTGCGGACCTTTCTGGCTGTTTATCCTACCGTGAGTCTCGTTGTCACATCACGGGAAGCTGGATTCCGTCATGTTGCCGGCCTGCTTGCAGCGACGTGTTTTCAGGCGCGACTCGCTGACTTTAATAAGCATGATGTCTTTCAACTCACCGAAGCATGGCATCGCGAGGTCATTGGTGATCGGCCCGATGTGATAGCTGATGCAGCGCACCTCGCAAAGACCATCTGGGCGAACAATCGGATCAGGCAGCTTGCTGTTAATCCCCTCTTGCTTACGACGCTCCTGCTTGTGAAACGCTGGGTCGGTCAACTCCCGACTCGGCGTAGCGTCCTTTACGGTAAAGCTGTGGAAGTATTGCTCATGACATGGAACGTCGAGGCGCACGAGCCCATTGAACAGGATGAAGCTCTTCCGCAGTTGTGCTATCTCGCATATGCAATGATGCAGCAGGGCATACAGAAGGTCAGTCGCCATGAGCTAAACAATCTCCTCGTTCAAGCACGCGGTCAACTCGCTGCAGAATTGGCTTTTGCTCGTATTGGAGTCCCAGAATTCATCGAACAGATTGAACATCGCAGCAGCCTCTTGATCATGACAGGGCATGATGTGGTTGATGGCACCCTGATGGAATTCTACGAATTTCGCCACTTGACCTTTCAGGAATACCTTACGGCTAAGGCGATAGTCGAAGGGTGGTACCCAGATCGCACTGACAATGATACGCTAACATCCCTGCTGGAGTGGCACCTCGGAGAAGAGAAGTGGCGTGAAGTCATTCCGCTGGCCGCCGTGCTAGCTGGCAGAAAGGCAGACCCGCTCATTACAAAGCTAATTGAGCAGGTGGACAACCGCACCGTCTTCCGTGTACTGGGCAACTGCCTTGCGGACGAAGTGCAGGCGACACCCGAGACCATCCGGACCGCTCTTCTGGCCCTTACTAGGCAGGCCGACACATTTATCTCTGAGCCCTTTGCTAGAGTCCTTGCGCGAGGCAAGTACAGCCCGCCGCTGAATGAGATACTTGCTCGTGTGTTTCTTGGACAGGAGAGGTCTCCATTAACAATAGGTCCATTCCTCGGTGACTTGGTAGCGTATCACACCCTCGGAGAACTGGGGGAACGTCAAGAGGCATTCGTGGCGGAGTTGGAAAGACTTCTGGATAGCCCAGATCCTTCCAGCCGGTGCCAGGGGTCATTTGCTGTTAGGCATTTGCGGGAGGCGCCAGCGGAAGTTTACGTTCGGATCAGTAATGCGATGGCACCTCTACTAGATTCGCAGTATCCAATGGAACAACTTGCTGCGTGCTGGGGATTTATTCAGGTCGGCAAATGGCAGCCTGACAACCTTGCGTCAGATCTTCTTCCTAGTGTTCTCCTGCGCCTCTTTACGCTTTGGCAGATGAACGCGAGTCCGCTAATTCGTGAATGGGCCCGAAATGCATTGGTCTCGCTACCTCCCATTCGTCGGGATGTTGAACCTTTGCAGGACGCGGTGACGAACGAAAGGTTCCTCAGCAAGGTTGGTGCCTATATCGAGAAGGGAAACGAGGATACCGTTGCTGCTCTGGTTTCCGGCTATTATCTTCGTTCCCCATGGAACGACGAAGAACTCTCTCAACTCGCGAGGTCACTACTCAACAGGAATTCACCGCCGGCACCTTGGAAGAAGAAACTCCGAAGACTCCTCAGCATCTTAGGACCAACAGATTCGAATGCGGAAAGCCTGCCGGGTCTGCTGTAGCCAAGATGAACCAGAGTATGCGGTAGAGTAGAGCACTGGCCACCCGAGGGGAGGTCGCGCCTAGTATACGGGACGTTGCCCTTTATTGCCTTTTGCGTGTAGGGCCTCCGGTCTCATCGCCGCTAGTCTTCCTCCCGCGGTCCTGCATCCAGCATCGCCTGGAGGAGCGTTGCCGGCGCCTGCGCGCCTGACAGCGCGGTGCGGTGATTGAAGATAAAGCACGGCACACCGTTGATGCCGGCCTGCCGGGCTTCGAGGTCGGCGCGCAGCACTTCCTCCCGGCCGTCCCCTGACGCCAGGTAGGCTGCCAGCGCCGCGC
>JAPLLC010000013.1 GCA_026387775.1 Candidatus Methylomirabilota bacterium | reverse complement strand
TGGCGGCGACTGTGGTCCAGGAGGAGGTTCGTCACCCGGCGGATCACGGGCTCGATCGGCAGAGGCCGGAGGCGCGGCCGCTGCGGTCGCGTGTAATGCAGAAGCGCTCGAATGATCCCGTCGATCCGCTCCACCTGCTTGAGGATCACGTCGAGGTGGCGCCGTTCCGGATGGGCGGACGGGATGACGTGCTGGAGCACTTCACTCCGGCCCGAGATCACATTCAGCGGCGTTCCAAGCTCGTGGGCCACTTTCGCCGCCAGCATCCCCACCACGGCCAGCTTCTGAGCCTGATGCACCTCCCGTTCCAGCCGCAGGCGCTCCTCGGCCTGGAGGAGGAGTTCGTCGTGTGTCGCCTGGAGGTTCTCCGCCATCCGGTTGAATTCCTCGGCAAGTTGCCCGATCTCGTCTCGCCGCTTGACCGCGATGCGCGAAGACAGATCGCCCGTCCCGATGGCCCGCGCCCCGGCCATCAGCAGCCGGATGGGGCGGCCGATGTGCCAGCGCGTGAGTCCCACCACCGAGACCACAAAAAGAGTCAGGACCACCAGCCGGGATAGAATGCTCTCCCGGGCCGCCCGCCGGAACTCGCGCTCCGTCTCTCGCAAAGTCTGTCGCACCTCGATCGCCGCGCCCCGCCCCCCGGGCCACCGGAACGGCCGGATGTACCGAAGGATCTGCCCCGCGTCGGTTTGCAGCAGACCGGAGGCGGGCTCCCGCCGGGCCAGCGCCTGCCGCAAGGCATCATCCGGCTCGGGGGTGGGATAGCCGGCGGCGAGCCGCGCCGCGATGGCCTTGCCTTCCGGGTCGTAGATCACCACCGCCACGAGGCCGGGGCGAGCCAGGATGTCTTCCAGGAGTTCGCTCAACTCATCCGTGGTCCGCCCCCGGCGCACGTTCTGCCGAACGGCGAGCGCAAGCGTCTCCGCGAAGATTCGCTCGTCCTCCTGGGTCTGCGCCACAAGGCTCTCGCGGACCCGGACCAGCCGCGTGTAGTCGTACACTCCGGTGATCACCATGAGGGCCAGCATCAGCAGGATGACCAAGCGCGTCGTGAGATTGCGCGCCAGGGCACGCCCAATCGCAGACAGCCAGCGTCGCCACATGGTCCGCCCCTTACCCCTGCCGGGCCGGATTGGCGCCGAGCGCCTTCGCGATCGCGGTCTTCAGCTCCTCCATGCGAAAGGGCTTGAAGAGGAACTCCGCGGCCCCTTTTTCGACCGCTTCCATATAGGACGGGACGTCCCCATAGGCGGTCATCATGATGAACTGGGAGCCCGGGCAGACCCGACGGAGCCCGGGCAGCAGATCCAGCCCGCTGGGGCCCGGCATGTTCTTGTCGATGAGGACAAGATCGTACTCCCGGGCCCGCAAGGCGATGACTGCATCCGCCCCGTCCTTGGCTTCGGCGACCTCGTACCCTTCTTTCCGTAGAACATCCAGCAGCAGGGCCCTCATCTCCGTGTCGTCATCCACGACCAAGATGCACGCAGTCTTTTCCATGGCCATCACTCCTCCGCCCCCATACCGCTCGCCTCACCGACCCATATCAGTCTGTCGACTCCAGGAGATAGAGCGTGGCTCCCCTGGCGCGCGCCGCGAAGTCTGTCCGGCCGTCACTGCCGGCACGGAGCAGGCGCGGACTTTGGGCCCCGCTCCCCCCGAACCGCTTGTCTGCGCTGTCCAAGAGGCGGCGCCACGATCCCGGTGGTATTTCCAGGCGCACACCGCAGTCCTCGAGACCGAAACACAGAATTATGAGAGTCGCTTCTCGTGGCTCTCTCTTCCGTAGGACGACCAGGATCTGTTCATCGAGTACCCGTACCCTCAGATTCCTCTTCTCTCCAATGCCGAGCATCGGATGTCGACGTCGTAGGGTCAGGAGAGTCCGGTAGTACTCCCGCAACCAGCGATGCGGTTCCCGCTGCTGACAGGCCCAGATCAGCCTGGAACGGTCGAAACTCGCGCGATGCTGGGGGTCGAGAGTCTCTCCTTCCCATGCGAAGGCCGCGAATTCTTCGCGGCGCCCCCGGCTCACGGCCTCGCGGAGGGCAGGATCCTCGAAGTCGGTGAAGAAGAGGAAGGGGGCGGGATCCCCGTACTCCTCTCCCATGAACACAAGCGGGACGAAAGGAGAAAGGAGGACGGCCGTAGCGGCGAGCTTCTGACCTTCGAGATTCGTCAGGGTACCCAGCCGCTCCCCCCGGGCCCGATTGCCTACCTGATCGTGATTCTGTGCGCACACGACGAAATGCTCTCCCGGGAGGTCCCTCGTCGTCGTCCCATGGTGCCGCCCGCGGTAGGCCGAGAAGTTGCCATCGTACACGAAGCCGTCGGTGTAGGCCTTGGCCAGCTGATCGAGGGAGCCGAAGTCCGCGTAATACCCGCTCCTCTCGCCGGTGAGGAGCGTGTGGAGGCAGTGATGAAAATCGTCGTGCCACTGGCCCGCGAGGCCGTAGCCGCCTCGGTCGACCGGATCGATCACGCGCCGGTCGTTGAGGTCGCTTTCCGCGATCACCGGCACGCTGCGGCCCAGCTCGAGCGCGGCCGCCTGTACGGCTTCGTTCAGCTCGCGAAGAATGTGGATCGGGGATGCGTCAAAGATCCCGTGGACCGCATCCAGGCGGAGGCCATCGATGTGGTATTCCCGGACCCAATACAGGGCGTTGCCGATGACAAAATCGCGGACGCCCCGAGACCCCTCGCCGTCGAAGTTCATTGCCGGCCCCCAGGGGGTCTTGTACCGATCGGTGAAATAGGGACCGAATTCGGCCAGGTAGTTTCCTTCGGGGCCGAGGTGGTTGTAAACCACATCGAGAATCACCGCCACGCCCTGCGCGTGACAGGCATTCACCAGACGCTGCAGACCGGCCGGACCACCATAGGTGCGCTGGGGCGCGAAGAGCCCTACCCCGTCATAGCCCCAGTTGCGCGCTCCGGGAAAGCTCGCCACCGGCATCAGTTCGATGGCCGTGATGCCGAGGTCCCGGAGCGCCTCTAGCCGGGGAATCACGGCGTCGAAGGTCCCCTCGGGAGTGAAGGTCCCTAGATGGATCTCGTAGATCACCATGTCTCGCAATGGCACGCCTCGCCACGAAGTGTCGGCCCGCGGAAGCGCCGATGTGTCCACCACCTCGGACGGGCCGTCCACTCCATCCGGCAAGGCCCGGGCCGCCGGATCGGGTCGGCGCCTCGTCCCGTCGAGAAGATAGTGATAGCGCACGCCGGCCCCGCCCTGCGCCGTGCCGATGAAGTAGCCCCCCTCCATCCGTCGAAGCGGGAGCATGGTTCGCTCGGGATCGACGATCTCTAGCGTGACCTGCCGGCAGCGGGGAGCCCATACGCAGAACTCCACCCCTGCCTCCGGGCATGGCACGGCCCCCAATCTTCGCGCCCCATTCGCGCACGGCTCCAGGTGGCGCTTGCCGGCCACGGTCACGCTCTCGGCCCTGCCGGCGACCCCTGAGAGGCCAGCGCCTGGCGGAGCACGGCAACGAGATCCTCCATACGGAAAGGCTTGAAGAGAAACTCGAACGCGCCCTTCTGCCTGGCATCCAGGTACGCCTGCGCGTCCCCAAACGCCGTGATGAGGATGACGGGGGTCCGAGGACAGATCGTCCGGATCCCCGGCAACAGGTCCAGGCCACTCAGCCCGGGCATATTCTTGTCCAGGATGATGGCGTCGAAGCTCTCTCGATGAAGACAGAGGAGGCCTTCCGCACCATCGGCCGCCTCGGCGATATCGCACCCCTCGACCTTGAGCACCTCTGCGAGGAGATCTCGCATCTCTTTGTCGTCCTCGACCAGCAAGATCTTCGTCGGTTTCGTCGTGATGAATGCTCCCTTGAATTCGCCCATCCCCCTCCTAAGAGCAAGGGGAATGCCAGCGACATCCGAGAAGCGCGCGAACCGTGTCAAGCCTCGTAGGCACGAGGAGTTACCGGACCGCCCCAGGCATCCGGCACGGCCTGGACGGCGTCTGCGAGAGAGAAGCGTTGTCAGCCTGGAACGAAAAGGATTGGCGCAGGAAGGAAGGAAACCCTTACAAAATCACGCCTGTGTCAGTCTGTCTCGGTTTGTGACACGCTGTCACGGTTTTCCGGCTGGCGATCCCACCGATAGAGGGTCCGCCTGCTGATTCCGAGGACCCCCGCCGCCCTGGCCTTGTCTCCGCCGGTTTCCTGGAGGATGAGGGAAACGTATTCGGCCGCCAGGGCGCGCAGGGTGGGTCGCCCGGCCATCTGGCCAAGAGACACGGCTTGCCGGGGGGAAGCGGCAAGCTCCAGCAACAGCGCATCCGGGAGCACTCGGCCCTCGGCCGTGAGCGTCACGGCCCGCTGCACCACGTTCTCTAGCTCGCGGACGTTTCCCGGCCATGGATGTCTGAGCAGCGCGGCCATGGCGTCAGGGGTGAAGCCGCCGATGGACTTGTTCGCCGCGACGGTGGCACGACGGAGAAAGTGTTCCGCCAGGAGCGGGAGGTCGTCTTTCCGCTCGCGCAGGGGGGGAAGATGGATGGGAATGACTGCGAGCCGATAGTAGAGGTCCTCGCGAAACCGGCCTTCCCGGATGCGGGCAGGGAGGTCCTGGTTGGTGGCCGCGACCAGCCGGACATCCAGGGGGAGGCTCTCGTCGCTTCCCACCGGGCGCACGGTCCGGTCCTCGATCGTCCGGAGCAGTTTGGCCTGGAGCTCCGGCGCCATGTCGCCGATCTCGTCGAGAAACAGCGTACCGCCATTGGCTTCCCGGAACAGGCCCCGCCGGCCTCCCACGGCCCCGGTGAAGGCCCCTTTCACATGCCCGAACAGTTCGCTCTCGAGGAGTCCCGCCGGCACGGCGGCGCAGTTGATCGGGACGAAGGGCCGCTTTGCCCGCGCGCTGTTGAAATGCAGCGCCTTGGCCACCAGCTCCTTCCCCGTCCCGCTCTCGCCGGTGATGAGGACGTTGACATCGCTCGGCGCGGCCTGCCGGATGCGGGAGAAGACGGTCTGCATGGCCGGGCTCGCCCCCAGTAGATTGTCGAATCGGTACCGGTCGGTCACTTCCTCGCGGAGCCGCCGATTCTCTTCCCGCAGTTGCCGAGCCTCCAGGCCCTTTGTCAGGAGGAGGCTGATCTCCTCCAGGGCGAACGGCTTGGTGAGGTAATCGTAGGCTCCCTCCCGGATGGCCTGGATGGCGGTCTCGATCGTCCCGAAGGCGGTGATGAGAATAGTGAGGGCCTGTCCTTGCGTTTCGCGGGCAATCCGGAGCACCTCCATCCCGTCGCCGTCAGGCATCCGCAGGTCGGCCACCACGACGTCACAGGACTCCCGGCGAAGCATCGCCATCGCCTCGGTCGCGCTGCCAAGCGCCACCACCGTATACCCTTCCCCCTCGAGGTGCTCGCGGACCATCTCCAGCATCTCCCGATCGTCTTCGACCACGAGGACCTTGGCGACCTCCCTAGCCATCTCCCCTCCTTCCCCCCCCCGCGCGGATCGCGGCGTCTCGAGCGTCAATAACCAATGGCCAATTCCCAATGACCAATGGTAGTACGCTCGCTAGGCGAGCTGTTTCGGATTGGTCATTGGTCATTGGTCATTGGGAATTTGCATTGGTCATTCCTCTCCCGACTCGGGCGCTGCGGGCCAGTGCAGCAGAACCGTCGTCCCGCGGCCCTCCGCACTCGCGATCTCGATGGCGCCCCCATGGGCACGGACGATGTCTTCGACGATGGAGAGACCGAGGCCGGTTCCTCGACCGGGAGCCTTCGTGGAGAAGAACGGCTCAAGTATCCTCTCGAGGCGTTGCGCCGGAATCCCCCCGCCCGCATCCTCCACCAGAATGGTCACACAGGGATCGGGTCTGACCCCACGCCGGACCGACGGCCTGGCTTCGGCTGCCCCCGGGCCCGGCTCGGAGTCGACGGCTGCGACGATCTGCACCCGACCGCCGGGCGGAGTCGCATCGAGGGCGTTCGTCACGAGATTCATGAGAGCCTGCTGGAACAGATCCGCGTCCGCCTGGATAGGCAGGAGGCCTGCGGCGACCTGCATTCTCAGCTCGACTCCACGCCGCTGCGCCAACGGCTCCAGCAGCTCGACGAGCCGGCTCAGGAGCGGGCAGACGGGATGAGGGCGGACCGCGGGTCGCCGAGGTCGAGTGTAGTCCAGGAGCTCGCGGAGACTCCCCGTGATTCGCTCGGTCTGCCGAAGAATGGTGGCGACGTGTCGTTCCGCCGGATGGTCGGCGGGAAGCCCCTTCCGGATGCTCTCCGCGCGTCCCGAGATGATATTGAGAGGGGTCCCGACCTCGTGCGCCACCTCGCTCGCCAGTCGGCCGACCGCCGCCAGCTTCTGCCCCTGTTGAAGCTGGCGCTCCAGCTCCAGCCGGGTCTGCCCCTGCTCGACGAGTTCTCCCTGGGTCCGCTGAAGCTCTTCCGCCATGCGATTGAACGCCGTTGCCAGCTGTCCGATCTCATCCCGCCGTCGGTGAGAGATGCGTTGATCCAGCTCCCCGCGGCCAAAGGCCAGCGTCGCCTGAACCAGCCGGTCCAGTGGCCGGCGGATGCTCACGCGAGCCGCCATCCAGATGACCAGAACAATGGTAAGGCTGAGAAGACTGATCCGCAGGATGTTCTCGCGGGCGGCCTCGGAGATTTCCCGCCGGACCCGCGAGGCCGCCTGGACGACCTCCAGGACGCCGACGGCCTCTCCTCGACGACCGCGCAAGGGCAGGATGACATACACAACGGGCCGCGTGGGACTGTCGAGATACCGCACGAGGTTTCGACCGCTCTCCAGGACGGAGGCGATCTCCTCCCGGGGCACGCCGGGGGGAGCCGCCGCCTCGGAGCTCGCGCTGGCGGTTTCTTCCAGCCGGCGGTCATAGATCCGAACCCGGTCGATGGGATATTGTTCTTGCACCATCTCGGCGAGCATCTGCTGGATGTCCTGCGGCCGACGGTCTCGCCGGGCGTGCTCCACCACCAGCTTGATCGCGCTGGCGAGGACCAGGGCTTCCTGTTGTACCTCACCGACCAGCCGCTGCCGTTCCTGGTGATTGCGAAGGATGGCAAATCCGGCCATTACCAAGGCGACGGCAAGCAGCAGCAGGAGGGTTACGCGCGTCGCGATTCGCATGGCGAGACTTATCCCTTCAGCCCGCCGATGGTGAGCCCCCGGATGAACTGCCGCTGCACCAAGAGGACCATATAGGCTGCTCCTCGTGCGCGATCAGGGCGTCGCTCGGACGAAAAGCGCGCGCCGAAGCAGGGAGAGGATCTTCGTCGGCGCACCGGCGTTGAGACGCACCCATGCTGGGCGCCAGTCTATCCTGGGACCCGGTACAATCAAGCGATTTCTTGGAGGCAGCTCACGCGGGGAGGATCGATGGGAGGGGAGGCACCGTCCATCGGCCTTGGGATGGTCGCCGATGGGTACGACGACTGCAAGGGAGATATCCTAATCCTATCCCGCGTGCGTCCCTTGGTCAGGCCGCAGGAATCATTTCCGCGCGGAATTCGAAAAGATCGCCAAAGAGTTCATCTCCTTCGAGCCAGCCCCCCCGGCAGGTTCCGGGTGAACTCGTTGTCCTTGATCACCCATACCCCATTGACCATCACGTAGGGGATCCCGGTTGGATACTGCTTGGGATGCTCAAAGGTCGCATCTCGAACGGCGTCCACATCCAGCATCACGATATCTGCCCACATCCCCTCCGCAAGGGTTCCCCGATCCGTCAGAGAAAAACGCTGGGCCGGCAACGAGGTCATCTTCCGTATCGCATCTTCGAGTCGCAGGACAGCCCGCTGTCTCACATATTCGTTGATGACCCTGGGAAACGCGCCGAAGTTTCTCGGATGCGGGTTGCCGTGCGAGAGAGGACCTACAGTAGAAAGAGAGGAACCGTCGCTGCCGATCATGGTCGCCGGATATTTCAGGAAGGCATCCACGTCCTCTTGACTCAGGGATCTACAGTTCCACTTGGCTTCATAGCCCTCACTGAGCATGTCCATCACCACCTCGGCCGGATCCTTCTTGCGGGAATCGCATATCTCCTGCAGGGTATGGCCTTCCAGCCTGGGGTCAGCGGGGTACGTCGCAATGGTGAGGACGCTGGGCCCCCCTCGTTTCTGGATGTTTGTCGCAACCGCTTCTTTGATGGCTTCCCGGACGTCAGGCTTCCGCAACGCCTCGGAGATCTGCTTCGGAGTCTTGCCGCTTTGAAACGAATACGGCAGCGTATCGGCGGCCAGCCCGCCGCCCGTCGTGTCGTAGGGATACTGATCACAGGTGACATCGACCCCTTCAATCCGAGCCGCCTCGAGTATCCGTAACACCTCACCGGATGTATGCCAGGTGTCGGGGCCAAAGGCCTTGATGTGCGAGATCTGGACAGGGACCCGTGCCTTGCGGCCGATGCGGATGATTTCCAGAACGGCGGGAATGAACCCGACGGACCGGCTTCCCTCGTCCCGGATGTGGCTGGTCACGACCGTTCCATGGCGGCCGGCGATGCCTGCCAGCTCCACAAGCTCCTCCTCCGAGGCGAAGGAGCCTGGGGCAAAGTATAACCCGGTTGAGAGCCCCACAGCACCCGCCTGGAGGCCCTCGGACAGGCATGCCTTCATCCGGGTGAGTTCGTCAGGCGTGGGCGGCCTATCCTCGTGACCCACGAAGGCCGCGCGGAGGGTGCCGTGCCCGATCAACAGCGCGAGATTGATCGTCTTCGGCTGTTTTGCAAGCGCTTCAAGGTATTCCGGAATGGATTCCCAGAACGGGACGAACCCCCCCGGCGCCGAGGTGAATTTCTCCTTCGCCCCCCCGAAATAGGGGGCCCCGCTCATCCCACAATTCCCGATCACCTCGGTGGTGATCCCCTGACGCACCTTGCTTTGCGCTGTGGGATCAACGAAAAACACGTAGTCGGAATGCGTGTGCGCATCGATGAATCCTGGGCACACGACATACTGGCTGACATCCAGTTCTTCGCGCGCTTCCCCCTGGATGCGAGGCCTCACTGCCTGGATCCGGCCGTCCGTGACGGCGACGTCTCCTCGAAACCAGGGGTTCCCCTTTCCGTCGATGATTCTTCCATTCTTCAGGAGAATGTCAAAAGGCATGGCCGGCGCCCCTCTACATGACGTGTATTGGTGACTACTCAGGTCTCAGGGTTCGGGGTTCAGGGTTCGGGGTTCAGGGTTTAGGAAATCCACGAGGGCTGGCACCAGAGTCCTCGGCATCCTCCCGCACGAACGATTGGGGCCAGCGGCGATCAGGCGCTAACGACTGCGTCTCCAGTGTACGGTCCATCCCATTACGCATCCGGAGACACTCCGGATAGCGATCACGAGATTCCGCGTAGGTGTTTTGGGGCTCATCGCCCGTCAGGGGCATGAACAGATGGTGCACGGTCTCCGCGGCCTCTCCGCGGCTGCGAGTGACGCCCTCAATTGGGTACACGCCCACGTCTTCCAACCGCCGAGACGATTCCCTCTCTCTGCGCTGAGCCACCAGGGTTCAGGCCGCGGACCATGTTCATTGCCCTCTTCCCTGAACCCTGAACCCTAACCACCTGAGCAGTTACGTTTATTTTATGATGGCCCCTTACTGCCTTGCCCCGGAGATTTGATCGCGAAACCGCGGATCCAGGTTGTCCCGCAGCACGTCCCCGACCAGATTGAATGCCAGGACCGTGAGGACGATGAAGATCCCGGGGAAGAGCAGGACGCCGGGCGCGCGGGTGATGTAAAGCCTTCCCTCGCTGACCATGTTCCCCCAGCTCGGCACCTGGGGCGGCACCCCCACTCCCAGAAAGTCCAGGGACGCCATCTGCAGGAGCGAGAAGGCGAAGGTGAAGGTGGCCTGCACGATGAGGGGCGAGACCAGGTTGGGGAGGATGTGGCGTGCGATGATGCGCGGATTGTCGGCGCCCAGGGAGCGCACGGATTCGATGAAGGCCTCCTCCTTGATCTTCAAGGTGAGGCCGAAGATGATCCGCGCCGTGCGGGTCAGATAGGTCACGCCCACGGCGAGAATGACGTTCAGGAGCCCCGGGCCGAAGATGGCGAGTAGCGCCAATGCCAGCAGCAGGGGAGGAAACGACATCACCACGTCGACCAGCCGCATGGCCACCAGACTGAACGGCGGGTAGTATCCCGACAGCAAACCAATCAGGATGCCGAGGGAGATCGAAAACAGGACGACCCCCGATCCGCTGATGAGCGTCAGGCGGGCGCCGTACACGATGCGGGTGAAGATGTCCCTGCCGAAATGATCGGTGCCGAACCAATGGCGGGCGCTCGAGGTTTGCAGGCGATCCACGGGGTTCAACGCCATCGGATCGTACGGGGCGATCAGCGGCGCGAAGATGGCCAGCACGAGGATGAGGATGAGGACGCCGGCCCCGGCCAGCGCGACCTTTCGCCTCACCAATACCTGAAGAAACTTCCGCATCGTCGCGTGTCCTCTCTCAGCCGACCCGGATCCGGGGATCGAGGAACGTGTAGCAGCAGTCGATCAGCAAGTTGACGACCATGTACGCAACCGCGATGATCAGGATGACCCCCTGGATCACCGGGTAATCACGCCGCAAGACCGACTCGACGACCAGCCGGCCGATCCCCGGAAGGGAGAAGACCGTCTCGGTGACGACCGTCCCGGATGCCAACCCCACGAAGGTGAACCCGACCACCGAGATGATGGTGATGAGGGAGTTCCGGAAGACGTGCTTGAGCGTCACCGCGAATTCCGAGAGTCCTTTGGAGCGGGCGGTCGTCACGTAGCCCTCCTTGAGCACGTCCAGCATGCTGGCGCGGGTCAGGCGGATGATCAGGGCGGAGTTGGGGGCCGCCAGCGTCACGCAGGGGAGGACCAAGTACTTGAGGTTGCCGAGGTTGCCGCTCTCCAGGACCGAGGGGAAGCCCGAACTGGGGAGCCAGCCCAGCATGACGGAGAAGAGCAGCATGAGATTCAAGCCCAGCCAGAAGGTGGGCATGGAGGCCGCAAGCATGGCGCCGCCGGAGAACGTCTGATCGGTGAGGCTGTTGTACCGGACGGCGGAGACCATCCCGATGGGGATCCCGACGACGACGATCAGCGCCATGGAGAGCGTGGCGATGAACAGGCTGGTCTCGGCACGATCCAGGATGATTCGCAGGACGGGCTTGTGGAAGAAGATCGAGTTGCCGAAGTCGCCCCGCAGGATGCCCGTGAACCACCGCGTGAACTGCGTGTAGATGGGCTGGTCGAACCCCATCGTCTCCCGGAGCGCCTGCACCTGGTCGGGGGTGGCGCTGTCGCCGAGCATCACCGCCGCGGGATCGCCCGGCATCATGTGCATGAAGGAGAAGACCAGCACCGACGCCAGGACGAAGGTGGGAATCATGCTGAGCAAGCGCTTACCCAGGAAGATCAGCATAGGAACGACCTCGTTCACGCTGCGCCAGCCGGATCCGATGGCACCCACGGGCTTGGCGGGAGAACGCGGGAAAGGGGGAGCAGGGCATCCGGCCACACGGGCACGCCCGGCAGGCATGCGGCTGCCGGGCGTGCCCCAGGCGGGACCGGACCTATTTCTTTGCCCAGACGCTCCAGAAGCGGTTGAAGTTCAGGAGTGTGGAGCTGGCGATCCCTTGGAGCTTCGGATTGTAGATGTCATAGGTGAACATGTCCCCCGTTCTCGCCAGCGGCACGTCTTGGTAAAAGAGCGTCTGGAGTTTCTCCAGGGCTTCCATCCGCTTGGCTGGATCCAGCTTGGCGGTGAATTCCGCGGTGTACTCCCGCTTCCGCGGCGTGTCCCACCAGCCCGGGTAGGCCGGACTCATAAAGGTGTACAAGATCGGGTCCGGCACGAATCCATGCGTGGTGTAATAGAGGTCCCACAGGCTGGGTTGGGGCCGCCGCGACACCAGCGTGGCCCAGTCGTAGATCTGCAGGTCCACAGTGAACCCGGCATCTTTCAACTGCTTCGCGATCACGACGCTGGCATTGTAATGGTCGGTATACGAGGTCGTGACCATATAGCGAATGGTCTCCCCCTTGTACCCGGCCTCCTTCGCCATCGCCTTGGCCTTCTCGGGATTGTTCTGGCTGTATCCTTCCACAGCCGTCTTGGTATATAGCTTGGTCCCGGGGGGCATCAGAGCTCCATTCATGGCCCACAGCTTTTCGGGGCCGACGGCCGCGCGCATCACGGGCTCCATGTTCAGGGCGGCCAGGATGGCGTGTCGGAGCTTGGGGTTGGTCATCATCCCCTCTTTCTGATTGAAAAAGACCTCGCCAAACTGGGCTGCTTTTCGAATCATGGTCCGGACCGTGGCGTCCTTCTCGAGGCCCTCGAACAGATCGCCGGGAATGTTTTCTGCGTAGTCGTACTCGCCGGCTTTGACCCCGTTCACCCGCGTGCCCGGATCCGGCACAGGGGTGAAAACGATTTTGTCGAAGTAGGCGAGCCTCTCTCCGGCGTAGCCGTCGCTCTTCTCGGTCCGCTTGACGTACTTGTCGAACCGCTCGAGGATGATCTCGTGGCCCGCCTTCCATTCGACGAAGCGATAGGGGCCTGTCCCGATGTAGTTCTTCGGCGGGATCGGCTCCTTGGTGGCGGTTTCCACGACTTCCTTCGGATAGATCACCGGCCCACCATTGGCGTAGGCCAGTAGCGTTGCCCACGGCGCAAACGGCTCCTTGAAGAAAAGCTTGACCCCATACTTGCCATCCGCCTCCACCTTCTCAACCTTGGCGAACAGGACCGGCCCGCGCGCGCCGCTCTTGCCCCACCGATTCAGGGAGGCGACGACATCCGCGGAGGTCATCTCCTTGCCGTTGTGAAAGAGGACTCCCTGGCGGAGCTGAATCAGGATCAGTTTGCCACCGTCTCGGACGTCCGCGCTCTTGGCCAGGAAGGGCACGGGTTCGTAGGCTTCGGTGAAGGTGAACAGGGTTTCGAAGAAATGTTGACTGATCGTGGTACCGAGGGTGGCCGTCACGATGTGCTGATCAAGCGTGGGTGGGGTATCGATCATGGCGTACCGCAAGGTCCCCCCGGTGGTCGGCCTTTCCCCCGCCCAGCCGACACCGACCCACAGCAGTCCTACCGCCAGACACAGGGCCCCACAGATGAGGGGTCGCTTGAACATGCGAGACCTCCTTTTCCGCTCTCAGTCGGAATACATCGGCCCAGTACGCTCGCCGGGACGGCTGTCCCCGGCACCCTGTCATTTTCGGTTGTGAATGATGGTTGGGCAGGAAGCCTATTCTGGCCCGGCATCCGTGTCAACCCGAATTCGCATGCCGTGGAACCGCAGGAATCTCCGGCGTGAGGCCAAGTGGATCACACGGATGGGCGGTCTGGGGGGGGCGATTGGCGTGTCTATCGGTGTGTCGGCGGCGGCTGGGTCGCGCGGTCTCCCACTTTTGTATTCCTCAACCTCTCGACGTACCGGCCGACATCCGACGCGCCTTCAGCCGGCGCCCACACCGCGAAGTCCGCCGCAGTTCGAGTGTCGTACGGCCCCTGCTTGACCTCCACGAACACCGAGCCGTCGGCCAGTGGGATCCAGGAATGCCACGTATCGGGTGGAATCTCGAAACCGACGGCCTCCGCAGCGGGGCCGACGGAAATCCTTCTCGTGACACAACCGGTGTCATCGAACAGGAGCACGTCGAACCGTCCGCGAATCACCACCGCGAACTCCCATTTCGCCGCATGGCGATGCGGCCGGAAATACGAATCCCGCATCGCCGCCACAAACATCCGCTGGATCGGATCGGACGGTGATTCGTGGACATTGTGATTGGTGCGCCTCCTGTCGCTCGCGGCGGCCCGAGCGATCAACTCATCGATCAAGACGGAGGTTATCACCTTCATTCGGACGCACCCCTGATTGCGAGCTTGCAGGACCGGCGAAGCATTCAGCCCTTCATCGCCCCGGCGGTCAGGCCTTTGATGAGATGCTTCTGGAGGAAGGTGAAAAGGATGGCCACCGGGACGGTGCTGATCATCACGCCGGCGGACAGTTGGCCCCACTGGACCTCATACTGGCCGGCCATGTAGAGGAGCCCGGCCGAGAGCGTCCGCATCTCGGTGCTGCTGGTGAACGTGGTGGCAAAGAGCAGCTCGCTCCAGGAGGAGACGAAGGCAAAGATGGCGGTGGCGGCGATCCCCGGCGCCGCCAGGGGCACGATGATCTTGAGCATGGCGCCGAACCGGCTGGAGCCGTCGATCATGGCGCTCTCCTCCAGTTCGCGCGGGATGCTCTCGAAGTAGCCGACCAGCATCCAGACCGTGAACGGAACGGTGAAGGAGAAGTTGGAGTAGATCAGCGCCTGGTAGGTGTCGATCAGGCCCAGCGCGTACCACTGGGAGAGGAGGGGCGGGATCAGCAGGACCGCGGGGAACATCTGCGTGGCCAGGAAGACCAGCATCAGGGTGTTCTTGCCGATGAACCGAAAGCGCGCCAGGGCATAGCCGGCCGAGGTGGAGATCACGATGGTGGCGACCATGGTGACCGAGGAGACCCACAGGCTGTTGGCAAAAAAGACGCTGAACGGCGTGAGACGCGAGGTCCAGGCCTCCACGTAGTTCTGGAGTGTGGCCTGGGCGGGAATGTAGGTGATGGGCGTCGCATAGAGCTCCACTCGGGTCTTGAGCGAGGCGGATAAAGCCCAGAGGAACGGTCCCATGGCAAACAGCGTCATGATCGCCAATCCCGCCCAGAGGATCGGGCCGCCCAGGATGCGCTCGAACAGATCCCCGGATTGATGCCTTTTCATCCCGACACCGACTCCACGCCCTTCGAGATCTTCAGATAGAGGGCCGTAAAGACCAGCATGATGACCAGGAGGACCACCGACAGCGTCGCGGCGTAGCCGAAATCCAGGTCCGTGTATGCCGTGAGCAGCGTGTAGCTGGAGGTGATCTGCGTCGCGTTGGCCGGTCCGCCGCTGGTCATGACGAAGATCAGATCGGCGTAGTTGAACGTCCAGATGATGCGGGTCGCCGTGGCGACCACGATGATGGGCCGGAGCATGGGAAGCGTGATGTGCCAGAACCGCTGGGTGACGCTGGCCCCGTCCACCGTGGCGGCCTCGTACACCTCGTCCGGAATCGCCTGCAGGCCCGCCAGGATCATGATGCTGAAGAAGGGGATCCCCCGCCAGATATTGGTGAAGATGACGCTGGCCATGGCGGTGGCTGGCTGGCTCAACCACGCGATGGGGACGGTGAGCAGCCCCAAGCGCTTGAGGATGTCGTTCAGCGGTCCGTAGTTCGGTTGATAGATGTACTCCCACACCAGGCCGACGACCACACCCGGGATGATCCAGGGGAGCAGGTTCAACGTCCGATAAAAGGCCCGCCCCCTGAACTCGGCATTCAAGAGCAGGGCCCCCAGGAACCCGAGGACGAACTGGATGCTGACAGAGCAGAACACCCAGACCAGCGAGTTCTTCAGGGTCAGCCAGAAGGTCGGATCATGCACCAGCCGAAGGTAATTGCCGAGGCCGATGAAGCGATAGTCCTGCGGGCGGGACAGGACGTTGTGGAACAAGCTCATGTGGATGGACTTGAGGATCGGAAACAGGACCGTGCCCCCCAGACAGATGGCCGCCGGCAAGAGGTAGGCGTAATTGGCGAGCGTCTCCCGCATCGCCCGGGAAAAGAACGACCGCGGCACAGACACGGCAACACCGGCGTCCCTGTTCATCTGAGAGCTTTCACTTGTGAGCCTGCGCGTGGAAGATGCCCCCGGAGATCGGTGGACCGATCTCCGGGGGCGGGACAGAAATGGCTTCTACGCCATGTTCTTGGTCAGCATCTCGGCAAACTTGTCCAGGCACTGTTTCGGCGTGATCTGGCCGACAAACGCCTGCTGGAACATCGGCACCCCCTCCGAATCCAGCTTGCCGCCCCACCCCGGATACGCCAGGTAGGGGCTGACGATGGAGAAGGGGAAGGACTTGACGAAGCCCGCGTACGCGGCTTGGGTATACGGCGGCCGATTCAAGAGGGCCTGCCGGGTGGGGAGAAGCCCGAGAGTCTTGGCATAGTCGAAGTGTGGCTCGTCGTCCATCAGGAAGGTCATGAACTTCCAAGCGCCTTCCTTGTTCTTGGCCGCCTTGAACATGGTGAGCGTCTCGGAGAAGTAGAAAGAGACATGCTTCTTGGCGGGGCCGATGGGGATAGGCAGCGTGGCGAAGTTCGGCTCTCCCACGAACTTCTTCTGCTCTTCGATCGAACCCGAGTTGTGGAGGTACATGTTTGTGACGCCGCGACCGAAACCCTCGACAATCTGGCGATAGGCGTCCGTTGGCGCGCTGGGCGGGGTGACCTTGTGCTTTCGCAGGAGATCGATGTACCACTCGAAGGCAGAGACCGCCTCCGGCGAGTTGATCACGACCTTGCCGTCCTTCAGCACCTGGGCCCCGTTGCCGTACATGAACTCGGTGGCGTACAGGACGGCCCAGGTGCCGCCCCCGCGCATCCCGAAGCCGTACTGGTTCTTCTCCGGCTTGGTGAACCCTTTCGCCAAGGTGAGGAACTCATCCCAGGTCCAGTCTTCTTTCGGCATCGTGAGGCCGTATTCCTTCACCCGGTCCGTCCGAACGAAGATGCCATCGTTCGTGAGGGCCCAGGGGAAGGAGACGATCTTCCCCTTGACCGTCACCGTCTGCCAAGCGGTGGGCGTGGTGGCCCCGTAGTGCTTCCAGCCCTTGACCTGACCGGTCAAGTCCTCTAACGCCCCCATCCCGTCGAACTCGCCCAGCCAGTTGTCCCACATCATGCTGAGGTCCGGCGGGTTTCCGGCTGCGATGGCGGTGATCAGCTTCTGCCGCGCCTGGGCCTGCGGCACGAACTCAACCTTGACTTCGACCTCCGACTGCGCCTTGTGGAAGCGCTCGATGAGCGACTCGACCAGGGAGATCCGGAGCGGCTCGGGCACACTGAACTGGAACCGCACCATGCTGGCAGCAGAGGCCTTGCGCGGCGAGAGGAAGGGCATCTCCCACCAGGCAAGGTCGCTGGCCGCGATGGCGCCCGACGCGGCCGCGGTCTGGAGAAATCTCCGACGGGACAATCGTCGACTGTCATCCATGGCTTCTCCTCCTTGTCGAACAGGCCCCAGAAGCCGGGATGGGCCAAGGGTCGCCCCGCAGCCTTCATGTCGCTCGATGCGATGGGAATCCCGGCAGTTACCCATTTGTATTTCTTTCGTAACACCGCCTCCGCTCGGTTGTCAAGCTCGATTCCGGTCAGCATGGCGACTGCGCGATTCGGCAATCAGGCAAATGGGTCTGCTCCCCTGGTCGTCCAAGCGCCTCATCGCCGGAGCGATAGGGTCAGGGCGTCCATTGACAGCCCGCCGACCGGATGGTACGTTTCCGGCCGATCGGTCTCGCGCGGAACTGGCCCCCTGGATGGCCGTCCGCAGGGCGAGCATCACGCCTCGATTCTTCTCACGGAAAGGAAGCCTGTCCGATGAACCTCTTGAAACAGTACACGCCGAAGGACGGCTACACCCCGCTGGTGAAACCGGGGAAGGACGGCATCGAGCTTCTGGAAGTCGGAATCCTGCGGCTTCAGCCGGGCAGCGCGTATCGGGGCGTCAGCGAGGGCCAGGAGGTTTGCATCGTTCTCCTGGGCGGCCTCGCCAACGTGACGGTGGGCGAGGCGAGCTTCGTCTCGATCGGCGGCCGGGCGACCGTGTTCGCCGGGCGGGCCACCACGCTCCACATCCCGCCGGGATTCAAGTTCAAGGTCGAGGCGATCGGCACCGTCGAGGCGGCAATCGCCCGGGTCCCGAGCGATCTTCCGGGCGAGCCCCGCCTGATCGGGCCGGAGAAAGTGAAGGTCACGACGCGCGGCAAGGACGCTTGCGAGCGGCAGGTCCACGACGTCCTCGGCGCCGGCTTCCCTGCCAAGCGCATCGTGGTCGGGGAGACGTTCTGCAGCGCCGGCCGGTGGGCGAGCTATCCCCCCCACAAGCACGACCGCGAGGCTCCGCCGGACGAGACCCGGCACGAGGAGGTCTACTTCTACAAGTTCAACCCGCCCCAGGGCTTCGGCTTCCAGCGCGTCTACAGCCCCGAGCGGAAGCTGGACGAGAGCTACGCGATCCGCGACAACAGCCTGGTCAAGATCCCCTGCGGCTACCATCCCCTCGTGGTGGCGCCGGGGTACGCGCTCTACTATCTCTGGTTCATGGCCGGCGAGTCGCGCCCGTGCCTCCCGTACGAGGATCCGGACCACGCCTGGACGAAGGAGCAATAGTCGCAGGCGCGGTCGCTTGTTCCGCTTGTTGATCTAAGACCGTCGACACTCCAACCTCCCTTGATGGCCCCCCCTGAACGTCATGGACACGCTCGTCTGGACCTCTGATAGGGTCGAGAACTGGCTTGATCGATTGATGGGGGCTATCACATGGTCGGCGAATTCTGCGACTGGCACGCCGAAGGTGTGCAAACCGGGGCCGCCCAAGTCCGTGTTCACGGCCGGCGGCACGACCTCCACGACTCGGATCGGCGTCCGGGCCAACTGGTGCCGGAGCGAGAGCGTGAACGAGCGGAGCGCCGCCTTCGTGGCGCAGTAGACCGGCACGTCCGAGAGCGGACTGAACGCCAATCCCGAGGTAATGTTCACGATCGCCGGGCGCTCCTGCCCCAGCAGATGTGGGATGAAGAGTCTGGAGAGGTGGATCGGCGCCTCCAGGTTGATCGCGATCTCCCGGCGCGTCTCGCGCCATTCTTCCAGGGCGGAGAGCTGCACGCGTCGCTGGATGCCGGCATTGTTGACGAGGATGTTGAGCCGAGGGAATGCCGTCGACGCCCACCGGGCCAGCGCGCCGCGATCGTCTTCCTCGGCCACGTCGCAGACCCGGATGGCAAGCGCTGGAAACCGGATTTGCGCCTCGCGCAACCTCTCCTCCCGGCGGCCGCAGACGATGACCTGGCTGCCTGCCTGGAGGAACCGCTCGGCCAGCGCGAGGCCGATGCCCGACGCGCCGCCGGTGATCAAAATGGTATTCGCACCCAATTCCATGTTGGCCTCCTTAGGAGCCGTTACGAAATAACTTGTCCATCTATTGGAATTTCGTTACGGCTCCTTATGCCGTTACCGGAATTTCTCCGGTCAAGTTATTCTTTGACAACGGCTTAGGCGGCCGCGCGGGCTTTGCGAATCTGCTCGGCATGGGTGTGGGCATGCGCGGCGTAGATCTCCAGCCATCGCTCGGGCGAGTACCGACCGCTCTCGCTATGGGTGCCCTGCCGAGTCCATTGCACGTCGGTCATCTGCTCCAGGATCTCTGCGGTAGAGCGCCGGGCGGCCCGGAAGGCCTCGAGCGAGGCCTGGATCGGCCGGGTGTAGAAGAGCCGCCCCGCGTAGAGCTTCTGGTCGTACGCGCGAATCACCGCCTCCTCCTCGGCGAGCAGCATCCGCAGCCGGATAGCCGCGATCATCTCGCTGTCCGCGAGGTGATGCGTGATCTCCCGGGCGGACCATTTCCCGGGCGCCGGCCGGGCGTCCAGTTCGGCCTCGGTGCTGCCGGCGAGGGCCTCGGCCACCACGCGGCCGCCGTCCTTGTACTGTGCGATCAACGCTTCACGGGTCTTGGTATCCATGGTATTCCCTCCCTTGATCGATGGGTCCACGCCACCCCCGGGCCCGCGCCGGCAAGGCCGGCGAGGCTCGCCGGCGCGTCACAGCTCGGCTGCGGGGAGGATAACACGGCAAGCAACGGGGCGGTAGGCAATGGCTCTATCTGCATTCATCCGTTTCAGGACGACTGCTTCACAAGACTCCTCGCCTTGTGCTATAAGGCCCTCGCGCCAAGAGAGGTCCGGCGTGCATTCCATCGTGGAGGAAAAGGGTTGCGGAGAGGCTGAGCCATGAAGCTGTTGCCCGAGACGCGTGAGCGGGTCGCGAAGGTCTTCAGGGGAGAGGTGGACACCGTTCCGATCCTGGCCCAGATCAACGAACACGTGGTCACGCTCTGCGGCGGGGACATGCGGGAGGCGTACACCGACGCAAAGAAGCTTGTGGAGATGAACCTGGCCGTCTTCGAGTATTACCGGTTGGACATGCCCGGATTCTACTATGACCTCTACAATATCGAGGCCGAAGCCCTGGGCCAACGTCTCACCTGGGAATCGGATCGCATGCCCGACATCGACCACCGGACTCCCCTCATCCGCGAGCCCGCGGACCTGGAACGGCTTCGCCCTCCGGATTTCAGAAGGTCGGCCCGGATGCCTTTCGTCCTCGATGTCATGCGCCGGACCCATGATCTGGGGCTTCCCGTGCGGTTGCGCTTCTGCTCGCCTTTTTCCTTGGCCGTGAACGTGCGGGGGATCGAGAATCTGTTGATGGATATCCTGACTGCCCCCCAGTTCGCCCATCGCCTTCTGACCTTCCTGACCGACGACGTCCTGATCCCCTGGGTCCAGACCCAGCGAGAGGCCATCGGCCAACCCCGGATTCGCGCCAACGGAGCCGACGCCGCCGCCTCTCCCCCCATCGTGACCGTGGAGATCCTGGAAGAGTTCGTCATGCCCTATGTGGCGCGGATGAACGAGAAGATCGGCAACGTGGCCAGCATGGGGTACTGGGGATACAGCTATCTCTACCCGCATCCGGAGAAGTTCGTCAAGATGCTCGACCTGATGGCGTCGGTGAGCCCGGGGGGCTTGATGTGCATGGACCCGGACGTGGCCGAGACCGGACCGGAGCCGTACGCGGAGTACGCCAGAGAGAAGAAGATGCCTCTCACGCTGGGGCTTGGCCCTTCCCTTCTTCAGGATGGCCCGCTGCCCCGGATTGTGGAGCAATGCCGCCGGTACGTGTTGGCCGGCGCCAAGGCCGAGCGGTTGGCCATCTTCTTCACCGAGATTTCCGCTGGCACCTCGCCTCAAAACGTCCACACCGCGATCGCCGCAATCCGGCATTTCGGACGACTGCCCATCGAAGACCGGCCCCTGAAGTCCTTCCGACCACCCGAGACGGAACCCTTCGAATCGTTCATGGCGCGCTATCGGACCATGTGATCTCTCGCCTGAACCAGGACCGCGGGGTTCGGCGCTGGCAATGTGAGCGATGGGGTAGAGTCGAGCACTGGAATTCCAGGGAGGTCAAGTTTGGGGCCGCGGGCCTTCCGTGTGGGAAGCGCTGCCCCCCGTGAGCACCGAGGAATCCTGTCGGGTTCAGCCCATCCGACAGTACAGCGTGATAGCCACGAATAGCCGTGTTCTCCCGTGTTGTCCTTGAAACGCATGCTGGCTTCTGATACAGGGAACGGGACATTGTAGAAACCCCCGGATATGACGGGAGGGGAGCTACCGGACTCGTCTGGAGGGAACCCAGGATGCATAGGACGTCGATTCTCGTCAGAGGGTCGGCGTTCTTCTATTGATGACCCCTTTCAGCCCCCTGGTGAGACAAGGCCATGACCCCTGAGGCCCACTCCCAGCTCGCCAACTTCATCCGGGGCATCTGCAACCTGCTCCGAGGGCCATACATACGGATATGCAGCCATTAATACTTCGAAGTCGGTGAGGCGGCGCCCACGCGGCAATGGTGAATCAACGGCTCGACCGTTCCCATGACGGATCGGACTCCCCCGCTTCAAACAGGAAACCACGGCAATGTATGCGCTTCTAACGCCAGACGGGGGAGTTTCTCAGTACGGAATGAACAGCGGATGGAGTATTTGCGGACGACAACTTCTTGCGAATCACAGGCTCAATGCATAAGCGCGCCGCCCGTGACGTTTATGGCTTGCCCGGTGATGTACTCCGCTCCGTCGGAGGCGAGGAAGGCGACGACCTCGGCGACGTCGTCGGGACGGGCCAGGCGGCCCATAGGGTTGAGCACTGCCTGGCGGCGGATCTGCTCGAGCCGTCGGCCCTCGTCGTAGCTGCCATCCGCTCGCCGGCCAAGGTAGTCCAATCGCTCGCTGTCGACGCCGCCGGGGCAGACGGCGTTCACCGTGATGCCCGCCGCGGCCACCTCCAGAGCCAAGGACTGTGTCAGACCCAACAGGCCGAACTTCGATGCGCAATAGGCCGCCAGCCTTGCGCTGCCGCTCTTCGCCCGATCGGAGGCAATATTGACGATCCGGCCGCGGACCCCGCCCTGCAGCATAGTCCGCACCACTGCGCGACAGCAGAGGAAAGTCCCGGTCAGATTGACATCGAGCACGGCCCGCCAGGCATCCTCGGCCATCTCCACCACGTGCACCCGATCGCCGCCAGGGGGGGCCGCGGCATTATTCACCAGGATGTCAACGCGACCGAAGGTCTCCATCGCGATGGCCACCACACGATCGATTTGCTCGGACGAGCGGATGTCCAGGAGCAGAGGTACCGCCCGGCGGCCTAGGGCGCAGAGCTCCGCAGCTACCGCCTCCAATCCGCCCCAGCTGTGCACTGGCTTGCCCGGCACCACCTTCGTGCCGGCCGGCGCGACATCCGTGACGATGAGATCGACGCCGTCTTGCGCAAGGCGCCGGGCGATCCCACGGCCCAGCCCGCGCTCGCCCGCGCAGCCGGTCACAATTGCCACCTTGCCCTCTAGTGCTGCCACCGCCCTCCCTCGCCTGTCGGCCGCAACGTGACTCCACCAGCCTCGACCGCACCCAAGAGGCTGATCACTCTCTCATTTCGCTCCCGCTGTGAGTAGTCCTGCCTGCGCCGCCAGGCGCCGCAACTCCCCGCGCTCAGCGTTATCCACCGGGAGCTGCGGTGGTCGCACGGTGGCATGCCGGATGAGCCCCTGCATCACAAGAACCTCCTTCATCCGCGGTCGGTAGTCCCGAATCGGCGCGCGCCACGCAAACCGGGCCAGCGGCCCCAGGCGGCCCCAGATTTCGAAGGCTGCGTCAAAATCCTTCGCGGCCGCCGCGTTGTACATCCGGATGAGTTGGTCGGTGGCCGTCCCTGCGAAGCCGATCAGGGCGCCGTCGCAGCCGAAGATCATCGCCTCGAGGATAAACGTGTCGCTGCCGGTCATGACGCCGATCTTGCGTGGAAGCATCCGGGCCGCTTCGATCGTCTCCAGCGTCTTGGTCGTATCGAAAGAGGCCTCTTTCAGGCCGATTAGGTTGGGGATCTTGATTAATTCGCGCAGCGTCTCTGGGGGGAAGTCCGGACCCCAAGCCTTGGGGAATTGAAAGGCGATCAGTGGCAGGTCCACGCCGTCGGCGATGGCCTTATGGTACTTGTAGATCATCTCGGTGGGCACCGGATTGCCCAGGAAGGTTGGGAACGGGGGAAAGACAGCCAAACCTTGGGCTCCGGCCGCTTTGAGTTCCTGGCCGAAGGACACCGCGTCCGCCGTGGAGCCGACGATCAGCCCGGAGATGAGTGGACAGGACCCGTCCGGGCAAGCCTCGTCGATAATCTTCCGGGAGATGCGTACCACTTCGAGCATCTCGGCACGGCTCAACGCGGGTCCTTCGCTCGCATCCATGTTCATCGCAATGGCCGTCGGCCGTTGCCCGGCAATCCAGGCCAGATACGAGCGTAACGAATCCCAGTCGATTGAACAATCGGGTAGCATGGGGAGAACAGGGGCTGGTACGATACCCTTCATGACATAGGCGCTCATCCATCGCTCCTTTCCATTCGTCTACCGGATCCGCCCTTCGCAACTAGATGTATGCGTTCTCCGACCGCAAGCGATCGCGGAGCGCTCCGACATCCAACTGTCGAGGCGACGCGCCGCACGAGGCTGCCATGGCCGCGGCCGTTCCCGCGGCATGTCCCATGGCCATACAGATCGCCATGACGCGGGCGGAGCCCAGCGCCTCGTGGCTGGCCGAAAAACATCTCCCCGCCACCAGGACATTCTCCAGACCCCGCGGGAGCAGGCATCGATACGGAATGTCGTAGACGCCCTGTTTTCGCATGAAGGTAAATTCCGTCCCCTCGTTCGCGGGTCCGTGCATATCGATACAGTAGGATGCCTTGGCGACGGCGTCGGGAAACGTCCGGGCCTCTAGGACGTCCTCTTGGCGCAGCACATAGTCGCCCACGATCCTCCGCGTCTCCCGGACGCCGATCTTGGCCGCCGTCGAGAGGAGATAGGCGTGCTCAAATCCCGGCACGTACTTTTGCAAGAGTGCAACGACAGCCATGACCTGGCGTCGGGCTGCGATCTCTGCCCGGGTGAGGTCTGCGGAGTCCGTCCCATCAAAGCCCGTGACATTGCTGACGTTGATGGAGAGGATACGATCCCAGAGGACCATCGCCCAGAACTTGTGTTTCGCGACCGCGAAGATCTTCTCGCGGGCAATGATCTCATCCCAGGGCCCCAGGTCGCCGGCGAGGTGAATCAGCGCGTCGGCGGAATCTTCCCAGGGGCGCTTTGCGGAGAACCAACACCGCGGAAAGACCGCCTTCGCCTTATCGACATCGACGTTGCCGACCGTGAACATGAGCGTCATCGCCTGACAGCGTCGATCCTGCTCACGCCCCTTGGCATACCGGGCGCCGGCATAATAACAGGCGTCCCCGTCCCCGGTCGTGTCGACCACAACCTTCCCCGGATACACCTCCCGCCCCGACTTCGTCTGGACGACCACGCCCCGGACGCACTCGCCCTCAACCAGGGCGTCGACCACCTGCGCGTGAAAGAGCAGATCCACGCCCGCTTCCAGCACCATCTCCTGCGCGACATACTTGAAGACCTCGGGGTAGATGGGGGTCATCGTCCGGTGATGCGCATCGGTTCCCTCGACGTGCCCCATGCTCCCTCTCGCGGCCACGAGGCGATCCACGATCTCCTGGGCGACTCCCCGGATCACCTGGGTCCCATCCATGGCGTGGAACGTCAGGAACGGAATCCCGGTCGATCCCTCTCCGCTCAGGAAGGCGCTCTTCTCGATCAGCAGGGTCTTCGCGCCCGCCCGTCCCGCGGCGATGGCCGCCGCGATTCCCGCGGAACCGCCACCGGCCACGATCACATCGTACGCCGTATGCCCTTGCATTGCTTTCCCCCGCATCGCTGCCGTCGCCCGATGATATATGTGTCCATCCTAGGACTTCAGCGCCCCTGCGGTGATTCCCTGTACCAGGGCGCGCTGGATGAACATGAAGATCAGCACCACCGGGAGGGTCGTCAGGACACCGCTCGCCATGATGCCGCCCCAGTTCGTCTGTCCGAAGAACGTCATGAGCTCTGCCAGTCCCATTTGAATCGTCTTGGCGTTGGTCGAGCTGGTGAGAATGAGTGCGTACTGATAGTCGTTCCAGGCAACGACGAAGGCGTACAGCGACGTCGCTGCCAGTCCGGGCAGCGTCAGCGGCAATAGGATCCGCACGAACGCGCGGTACGGCCCACAGCCGTCCACGAGCGCGGCCTCCTCCAGTTCTCGGGGTAGGCCTCGGAAGAAGCCTGCCATGAGCCAGATGCAGATGGGCAGGGTGAGGGACAGATAGACGAGGACCAGCCCCGGGATCGTGTTCAGGAGCCGGAGGGCCGAGAGAATGCGATAGAACGGAATCATCACCGGCGGACCCTGGAACATGGGCGAGAGCAGGAGGGCCATCGCAAGGATTCGTCGGCCCGGGAACGCATACCGGGCCATGGCGTACCCCGCCATCGAGGCGAGGATCGCGGTGAGGATCGCGGTCGATCCTGCGGCGACGATGGTGTTCCAGAAGTACACCCCGAGGTCCGCGCCCGTCGGACCCAGCGCCCACTGGTAATTTCGCCAACTGAACTCGTGGATGCGCCAGCTCGGCGTCTGCGTGAAGATCTCCACCGAGGGCTTGAACGAGCTGATCACGAGCCATGCGTAAGGAAGGAGCGTGAAGGCCATGACGAGCAGTAGTCCGCCCCACAGGCCCAGGGTCCGGAGTCGCCGCCGGGTCATGGATTGCGCTCCTCGATCCGCAGGGCCCACCCGTACACGAGGCACAGCAGCAGCACGACGAGCGTGGAGATGCCGGCCACGGCGGACCCGGAGCCCAACTGGAAGAACACGAAGCCCTTGGTGAACACGTAGGTCGCCAGGACGCTGGTCGCGTAGGCCGGCCCGCCCTCGGTCAGGACCCAGATCATCTGAAAATTGTTCCAGGTGAGAACGAGAGCCACGAGCGTGACGATACCCGCCACTGGCTTCAGCAAGGGAAGCGTCACGTACCAGAACCGGCGCACACCGCTCGCCCCATCCACGTCCGCAGCCTCGTAGATCTCGTTCGGGATCGTCTGCAACCCAGCCAGTAGCATCAGGCACATGTAGGGATACCCCTTCCATGTGCTGGCGAGCAGGAGCGCCGGCCAGACGGTGCGCCCGTCGGCGAGCCAGACGACATAGCGATCGATGAGGCCGCTCTGCTGGAGGTAGTAGTTGAGCAGGCCGTAGTTGCCATCATAGATCCATCGCCAGATGATGCCGACTACGATGATCGGGGTCACCCAGGGGACCAGCATGATGCCCCGCCAGAAAGCGCGTCCCGGCAGCTTGGCGTTCAAGATCAGGCTCGTCCCGAGGCCGAGAAGGAACTGGAGCGCCGTGCTGCCGAACGTCCACACCAGCGTGTTCACGAAGATGCCCCGAAAGTCGGCATCGTCACGCAGGAGCTCCACGTAGTTCCGGAGCCCGACGAAGTGCGGGACCAGGGACTTCACGAGGTGCAGATCGGTCACGCTGAGATAAAACACGTTCAGAATGGGGTACAGCGTGAAGCCCGCGAGATAGAGGACGCTGGGCAACAGCAGCAGGTACGGGACCCGGTACTGCCACACCCGTGCGCCGAAGCGCCAGCGCATCGTCTCCGTCGGGCGGACAGCCATCATAGAGAACTCCCTTGGCCGCTGCCGGGCAGTATCAAGCGATCTCCCTCTTGGCGCGACCTTCTCTTGGTAGGCACGATCGGCAGGAGGGCGGCGGCATCTCGCGCCGCCGCCGCTCCCACAACCGTACGCCGAGGCATCCAGTTTCACGGAAAGCTCGAAATGGGAAGTATTGCATGGCGTCGTTCCGGCGAATCCCCGGAGGCCCGCCCGTGGATCGGGCCTCCGGGGCCGGCCCTAGCCGCGCTTGATCTTCTCGATCTCCACCTTGATCTTCTCGTACGCCTGCTCGGGGGTCAGCTTTCCGTCCAGCATCTCGATCATGAATTTCTGGAACACGACCTCCATCTCCTCGCGGCGAAGGATCTTGTTCATCGCCTTGGTCGCGGGATGGACGTTCTCCACAAAGTCGCCGATGATGCGTTTATTGGACTCCACGGCGTCCGGGTAGAACTTCGCCGCAAAGCCGGACACCTTCGCCATGTCGATGTCGCGGCGAGCCGGCGTGTTCAGCATGGCCGACTCCTCCGTGAGGTTTTCCAGGCTCGTGAAGAGGCTGAGGACCTTCCAGGCCTCCTCTTTGTGCTTGCTGCCCTTGAACATTGCCCACCCCACGTTGGAGATGATTCCGCCGGAGCGCTTTCCCGAGGGTCCCTTGGGGAAAGCGACGGCGCGGGTGGACGCCAGGAATTTCGGATTGATGGGGTACACGTTCGCGACGACGTAGTCCCCGGTCGCGAACATCGCCGCGTTCCCCAGGGCCCAGGCCTGCATCGCGTCCCGCAAGCCCATCACCTTCGTCGTCGGCGACATCGAGGGGTAGAGATCCTTGAAGAGACGCAGCACTTCGAGATATTTTGCCTTGGCGGCATCGCTCGTGTCCGAGAGGTCCACGTCGTTGCTGTATCCCGCGATGTAGGGCCCCTCCCGCCAGGCGAAGCGCGGCTGCCCCAGCGCGTAGGTGTAGCCGTACACGTTGCCCTTCGTCATGGCCTTGGCGGCCTTCTTCAGGTCATCCCAGGTCTTGAGGTCGGTCAATTTCATCCCGGCGGCGTTCAGCAGGTCCTCCCGGACCAGCAAGCCGAACGAGACGGCACGGATCGGGATGGTGTACAGCTTCCCGCCATAGACGGAGAAGTCCCACGCCCCCTCGACAAACTGCTCCTTCTTCGGACTGCCAGGACGGCTGAGATAGCCGTCGAGCGGCTCGAGGGCGCCCATCGCCACCAGCGTCGTCGCCTCCTGCTGCTGCACCAGATCCGGGATGTCGCCGCCGGGCAGCATGACAGACAGCTTCTTCTCCAGATCGGGCCACCCGAGATACATGAACTCGATCTTGATGTCCGGGAACTTGCTCTCCGCGAGAGCCTTCAACCGGAGCGACCCCTGCTTCTCGGTCTCCGATGTGCCCGGGAAGACGATGCGGAGTGTCGTCGCGGCGTCGACAGCGCCCGTCAGTAACACCAGCGTTGCGAGGAGCCCCGCCATCCCCACCAGCATCCTGTGTCTCATCTCCTGTCCTCCTGTTTAGGGTCCGGCCTGCGTCTCGACTCCAGTCTCTGCGTGGGTGCGCGGCCTCACTCCACCTCACCCATACGCCGCCAATGCGCAGTCATGTCCGCCAGGACCGCCTCGTAGTACGCCCTCGCGGTCCGCCCGCTTGGCATTGGGGCGCCCTCCTGTTCTGCAACGCGATCGGGCGCCAGAAGCGCCCCCTGAGCGAAGAGGTGATGACGCACGATCGCGGGATCGAGCGCCCGCGGCTCCGCCCCTATGCGCACGCTGAGCGCGGCCGCGGCTCCCGCCGCCTCCCCGATCGTCCACATCGTCGGAATGTCCTTCAGGTTGTTGAAGGAGCCGAGTTGGAATCCCATCTCCGTCGACCCGGGGATCACGGAGATGCAGTTGCCGGTGACCAGGAGCCCATCCACATCCCGGGGCACCAGGCAGCCGTACGGAATGTCGTTGGCAGGAAAGCCGCCCTTGACATTGTACGCCACCCCGTCCGGAAACGACCGCCGGGCCAGGATGTCCTTCCCGGTGAGTGTCGCCTCGCCGACGATATGGCGGGTGTCCCGAACACCGATCGTCCCCGTGCTCTCGATCCGCGCCGCCCCGAATCCCGGAATGTGCTTTCTGAGGAACGTCAACTCGGAGATAAGTTGCTCACGTGCTTCCACCTCCGCGCGCGTCAGGTCGTCCACCTTCGTCCCGTCTACTTCCTCGACGGTCCCGCCCCAGAGAAGCGCCCCGTCCTCATGGAGCAGGTGGCTCAATTCCGGCCGCGCGTGGCCCCAATAGTTGACCATGTTCCGCTCTCGCGGCTTGTAATACGGAAGCTCTCCGCGTGCGATCGCCGCCGCGATGGCCCTGTCCAACCCGTAGTCCGTCTTCGAGTATTCCGACACCTTGGGCCAGTCCACATGGCTGAGGCGGACCAGCATCGTCATGGCAAAGAGGATCCCCTTCTCGGTCTGCCCCTTCCTGAAGGTCGCACCCGCGTCCGCGGCGATGTCTCCATCGGCGGTCGCGTCCACGACCACCTTCCCCGTAATTAGCTGCGCCCCGGACTTGTTCGCAACCATGAAGCCCGTGACCCGGCTCCCTTCGACCACGGCACCGGTCACAAAGCTGTGCAAGAGGAGCCGCACGCCGGCCTGCCTGGCGATGCGGAACAGGAGGATCTTCGCCATCTCCGCGTCGTAGACGACGTTCATAGTCGAGTACTCGGCGGCATAGTGGAAGATCGGATAATTGGGGGGGTCGTCCGGACACCGTTTGGCGCACCCGTCGGCCGCCAAGGCGTCCACGATCTCCTTGCCGATCCCCCCCGCCGGAGGGCAGTTCAGGACCGTCATGTTGCCCCCGGTGAACATCCCTCCCAGAAACCCATTCCGGTCAACCAGGAGGGTATCGGCCCCCGCCCGAGCCGCAGCGATTGCAGCGCAGAATCCGGCCACGCCTCCGCCGGCCACCACGACATCCGCCCCTCTGTACCCGATCGACATGGACATCACCCTGTATCGCCCACGCGCCGCGCCGCGCAGAACCTCTGCGGCGTCTCGGCCCGCTCGGACGTGCGTTAGAGTTCGACCAGCACCTTCATCGCGGCGCTCTTCCGCTCCCCGGCCAGCGCCAGCGCCTCACCGACTCGCGACAGCGGCAGGCGATGCGTGACCAGCCCGCCGAGCGGAATCCGGCCGGCCGCCACGAGCCGAATGGCATCCGCGTACACGTTCGCATACCGGAACACTCCGAAGACGTTGACCTCCTTGTCGATCGCCTGGAGTGCGCTCACCTCGACCGGATCCTTGGCTGGCAGGCCAATCCAGACGATGGTGCCCCCACGCCGGACGAGTTCGAGACTCTGCCGGATGGTCGGCGCCGACCCGGCGGCCTCGACTACCACGTCCACCCCTTCCCCGTCGGTGAGGTCTGCGAGCGCCTCGTACAGCTCTCCCTCGGCCGGATTCAGCACCGCGTCCGCTCCGTGGTTCTTCGCCACCGCCAGGCGGGATCCATCCAGGTCCGTGACGAAGATGCGGCCCGCGCCGGCGGCACGGGCGGCCAGGAGCGTCATCTGGCCGATCGGGCCGGCCCCCTGGATGAGCAGGGTTGCGCCGGGCACGAGGCTGGCCCGGCGCATGGCATGCATGCCGACCGCGAGCGGCTCGATCAGGGCCCCTTCGGCCAGGGAGACGTTCTCGGGCAACGGGAAGGCGAGGTCCGCCGGCCACGCCACATACTCCGCAAACGCCCCATCGACCGGCGGGGTGGCCATGAAAATCACCTGCGGGCAGAGATTGTACCGACCCGCCTGGCAATACCGGCAACGACGGCACGGGGCGCCCGGCTCGAGGGCGACCCGGGTGCCGATCCGCGGCGACGAGACCCCCGGACCGTGCTGGACCACCTCCCCGGCGCACTCGTGGCCCAGGACAAGCGGACGCTCGATGACGTAGCGGCCGATCCGGCCCTCCGCATAATAGTGCACATCGGAGCCGCAGACGCCGACCGCGCGGATCCGGACGAGCACCTCTCCCGCACCGGGATCCGGCACCGGCCGGCGCTCCAGCCGAACGTCTCTGGGCCGATACAAGACGGCAGCCAGCATGGAACTCATGCGCGCACTCCTCGGGGGGCAGGTGCGCTCACCCACCGTTCGGCAGGACCAGCGCCTTCACGGCCTGCCCCGTCTTCATCATCGCGATGCCCTCGGCCACCCCGCCCAGTGGGAATCGATGCGAGAGGAGCGGCTCCGCCTGGATGCGCCTCTGCGCGAGAAGCGTGACCGCCCGAGCGAAGGTGTGAGGATTCACGAAGGCCGCGCGGATGGTGAGCTCATTTCGATAGATCATGTAGGGCTCGACAGGGACGGTGGCGCCCGGCGGATTCACGCCAAACCAGACGACCGTTCCCCCGCGGCGTGCGAGGCCCAGCGCCTGGGCCGCGGTGGCCGGGCGCCCGACGCATTCGAGTACCACATCGAATCCGCGCGGGGCCAGATCCCCGAGCCGATCCGTGACATCGCCGCCGGCCGGGTCGACAGCGCGGTCCGCTCCCAGCCGACGGGCCAGCGCGCGCTTGGCCTCGAAGGGGTCGGTGACCCCGACGACGGCAGCCCCCGACCCCCGGGCCAGCTGGACCATCAGCAGCCCAATCGGACCCGCGCCGATGACCAGCACCCGATCACCCGTCCGGATCCCGGCCTGGTCGAGGCCGTGGAGACAGCACGAGAGGGGCTCCGCGAGCGCGCATGCCTCAAGGGAGAGCTGCTCCGGCACTCGGTAGGCCTGGGAGGCCGGGAGCACGGCCATCTCGGCGAACCCTCCGTCCCGCGTGACTCCCAGGGCCTGCAGGTCGTCGCAGAGGTGGACATCTCCGCGCTGACAGGCCGGGCACAGGCCACAGGCGATATTCGGATCCACGGCCACATGATCCCCGGGCTTGAAGGCGGTGACAGCCGCGCCGACCTCGGTCACCACTCCGGCGAATTCATGACCCAGCACGATCCCGGGAGCCGCCGGGAACTCGCCCTCCAGGATGTGCATATCGGTGCCGCAGAGGCCACAGGCTCGCACCTGAATCACGAGATCGGTCGGGCCCGGACGTGGCGCCCCCCGAGGCTCCAGCCCGATCTTCCCCGGCCCGCGGTAGACACTTGCCTGCATCTTACCCTCCATGCGGATGCTCGCAGCCCATTCCAGCACAACGCGCATGCGGTTCCGCAAGTCGTGAACTTGTCAACGGACCGGTAGCGCCCGAAGAAAAGCGTCCACGCGCCGACGCGACGGAAGACTGGGGATGCCCCCCCGCCGCTCCGTGCTCAGAGCGGCCGCCGCATTCGCATAGGCCAGGACCCATTCCAACCGCGGAACGAGGGGAAGCGCGATCGGGCGCACTGTCAGCGGATCGAGCAAGCCGGCCAAAAGCCCGGCCATGAACGCATCCCCCGCTCCTGTCGTGTCCAGGACGTGCGCGGGATAGCCCGGAACCTGTCCCTCGCCGCCCGGCGATCGAAAGGCGCAGCCGCGCGCACCTTGGGTCATGATCGCCAGGCGGGGACCGGCCGCCGTCAGAGCGCGTAGCCCTCCCGCTACACCTGTTCGGCCGGTGAGGAAGGTCATCTCCTCCTCGTTGACCTTTACAACATCGGCGAAGCCGAGGGCGTCCCACATCCACCGGCGGGCGCAGCCGGCGTCCGGCCACAGATTCAGGCGCAAGTTGGGATCATAGGAACACAGGGCACCGGCGGCGCGGGCCTCGCGGATCGCCTCCATCGTCGCGGTCCGCGCCGGATCCTGGATCAGGCTGATGGAACCAAAGTGGAAAATACGGGCGTTGCGGATCATCCTGCGCATCTGCGCCGTGAGTGTCAGGTCAAAGTGGGCCGCTCGGTCGCCGTAGAACAGAAACTCACGATCCCCGTCCAAGGCGAGCGACACCAAGGCCAGGGCCGTCCGGTGTCGGGACCGCCGAGTCGCACGAACGTCCACCCCAGCACGCCTGAGAGTCTCGCCGAGAAACCGACCAAGCGGGTCATTCGCTAGCGCGCCGATGAATCCGCTGCGTCGTCCGAGCCGCGCAACCCCGACGGCGACGTTCGCCGGGGCGCCGCCGGCGGCCTTGCGGAACGCAGGCGCGCGGTCCAGTCGAACGCCGGACTTGGTCGAGACCAGATCGACCAGCGCCTCCCCGAGGCATGCCACGTCGACGCGGGCGTCAGGCATCACTTCCCTCCGGCGGCACGGCGCACGAATCCCGGATGATCAGCTGAGGGGCCAGGACAATCTCCTGCCGCTCACGGTTCCGCTCCCCGCCCATTCGCGCGAAGAGGAGCTCGGCCGCCTTCACCCCCATCTCGTACGTCGGCTGCGCCACGGTGGTCAGGCGCGGCTGGAAGACGGAGGCCCAGTCGAAATCGTCGAAGCCAACGACCGACACGGCGGCCGGACAGGCGAGCCCCCGCTCTGCCACTGCCCGCATGAGACCGATGACCATCAGATTGTTGCTCGCGAAGATCGCGGTGGGGCGATCAGGCATCGCCAGGAGCTCCAGCGCGGCCCGATACCCTCCCTCGAGCCTCGAGTAGCCCACCTTCAAGAGCAACGGGTCGGATTCCAGGCCGGCCTCGTGCAGCGCCTGGTGGTAGCCCGCCAGCCGCTCTATCGAAGTCGAGATCTGCGGAAGGCCGCTGATCACCCCGATCCGACGGTGTCCCAGGCCGAGAAGATAGCCGACGGCCTCTCGCGCCCCGCGGACATTGTCGACGACCACGGCGTCTGCCTGGGCCGGGACGCGTCGATCGATGAACACGACCGGGGCCGGCATCGCGCGGCCCAGGTCCTCGTAATCCTCGCGCTTCCCGACCGGCGCCATGATCATGCCGTCCACCCGACGCGATTGAAGGAGCTGCATGTATGCACGCTCCTTCTCCGGCCGCTCGTCGGTATTGCAGAGCATCAGTGCATAGCCCCGCTCGTTGGCGACGTCCTCGATTCCCCGAATGACAGCGGCGAAGAATGGGTTTGCAATGTCTGAGATGATCAGACCGAGCGTCCGGGTCGTCCCGGTCTTCAGGCTCCTGGCGATCGCGTCGGGATTGTACCCCAACTCCGCGACCGCCTTGCGAACCTTCTCCTGGAGAGCGGGACTGACAATGGCAGTCCCGTTGATCGTCGCCGAGACCGTGGCGGTGGAGACTCCGGCCAGGTGAGCGACATCGTGAAGCGTAGCCATTCCTTCTCCCCTGTAACGTTTAGCGAAACGTTTAGCACTGACGATGAGAACCTGTCAAGAAATTCTTTCCTAAAGACATGAAGAATAGGGTTGCAGTTTAGGGGTATGAAGAGTGCTGAAAAGGCAAGAGAGAGTTCGTCGTCTTGCTTTCTTTAGGTGGCACTCATGAGATCGGCATCCAGCAGCGCCAGAAGAGGCGGAAGGCCTTGCGATGCCAGCGAAGGATGGTCGCGGGCTGGACGATCGTCAACGCCTCGCGCCAGGCGAAGCAGTGGGCCAGCAGGACCAGTCCCAGCCGCATTCGGTCCGATGCGTGTCGGGGCTTCACCTGCCGGGCGTTCGGCTTGAGACGCTCTCGGGCGCGGCCGCTCGCGTGGCCTGGACGTATTGCGCAGAGTGGGGCCGCGCCCGATCGTCGTCATTTTCAGGACTATTGCTTGCGAGCCCTCTGCGCCTCGAGCGCTTTCCGATGCTTCTCGATGTAATCGATCCGGGGCGGGCAGAAGATGTCGATGGCCTTGCAGTCCACCTCGCGGATTCGACCGCCGTGCTCGATATTCGACGGCAGAACGATCACATCCCCTTTCTTCACGCGGTAAAGCTTGCCCTCGATGATTTCGTCCATGTGGCCGTCAATCACGATCATGATCTGCTCGGCTTCGTGGCGATGAGGGGGGAAGAAGGAGTTCGCCGACATCGTCAGGAAGCTCACCAGCGCCCGCTCGCCCGGGACGATGTGGCTGGTCGTGCCAGGAACAAGCTCGCTCAGGGGCACATCAGGGTAATGGGTGATCCGACTCTTGAATTCCTCATCGGTTGCGTACCGCTCGATTTCCGGCATGAATCGCTCCTTTCGAGGTTGTCTTCGGTCATCTTTGGTGGCAGGCCACCCGAATCCGATTCGGCCATCCGCAGGTCTCGTTCGTCTCCTCGGCGGACAATGGCTGGACTTTATCACAAACCAGCCGACCCTGGGACCTGTGATGCGATTCATCAGGTCCCCTGTTACTGCTTCCCCGTTGACTTCCGGGGTCATCAGGGTCGAGACCGAATTGACAAGGGGTAGTGACTGAAATATGATCTTGAGGCTTCTTGCCTGTCCAATACCAAATCGCCTGGAACTGACGCCCTGACGGTTGACGGCGATCTTTCACTAGGCTGGGGATGTCACCATGCCGGTTGTAGCTTTCCTGGAGAAGCAAGCCAAGCGAATCGCAATGCCGCGCGGCCCCCGACAGGTCGCGTGGATCATTCTTTTGCTGACGGCAGGCTGGTTCGATTACATCACCGGGCCGCAGGTCGCATCCGCCCCGTTCTATATCCTCATCCTGGTCTCGCTGGCCCTCGTCGAGCCCTGGGGCGCGTCCCTGGGCTATTCCATCTTGGCTGCATGCGTCTACCTGACGGTCGATCTCTACACGACCCCCGCACGGGCATCTCTCGTGTTTCCCTACTGGGATGCGGCCTCCCGCTTCCTGGGTTTCGCCCTGAGCTCGATCGCGATCTCCCTCCTGGTCGCGGAGCGACGTCGTCTGCAGCAGTCGGAGCGGGCGCTCCAGGATCGGGGCAAGGAGTTGGAGGAGAAGAACCGAAGGATCGAAGAGACGCTGCGGACGGTGACCCGGCTGCAGGAAGAGCTACTCACACGGGAGCGCCAGAACGCCATCGCCGAAGCGATCAGCACGGCCGTCTACGAGATGGAACGGCCGCTGGCGTCCGCCTCCATATACGTCGAGGAGGTCGTCCGGCTCATGACGCGAGCCCACGGGGCAGAAAACCTACACCTCGTCCTGGATGAGATCCAGCCGCTGGCGGAGAAATTGGCGGAGCGGGTGCGCGACATGGAGCGGATCATCGAGGATGTCCGCAGCCTCCGCAAGCCGGACCCTGGAGGCCTGGCCGGACCACGGCCATCCTCGCTAGACCCTGAAGCCCCTCACGCATAAGCCCGCAAGCTCGCCCAAGTCCCCACGCGTAGCGCCTCTGCCCGGCAGGCGCTCAGTTTTGTCGTCCGGAGCCTCGTTCGCTGGGGGTGTTCCGGTCGGAAACGCGGGCGAGAATGCCGACGAGGAAATCCTGCACCAGGGAGATCCGCGCGGGAACCTCCACGCATTCCAGCACCTGCTGGCGCGCCTCCGTGTCCGAGATGGCCGCCCCGGCGATCCGATCCACGATGATGGCGGGATCCTTCACTCCGCTGAAGATTCTCGCCATTTCTCCCTGCCCCTTCTGGATCTCGGCCAGCATTCTGAGATAGAACACCTTCAGGCGCTCGATCCGCGTCGCGAGCGAATCGGGGTCCTCATCCGGATACCGATCCGCCAGCGGCCGGGCGCGGACGATTCGATACGGCTTGTTCGGCGGCAGCTCCGTCGTGATGCCGATCCGCATCGTCCCTCGCACCAAGATGTTGAACCGTCCATCCGGAAGCTCCTCATGCTGGACGATCTCCCCCGCACCTGCAATCGGATGGACCGGCGGCCGCCCGTAGTAGCCCTTCTCCCAGCCGGGCTTGAGCAGCGCCATGGCCAGCCTTCTATCCCCTGCCAGGCACTCCTGCACCATCTGTCGGTAGCGGGGCTCAAAGACGTGGAGGGGGAGCATGGTGTGCGGGAACCGCACCACGTCCGGGAGGGGAAAGATCGGGAGCTGGATGACAGCGCTCATATTTGCCCACTTCTCGGCTCACAGAGCCACGCCGGCACGCGGTTGGAGGATAGCAGCCCAAGCAGAGGGGCGAAAGTCGGGAAATGGCACCCCGCTCCTCACCTCGACCAGAGCGTCCCGGGGTGTCTGGAGAGGCCTACATCAGGCTTCTGGCCAGCCCCCCATCCACCTGCACGGTGACCCCGGTGATGTACTTGGCCCGATCCGAGGCCAGGAACACGATCATGTCCGCCAGGTCCTCGGGCTCCCCGAAGCGACCAAGCGGGATTTTCGATTCTCTGAGGCGCCTGACCTCTTCCACGGTCTGCCCGGACTTCTTGGACTGCAGGGCCAGCATCTGCCGCTGCCGGTCCGTCATGATCGCCCCCGGGAGCACATTGTTCACCCGGATGTTGTCCTTGGCCAGCTCGATCGACAGGCTCTTGGCCAGACCGATGACACCGGTCCGGATGGAGTTGGAAAGGATCAGGTTGTCGAGTGGCACCTTCACCGAGGTCGACTGCAGATTGATGATCGCACCGCCTCCCGCCCGTCGCATATGGGGAATCACCGCGCGGACGAGCCGGACGGTGCTGAGCAGCGTGAGCTCGAACGCCGCCTGCCATTCCGCATCGGTCATGTCGTCAAAGGTCCCGGCGGGCGGGCCCCCGGCGTTGTTCACCAGGATGTCCACCGTCCCGTAGGCCTCCACGGTGCGGCGGACGAGCTCTTGGATGTCTCCGGCCTGGGTGAGGTCCGCTCGCAGCGCCAGCACCTGCGCCCCGGTGCGGGCCCGGATCGTCTCGGCGGCCTGCGTCACGTCCGCCGCCGTCCGCGCGCACATGGAGATCCGGGCCCCCTCGACGGCGAAGGCCTCCGCCGCCGCGCGGCCGATCCCGCGGCTGGACGCCGTCACGACGGCCGCCTTTCCCTTCAGGCCAAGATCCATGGCGTCCCCCATCTTCACAATATACAGCGCCTCAACGTGTCGCCGCCCTTGCGGCGTCCAAGGTGGGAGGATTATACGCGCCCGCGCGGATCCATTCAAAACCAAATGCTGGTCCTGCCGGAAATCGTACTGTTGGGCCATTCAATCGACGCTTTCCCCTTGACGCAGGTCGGAGGTAGAGGTTGAATTCAGAGCCTCACAGAATGTGTACCCCAGTCATATCCATCACACACCAGGAGGTGGCCTCATGAGCCTGAAGGATCGTGTCGCTCTCGTCACCGGCGCCTCGCGCGGCATCGGTGCAGCCACGGCGGAAGTCCTGGCGCGCCGTGGCGCCCAGGTGGCATTGAGCGCTCGCACCGTGTCGGACCTGGAGCAGGTGTCGGCCAGGATTCGTAGCGCCGGAGGCCGCGCGCTGGTCGTTCCCTGCGACGTGCTGGACCCCGCCCAGGTCGACGCCATGATCGGCGCGGTGGTGAAGGAGTGGGGACGGCTGGACATCCTGGTGAACAACGCGGGCATGGGGACCCCTACCATGCCGGTCGAGACCATCTCCCCGACGGATTGGGACACCACCGTGGCCCTGAACTTGAAATCGGCGTTCCTGGCAATCCGCGCGGCCGTCCCCGTCATGAAGACCCAGAAGTCCGGGCGCATCGTCAACGTCTCGTCCTTCGCGGGTCGCAACTTCAGCCGCATCTCCGGCCCCCAGTACAGCGCCGCCAAGGCCGGCGTCCTGGGGCTTACCAAGCACATGGCGGTGGAGCTGGGCCCCTTCGGGATCTGCGTCAACAGCGTGGCGCCGAGCGTGGTCCTCACTACCCGAGTGAAGGCCAAGTGGGAGGCCCGCCCGCCGGAGGAGCAGCGCGCCATCCTCGCCGCGCTCCCGCTGCGCCGACTGGCCATGCCGGAGGAGGTGGCCACGGTCATCGCCTTCCTGGCCTCGGACGACGCCAGCTACGTCAACGGGGTCTGCATCGACATCAACGGCGGCAGCTACATGGTGTGAGCGCCCCACGGGGCAGCCGGGTCGGACACCGGACAGCGGGACGCAGGATCGGAAGATTTTGCAACGGTCCTTGACGCACCCCCACAGATTGCGACATGCTCCTGGCGGCCGACCGCGGAACCGGCAGGTCGCTAGACTGAATCGTGCGCGTGTGAAGGAGGGGGCATCGGACTCGGCCGTCTGGTTGGTACCTCACCAACACGGAGGTGAATGGGCAATGCGGACTAAGTTCTTAGCTGTGTCGCTCGTCGCGCTGGTTGTTCTGGCGGTGGCAGCTTCCGGGGAGTGCGCCCGCGGCAATGAGGCCGAACGGTATCCCACCAAGCCGATCACCTACCTGGTCGTCTGGGATCCGGGCGGACAGTCGGATCGCACCGCCCGGCTGCAGCAGCCCTTGCTCGAGAAGGCGCTGGGGCAGAAGATCGTCATCGACTACAAGGTGGGCGGGGGCGGGGCCGTGGGGTGGGCTCAGTTCGTGCGCAGCAAGCCCGACGGCTACACGATTGCCGGCACCAACCTGCCCACCATCGTCACGCAGCCGCTGATGCAGGACGTGGGCTACAAGACCGAACAGTTCATCCCTCTTTGCGACTTCCAGTACACCCCCATGGCCCTGGCCGTCAAGAAGGACAGTCCCTACAAGAGCGTCAAGGATCTGATCGCGGCGGCCAAGGCCAACCCCAGCAAGGTCAGCATCGGCGGCGTGGCCCTCTGGAGCATCACCCACATCCTCCATCTTCACCTGGAGAAGGATGCCGGGGTCAAGATGCAGTTTGTCCCCCACAGCGGCTCCGCCTCGCAGGTCACCAACCTGCTGGGCGGCCACGTGGATGCCATCACCGCCTACAGCGACGACATGGTCCGCCTGCGGGATCAGATCATCCCGCTGGCCTTTGCCACCAAGGAGCGGTTCCCGGGCTTCGAGAATGTTCCCACCTTCAAGGAGATGGGCTTCGACTACGAGATGGGCGTGTCGCGCGGCGTCGCGCTGCCGGCCGGGGCACCGGAGTACGCCGTCAAGAGACTGCAGAAGGCATTCGTGGACATCGCCAACAGCCCCGAGGTCAAGGAGCAGATGCGCAAGGACGGATTTGTCTCTCGGACCATGGGGGCTGAAGCGTTCAAGGCCGAGATCGCGCGGCAGCAGGCCTTCTGGAAAGAGGCGCTCAAGGGCGCCGACATCAAGAAGTAAGGGGCAGACCGCATGCGAACACTCAAGTCCGCGGACCTGATCACCGGGAGTCTGCTGGCATTTCTCGGTGCGGCCACTCTGGTTGCCGGGCGGGGAATCAAGGGGATGGCGGGGGAGAGTCTCGACCCCCGCACCCTCCCCTCCCTGGTCGGCTGGGGGCTCCTGGCCATCGGCGCGGGCATCGTCGTGCTGGCCTTGCGGTACCAGGGCGATCCCGTGTTGGTCCAGTGGCCGGATTGGGGAGGACGGCGTCGGATCGCCGTTGCTTTCGCCTCCCTGGTCTTCTACATGGGGCTCATGGATCCACTGGGATTTCCCATCGGCACCGCCCTTTTCGTGTCCGGACTCTCCTGGTATCTCGGCCACTATCGGGTCTGGGCTTCGCTCCTCTTGGGCGTGATCACCGCCGCGGTGGTCCACTTCGTGTTTATCGAGTTCCTCGGGCTCGGCTTCCCCCTGGGTCCCCTGGAACTGCTCTACTAGGCCCGCTGATTCCGAAAGGGTGCAGACCACATGCTCTTTTCGTGGGAGCTCCTGGGGCAGGGATTCGGGAACGCCCTCACGCCATACAACCTGCTCTTCGCGTTCATCGGCAGCCTGATCGGCACGCTGGTCGGCGTGCTTCCCGGGATCGGGCCCACCTCGGGGATCGCCATCCTGCTCCCCCTCACGACCGTCTTGCCCCCCGAGCCGGCCATCATCATGATGGCGGCCATCTATTATGGCGCCATGTACGGCGGGTCAACGACGGCCATCGTGGTGAACATTCCAGGAGAGGCCGCCTCCGTGCCGACGGCCCTGGACGGCTACGAGCTGGCGAAGCAGGGCCGTGCGGGCCCCGCCCTCGGCATCGCCGCCATCTCCTCCTTCGTGGCCGGGACGCTCAGCCTGATCGGTGTGACCTTCTTCGCGCCCGCTCTGGCGGGTGTCGCGCTGGCCTTCGGCCCGCCCGAGTACTTCGCCCTGATGTTCATGGCGCTGAGCCTGGTGGTAAGCCTGTCGGAGAAGGCGCTGCTCAAGGGGCTGGCCGGCATGCTGGCCGGCCTGATGTTCAGCCTGGTGGGCATGGATCCCATCTCTGGGACTACCCGCCTCACCTTCGGCTTCTCGCAGCTCATCGCCGGCGTCAACTTCATCGCCGTGGTCATCGGCCTTTTCGCCTTCGGTGAGATCTTCGTCAATCTGGAAAAAGAGATCACCCATATCTACGACACCAAGATCAAGAGCTTTCTCCCGACCTGGCAGGACATCAAGGACACCTGGGTCACCATGATCCGCTCCACCTTCGTCGGCTTCTTCATGGGGCTCCTGCCGGGCTGCGGGCCGGCGGTGTCCACCTTCGTGGCCTACGACGTGGAGAAGCGCTTCTCCAAGCATCCGGAGAAGTTCGGCAAGGGAGCCATGGAGGGGGTGGCGGGTCCGGAGGGGGCTAACAACGCCGGCAGCAGCGCGCAGTTCATCCCGCTCCTGGCCCTCGGCATCCCGCCGGGGCCGACTCTGGCCATGCTGCTGGGCGCCCTCATGATGTACGGCATCCAGCCCGGCCCGCGGCTATGGACGGAGCAGCCGCAACTGGTCTGGTCCGTCATCGCCAGCATGTACATCGGCAACGTCATGCTCCTGGTGCTGAATCTCCCCCTGGTCGGATTCTGGGCGCGGATCGCTTTCATCCCCTTCCCCATCCTGGGGCCCCTGATCGCCGTGTTCTCGCTGATCGGCGCCTACAGCGTGCGCTTCCTGATGCTCGACGTCTGGATGTCGCTGCTCTTCGGGATGATCGGCTACCTCATGCGCAAGTTCGGCTTCCCCCTGGCCCCGGTGGTGCTGGCCACGATCCTGGCGCAGCCGCTGGAGATCGCGCTCAAGCAGGCCCTCGCCATCTCCGCGGGATCGTACGCGATCTTCTTCAACCGCCCGATCGCCCTGGGCTTCATGCTGCTGGCATTCGGGGTCATCTTACGGGGGTTGTGGACTCAGTACCGGAACAGGAGGCTCGAGTTCGCCGAAGAGGAACCCGACTGAACGGTCTCCTGGGTGCTGCCAGTCCTCCTCGATATTTGACACGCCCCGGAGTTCTTTATCTACTCCGCCCCGAATCCAACAGGCGATCGTCTCCACGAACGTGGCGAGGCGGCGCATCCGCAGTCGTGATTCCATCCAGATACTCTCACGGAGGAGTAGCGCGCCATGGCAACATTCAATATCAAACCCGCGGAGCAGTGCAAATGGGATGGGGTGGCGCTGGGAGAGGTGATGATCCGCCTCGATCCGGTGGACGTACCCTTC
>JAPLLC010000259.1 GCA_026387775.1 Candidatus Methylomirabilota bacterium | reverse complement strand
CGCCCGGCAGGCTGGCGATGGTCGCACTTGGGGCAGGCCTGCAATTGGTGAGACATGTACGCAGCCTCCGGGATCGCGTGGATTCGCGGCAAGTTTGCTCCCGGGAGGGTGATTGTCAAGGGAAAAGGGGGCAGCCCCGGGACGCCGATCCACACGGATGCCTCCCGGGCGACGCCGCGCAATTCGGCGGACCTGGCCGGAGCCGCCTTTCCGCTTGCCAGGCTCGGCGTCTCCCCGTATTGTTAGTAAGCTGAACGCTGCGAACCTGCTCTTCCACGTACAACCGTCCAGGAGACCCATCGTGTCCGAATCCGCAAATGACCGCTTCGGAGAACTCGTCCAGATCATGGCGCGTCTGCGGGGCGAGAACGGCTGCCCCTGGGATCGCGAGCAGACCCACGCGAGCATCAAGCCGTACCTGCTGGAGGAGAGCTACGAGGTCCTGGAGTCCATCGACGAGAACGATCCGGCCAAGCTGGAAGAGGAGCTCGGCGACCTCGCCCTCCAGGTCGTCTTTCACGCCCAGATGGCGGACGAGGCCGGCCTCTTCACCATCGCCGACGTCCTGCGCGGGATCAACGAGAAGCTCCGCCGCCGCCACCCCCACATCTTCGGGGACGTGAAGGCCGACACGGCGCAGGAGGTCCTCTTCAACTGGGAGCAGATCAAGAAGCTGGAGCGCGAGAAGGCGCAAGGCCGCGCCTCCTTGCTGGACGGGGTCCCGCGCGAGCCCGAGGGAGCTTCCCGCTCTCCTCCGCGCCCACCGGCAGCAAGAGCAAGCGTCGCGGGTCGGCTTCGACTGGAACGAGGCCCGCCAGGTCTTCCAGAAAGTCGAGGAGGAGCTGGCGGAGCTCCGGGCCGCCATGGAGAGTGAGCAGCCCGATCGAATGGAGGCGGAGCTGGGCGACCTTCTCTTCTCGCTGGTGAACCTCGGCCGGTTCATCGCCGTGAACCCGGAGGACGCCTTGCGCAAGACCATCGCCCGCTTCATCGCTCGCTTCCAGTACATCGAGGAAGAATTGGCCCGCCGCGGCACGGCTCCCGGTCAGGTGACCCTCGAGGAGATGGATGCCCTCTGGGCCGAGGCGAAGGCGAAGGGGCGGTAGGGTGGAAGGTGGGATTTCGAATTTGGAATTTTGAATGTGGAATGTGGCTCCGGATTCCGCATCCCGAAATCCGCATTCCGCATTTGATTGAACGTCACCCATGCACAAGAAACGACCTCGGGACGTCGATGACCAGGCGGGTCTGAGCTGGATTTTCGGTCCGCGCGGCATCCTTGCCGCCGCGATCCCCGATTTCGAGTATCGCCCGGCCCAGCGCCAGATGGCCGAGGCCGTCGAGCGCGCCATCGACACGGGCGAGCCGCTCCTGGCCGAGGCGGGCACCGGGACCGGGAAGACTCTTGCCTACCTCGTTCCGGCTATCCTCTCCGGCCAGAAGACGGTGATCGCCACCGGGACCAAGACCCTCCAGGAGCAGCTCTTCTTCAAGGACGTCCCCCTCCTCGCCCGGACGCTTCCCAAGGTTTTCTCCGCCAGCCTGATGAAAGGGCGAGGCAACTACCTCTGCCGCCGGAGCCTGCGGCGCGCCCTGGCGGAGACCCACACCCAGTCGGCGCGGCGCCAATTGCTGAAGATCCAGAAGTGGTCGGCCACCTCGCTTCGGGGGGACCGGGCGGAGCTGGACTTTCTCTCCGACGCGGATCCCGCCTGGGATGACGTCGCCGCCTGGTCCGAGACCTGCGCGGGAACCTCCTGCGAGGATTTCGACTCGTGCTTCCTCACCCGGATGCGGCAAGAGGCCGCCGCGGCCGACCTGGTCATCGTGAATCACCACCTCCTCCTGGCGGACGCCGCCCTGCGGGATAATAGCCTGTTCCAGGTGATCCCTTCCTACGCGGTCCTGATCCTGGACGAGGCCCACCTCCTGGAGGACGTGGCCACCGAGTTCTTCGGCTCCGAGATCAGCAACCTCAGGATCGAGCGGCTGATCCGAGACACGGAGAGAGAATGGCGGGGCGCGGTCTTGGCCGATGTCACCATCCCAACCCACCTGATGCGGATTGCCGAGGTCTCGGCGCGCTTCTTCCGATCGTTCGACACGTCCGAAGGACCGCGCCGGCTGCGCCGGGAGGCGCTGCAGGGGCTTGCCGGCTCGGCGGGGAGCGACCTCGCTCAGCACCTGGTCCTCCTTCACGATCTCGTCCATGCGTTGCCGGGAAAGCCGGAGGGTCTCCTGGGCTGCGCCCGCCGGGCGCGCGAGCAGGCGGCGATTCTCCAGGAGTTCCTGCGCGGGTCGTCCGAGGCGTCGGATGCCGTCAAGGGGACCCCCGTGGTTCACTGGTCGGAGCGCCGGGGCCGGGGCCTCTTCCTGCGCACGTCCCCCCTGGACGTTTCCGCCGACTTCCGCCGGGCCTTCCTCCGGAATCGCCTCGGCGTCGAGCGCGCGCGGGAGTTTCAGGCCGCCTCCCCGTTCGACTACGCCGAGCAAGCCATCCTCTATATCCCGCGCCACATGCCGGATCCCCGCGACCCAAACTTCCTGCGGCTGGCGGCGGCGGAGATCCGCTCCCTGCTGGAGATCAGCGCCGGACGCGCACTGGTCCTCTTCACCAGCGTGGAGGCCATGGAGACGACCCATCGGCTACTGCAGGGCAGCGTCCCGTATCCGCTCATGGTGCAGGGTGAGGCGCCGCGCACGCAACTGCTGGACAGGTTCCGGCGCGAGGTCGCCTCGGTGCTGCTGGCCACGCGGAGCTTCTGGCAAGGCGTGGATGTCGTCGGAGAGGCGCTGAGCTGTCTCATCATCCACAAGCTCCCCTTCGGGTTCCCGGGAGATCCCGTCCTGGAGGCTCGGCTGGAGCACCTGGCCCAGCAAGGCGGCGACCCGTTCTGGGAATACCAGATCCCCTCCGCCATCATCGCCCTGCGCCAGGGGCTGGGACGGCTGATCCGGAGCGGCCAGGACCGCGGCGCCCTGTGCATCCTGGACGGGCGCCTGCTGACGAAGGGCTATGGGCGCGCATTCCTGGACAGCCTCCCGCCCTGCCTCGTTACCAGTGACCGGGAAGACCTCCAGAGGTTTTTTGGCAACGAGGCAATCGGGCGAGCGGGCGATTCGGTGAGTGGGTGAGTGGGTGAGTGGGTGAGTGGGTGATTCGGCGCGGAGGAACTCCCGTCCGGTGCCCCGGCGACTTTCCAAATCGCCCAGTCACCAAGTCGCCAGATCGCCCCCTCACCCAGTCACCCAGTCACCAGATCGCCAGGAGCGAAACCCCATGGGCGTCCTACTGCTCTTCGTCGACGGCATAGGGCTGGGTGAGGCGGACCCGGAGATCAATCCACTCGCCCGCGCCCGGGTGAGCCGGCTGCGGCTCTTCCGCGATTGCCCCTCGCCGGATCCTGCGGCCATCTTGGTGCCGACCGATGCCTGCATGGGCGTGCCCGGCTTGCCGCAAAGCGCGACGGGACAGACCTCGCTTCTGGCGGGGTTGAACGCGCCCGCGGCGGTCGGGAGCCACATCAACGGTTACTGCACCAAGCCCCTGGCGGCGCTGCTCGACGGCCGCAGTCTCTTCAGCCGGGTCAAGGCCGCCGGAAGGGACGCGACCTTTGCCAACGCTTACACGCCGGGGTTTCTGGAGAAGCCTCCCCGCTTTCTCTCGGTCACGACGATTGCCACGCGGCAGGCGGGCCTGCGCATCCGCACGCTGGAGGATCTGGCGCGCGGCGACGCCCTGTTCCACGACTTCACCAACCGCCTCCTGCCCGAGCGGGGATGCTACCTGCCCCCGATCACGCCCGGGGAGGCCGGACGGCGCCTGGCGGTCCTGACCGCGGCCCACGCCTTCACCATGTACGAGCACTTCCTGACCGACCTCGCCGGCCACGCGCGGGACATGGCGCGCGCCGCCCTGGTCCTGGAGAATCTGGAGGCGCTCCTGGACGGGCTGCTCTCCCATCTGGATCTTTTCAGGCACCTGGTCGTCCTCGCGAGCGATCACGGGAACATCGAGGACCTGTCAGCCAAACAACATACTCTGAACTGTGTTCCGACCCTTCTCTGGGGAGAAGGGGCCGGCGCCGTCGCGGCCGGGATCCGGAATCTGGCCGACATTTCCCCGGCTATCTTGCACCACCTGGATATGCTATGATGCATCACATTCCTGCTTGGGGCCGCCGCGGCCTGGGTGTCCCATGCGCTCTTCTGCTCATCTAGCTTGTGCTCGCCTCGCCGGGCTCCTCCTGGCACTGTTCGCCCTGTGCCTCGCCATCAGCCCGACTCTTGCCGCTTCACCCCAAGTCAACGTCATCCGAGTGGACGGCGTGATCTCGCCCGGCTCGGCGGACTACATCGTGACCGCCATCAAGCAGGCGGAAAAGGACAAGGTCGCCGCGCTGGTCATCGAGCTCAATACGCCCGGCGGGCTGGACACCTCCATGCGATCCATCATCATGGAGATGCTGGCGGCCGAGCGCCCCATCGTCGTCTATGTCGCCCCCAGCGGCGCGCGTGCCGCGTCGGCGGGCGCCTTCATCACTCTGGCCGCCCACATCGCCGCCATGGCACCCGGGACAAACATGGGGGCCGCCTCCCCTGTGGCCATGGGCGGCCAGATGGACAAGACGATGGAGAGGAAAGTCACCAACGACGCGGCGGCCTACATCCGCACGATCGCCGAGAAGCGCGGACGGCCGATCGACCTGGCCGAACAGTGGGTCCGAAAGGCCACCTCCACGACCGAGACCGAGGCGCTCAAATCGAAGCTGATCGACGTGGTGAGCCCCAGCCTGCCGGACCTGCTCAAGTCCATCGACGGACGGGTCGTGACCACGGCGGCCGGCAAGGTGAAGCTCGAAACCAAGGACGCGGTCATCAACCGCGGAGAGATGAACCTCCGCGAGAAGATCCTCAAGATCGTCACCGACCCCACCATCGCCTACCTCCTCTTGATCCTGGGGCTGGCCGGCCTCTACTTCGAGTTCAGCACGCCCGGCGCCGTCCTGCCCGGCGTCTTGGGGGGCATCTGTCTCATCCTGGCGCTGTATGCTTTCCAGCAACTTCCGATCAACTACGCCGGCGTCCTCCTCATCCTGCTCGCCATCATCATGTTCATCGCCGAGATCAAGGTGGTCTCGCACGGGGTGCTGACCCTCGGGGGCGTGGCGGCCATGATCATGGGCTCCATGATGCTGATTGACACCTCGCTGCCGGACATGCGGATTCCCCTGGGGGCGATCTTTCTCACCGCCGGGGCCACGGCCGCCTTCTTCTTCTTTATCGTGGGCGCGGGGGTCCGAGCCCTGCACCAGAAGACGGCGACCGGCCAGGAAGGTCTGGTCGGCGAGGTCGGAGTGGTCCGCAGTCGTCTGGCGCCCCGCGGGCAGATCTTTCTGCACGGGGAGCTGTGGAACGCCGAGAGTGAGGCGCCGGCGGAACCCGGCGACTCCGTGCGCGTGGCGCGCGTGGAGGGGCTCACCCTGCAAGTCGTCCCGGTCCAGCGCGCGGCCCTCTGGCCCCGTTGCGCCGGGGAGGTCAGAATGAATAACGTTCTGCCGTTTGCCTTCGTGCCGATGCTCTTCCTCATCGTCCTGTTTCTTTACGTCTTCTCCAGTTCGGTGAAGGTCCTGCGAGAGTACGAGCGGGCCGTGGTCTTTCGCCTGGGCCGACTTTCCAAGGCGCTGCTGAATCCCGGGGGAAGCGGCAACGGCCCAGGACTCCTCCTGCTCATCCCGATCATCGACAAAATGGTGAAGGTTTCCATGCGAACCATCACCATGGACGTTCCCTCGCAGGACGCCATCACCAAGGACAACGTCTCGCTGAAGGTAAACGCCGTCATCTACTTCCGGGTGATGGACCCCGAGCGGGCCGTGGTCGCCGTGGAAGACTACCTGTTTGCGACCTCCCAGATGGCCCAGACCACGCTTCGGAGCGTCCTGGGCCAGTCCGAGCTGGACGAGCTGCTCTCCGAGCGGGACAAGATCAACAAGAAGCTGCAGCTCATCATCGACGAGCACACCGAGCCGTGGGGGATCAAGGTGAGCGCCGTGGAGGTGAAGTTCATCGATCTCCCCCAGGAGATGCAGCGGGCCATGGCGCGACAGGCCGAGGCCGAACGGGAGAAGCGCGCCAAGATCATCCACGCCGAAGGCGAGCTGCAGGCCTCGGAGAAGCTGGCCCAGGCGGCAAAGATCATCGCCTCGGAGCCGGTCACGATCCAGCTCCGCTACCTGCAGACGCTGACCGAGATCGGAACCGAGAAGAACTCGACCATCATCTTCCCGCTCCCCATCGACTTTCTGCAGGCCTTTTCGGGGTTGAAGAAGTCGGCCTGAGCCGTGTGACGAACAGCCGATTCCGCGCGGCGTCAGGATGACGGTCCTGACGCCGTTTCGCTTTCGTCGGACTGGGGCCGATAGGGAGAGGCCATGGCCGCATATGCATGTCTGGCGGGACTGGAGGTGGGAGACGGGTACCCCGTTCGCCTCGTCGGGGCGATCAACGTCAGCCCGGAGTCCTTTTACCGGGAGTCGGTCGCGGCCGGCGAGGAGGCCCTGCGCTCCCGGGCGGAGCAGATGGCCGCCGAGGGGGCGGATATGATTGACGTGGGGGCCATGTCCACGGCCCCGTACCTCGCGACCGCGATCTCCGAGGCCGAGGAGACCCGGCGCCTGACCTCGGCCATCCGCGTGCTTCGCCAAGCCGTCGCCCTGCCGATCTCCGCCGATACCACGCGCAGCCGTGTCGCCCTGGCCGCGATGGAAGCCGGCGCCACCGTGATCAACGACGTGAGCGGATTTCGCGGTGACCCGGCGATGGCGGACCTGGCGGCGCGGCGCGCGGACGGGGTGGTCCTGATGGCCTCCGAGACCGCGGCGGGCGCGACCGACCCGGTTCGGACGGTCCTCGACTTGCTGCGGAGAAGCTGCGCAGCCGCGGACGTCGCCGGCATCCCCAAGGATCGCGTGGTCCTCGATCCCGGCATCGGCTTCTTTCGCAGAGCCGCGCTCTCCTGGGAGGTGTGGGACTGCGAGCTTCTGCGCCGCCTGGCCGAGCTGCGTCCACTGAACCGCCCGATGCTGATCGGTCTTTCTCGGAAGTCGTTCATCGGCAAGATCCTGGGAAGGCCCGACCCTATCGATCGCCTGCCCGGCTCCCTTGCCGCGACGGCCGTCGCGGTCCTGAACGGGGTCCACATCATTCGCACGCACGACGTCGGCCCTACCCGGGACGCTATTCGCATGGCCGAAGCTCTTCGTCCCGCCTAGAATGATACACGACCAGGGCTTGCTGTCGCTGCTCGAAGGGCTGGCCGAACAGCTCCAGATCCCCGTCGGCTATGTCGATCTTGCCACCGAGGAGCTGCCAGGGCGGGGCGGGCTCTGCGTCCTGCGCGGCGAGAGGCGGATCATCATCGAGCGGACGCTCGACACCCGTGCGAAAACCCGGCTCCTGGCAGCGGGTCTCGCCCAGTTCGATCTCGAGGGGGTCTATTTGCTTCCCGCCGTTCGACAGGCGCTCGAAGAGGCTAAGGGGTTCGACCACCCTGACGCATCATGAGGCCGTCGAATGCCCGACGCTTCAGGCCGTGCCTATTGTGTTTGGACGAAATGCCGGTAGAGGAAGTCCGCCTGGAGGGGGGACAGATCAAACTTTCGGCAGGCCTCTTCGACGAGGATGCTCAGGCTCACCTTCGGATTCTCCTGTCGCTTATGGCTGATCCACTCGATCGCCTTTTTTACCCCGATTTCTAGATGGATACTCACCCCGACCCCCCCCTATCACGACCAAGGTCCGCCGGCGCATCGGATACCTTCTGGGAGTATACCGATTCCCACTCCCCCGCACAATCATTCACCGCATGCCGCCTGTCTGTTACGTCGAGCGCACGCCTTCGGCCCGACGCTCATCCTGCCGAGCGGCGCAAAGCCGGCCTCGTGGAATCCTTGCCGCTTCGCTATCAAAATGGTAAGGTCAGATCTGCGGAGATCCTCTCGGAAGGTGTTGAACCGACTGCTGCGACGCTTCTTACTTCTCGCCCTCATGGGCGTGGCGAGTGTCGGAATGCTCTCGCCCGGCGGGATCGCGCAGGCTGGGCCATTCGAAGAAGGACTGGACTTCTTTGCGGGCGGCCACTACCGATGGGCGCTGGAAAAGTTCGTGCAGGCGGTGGATCATTCGCCGCGGGACCCTCAGCGCTGGTGGTACCTGGCGGAGTCGTACAGGGTGCTGGGCGACACGGACGCCGCCGTGACGACCTACCGGCACGTACTTCAGTTGGCGGCACAGTCCCAGTTTGGCTTGGCCGCGCGCCAGGCTCTCGAGGCGTTGGGAGAGCCGTCGGCCGCGATCGTCAGTGTGCCCTTCCAGCGCCGCGGAACTGCCGTCGTCCTCCCGGCGCGGATCAACGGAGAAGCGGTCGGGGCCTTCTTGCTGGACACCGGGGCGACATTCATCTCCGTGAGCCATGCGGTCGCCCAAAGACTGGGAATCCGCTCGACCGGGAACGGGAAGGTGCACCTGGTCACGGCCAGTGGTGTGATCGAGGCGCCGCTCGCGATCCTCGAGGAGGTCGACGTTGGCGGCGCCATCGCCCGGTACGTACCGGCCGTGATTCATGATCTCCCCGGGATGCCCCCGAACGTCGTCGGGCTTCTTGGAATGAGCTTTCTTGAGCGCTTCCAGGTGAATCTGGACATCACTTCTGGGTCTCTTACCCTCCAATCCGGGAAGTAATACGGCAATCCGCCTCATAATTTAAGATCCTATAAGCTTTTAACATACTGTTATTATTTAGATTTATTTCAATATGAATTTCTTTAGATTATACTTGACATCAGTAGACTCAGGTTATATATATATTAACGACTAATGATCGAGGGGCGATCTCCTCGACGTAGTGAGCGTAGAGGGCAGTCAAAACAGAGCCGAGATCAAAATCGGCCATATCAGAGGAGGATACGCAAATGATGATGTTGACCAACCGGCAGCCTCGTTTCGCTTCCCTCGGCATCTCCAACCCGTTCGAGGGTTTGGCCGGGTTCCGCCGCCTCTTCGATGAGCCGTTCGCGGACTCCACGGAGCGGGCGTGCTGCTCGTCCATGGAAGAGAATGGGTGGAAACCCCTGGTGGACGTCGTCGACAACAAGGACGGCATCCTGTTGAAGGTCGAGATCCCCGGCGTCAAGCAGGAGGACATCAGCATCTCGGTCGAGGACAACACCCTGACCGTCAAGGGAGAGCGGAAGCAGGAATCGCAGGTGAACGAGGAAGGGTATTCCCGGTTCGAGCGGAGCTACGGCGCCTTCCAGCGAAGCGTGCTGCTGCCTCCGACGGTGGACGCCGACCGCGTGAAGGCCACCTACAAGGACGGCGTGCTGGAAATCCAGCTCCCGAAGACGGAAGAGGCCAAGCCCAAGACCATCAAGGTCGAGGTCGGTTAGGAACCGTTACGAAATAACTTGTCCATTCATTGGAATTTCGTTACGGCTCCTGATGCCGTTTCCGAAATTTCGCCGGTCAAGTTATTCTTTGACAACGGCTTAACTCTACGCCTCTCCGGTAG
>JAPLLC010000106.1 GCA_026387775.1 Candidatus Methylomirabilota bacterium | reverse complement strand
AAGCCGACCAAGGGCAAGAAGGAGATCGCCCAGGTCGCCACCATCTCGGCCAATAACGACAAGACGATCGGCGACCTGATCGCCGACGCCATGGAGAAGGTGGGCAAGGACGGCGTCATCACCGTGGAAGAGGCGAAGGGCGTCGACACCACCCTGGAGGTGGTCGAGGGGATGCAGTTCGACCGCGGGTACATCTCCCCCTACATGGTCTCCGATCCGGAGCGCATGGAGGTGGTGCTGGAGAATCCCCTGATCCTGATCCACGAGAAGAAGATCGCCGGAATGAAGGACCTCCTGCCGATCCTGGAGCAGATCGCGAAGATGGGGAAGCCCTTCCTAATCATCGCCGAAGAGGTCGAGGGTGAGGCCCTGGCCACCTTGGTGGTGAACAAGCTGCGCGGCACGCTGCAGTGCGCGGCCGTCAAGGCCCCCGGCTTCGGCGACCGCCGCAAGGAGATGCTGAAGGACATCGCCGTCCTCACCGGCGGTGAGGTGATCTCCGAGGAGCTGGGCATCAAGCTGGAGAACATCCGCCTGGAGGATCTGGGCAAATGCAAGAAGGTGATCGTGGACAAGGAGAACACCACGATCATCGAGGGCGCCGGGAAGGACAAGGAGATCGAGGGCCGGATCAAGCAGCTCCGCACCCAGATCGAAGACACCACCTCCGACTACGACCGGGAGAAGCTCCAGGAGCGCCTGGCAAAGCTCTCCGGCGGCGTGGCCGTGATCAAGGTCGGGGCCCCGACCGAGGTGGCCATGAAGGAGAAGAAGGCCCGCGTCGAGGACGCCCTGAACGCCACCCGGGCCGCCGTGGAAGAGGGCATCGTGCCCGGCGGCGGTGTGGTGCTCCTGCGCGGCCTGGCGGCTCTGGACAAGGTCCGGGCCAGCGGGGACGAGAAGGTCGGGCTGGAGATCGTCCGGCGCGCCCTGGAGGAGCCGATCCGCCAGATCGCCGAGAACGCCGGCGTCGAGGGCTCCATCGTGGTGCAGAAAGTCCGGGAGGGCAGCGGCTCCTTCGGCTTCAACGCCGAGACGGAGCAGTACGAGGACATGATGGCGGCCGGGATCATCGATCCGACCAAGGTGACCCGGATTGCCTTGCAGAACGCCGCCAGCATCGCCGGGCTCATGGTGACGACCGAGTGCATGATCACCGAGATTCCGGAGAAGGAGAAGGCCCCGTCCATGCCCCCGCATGGCGGCGGCGGTGACATGTACTAGACCGACAGCCTACCGCTGTCGGCGCCAGCCACGCTGGCATCGGAGCCGATCTTTGGTGTTGACCCACCCTCGGCTCCGTGGGTATAGAAGCCCCGGGCGGAGATCCCGCCCGGGGCTTTCTTTTCTGAGAATCACAGATCCCGCAGATGACGCGGATTCAAGCGTGATGACGCTGGATGAACTTCTCTTAGGCAAGATCCGCGAGGGAAGCCGGGGCGTGTGGCGGGGCGCACGAGGCCGGCTGGGCTCCCGATTCATTCTCCTGACCCTCCTCGTCCATGCGGTCTTGATTGGCGGCCTATGGCTCCTGGGCCTGTCCTCGGAGGCTCTCCTCCATGGGGGGGTAGCCGCCAAGGCCGGGATGGCCCTTCTGCCCTTGGTCGCCCTCCTCGGAAGTCTCGGCCTGGCCTGGCTGGATTCCGTACGGGCCATCATCGTGATTGGCACGCTTCTGCGCTCGCTCGGCGATGCGCTGCTCGACTCGCCGCCTTCATTCGGCCCCAGACCCGAGGAGCAGCTCGCCACCTTTGCCTCTCCCGAGCGTCTGGCGCGCGCGCTGCGCCTCACCGACCTCCCATTGCTCCTGTTCTTGGCCCGAGTCATCCTCCGTCTGGACATCAAGCCGCTCCTGGCGGCGCACACGGGTCTCGGTCGGGAGACGCTGGTTCGCAAGATGGAGCACATGGGCCGCCGGCGTGCCGCCGCGCTTCTTCGTCGGCTCCGGGCCTTCATCTGGCTGTGTCTGGGGGGCACCGTGCTGCTCGCCCTGCTGATCGCCCGGTTCGCCCATTGACTCCTCCGCCCCCGCCTCTCAATTCTCGGCTCTCGGCTCTCGGCTCCCCGTCTTCGGCTCGCGGCTCGCTGTCCGTTCGGTTGACCGGTTCGGGGTGGGATGCTACATTGCACACCGGGCGCCGGGCATGAGCAGCGCGCCAGCGATCCCGCTTCGGGTCGAGTGCTATGCGGGCTACCGGGCGGAGGAGCGGCCGGAGGCCTTCTGGCTGCGAGACCGGCGGGTCGTGGTCCGGGCGATCCTGGACCGCTGGTATGGCGAGGACCACGCCTACTTCAAGCTGGTCGGCGAGGACGGCGTGCGATACATCCTGCGGCGCGATGTCTATCGCGACGGATGGGAGTTGATCCTCATGGAAGTCCCGGGCACCCCGGCCACGGAGGTGGGACGCTGATGCGGCGGCTTCACGCGTTCTCGCTGGTAGACATCCTGATCACCCAAACGCTCCCCGGCTTTCTCTTCTGCGCGGGATGGGCCGTCATGTACGAGATCTACCACGAAGACGGCTCCTACTACAGTACGCTCATGCAGGAGATCTTGAGCGGCGAGGGACTCTTCCCGTACTTCGTGGTCGCGGCCGTGCTGATGGCCTTCCCGGTCGGCATGATCATCGACTCGCTGCGCGAGGTGGTGGGCGAAAAGTGGCTGCGAATTCCCCGGATTCACCCACAGGAGCGCGTGCGTCGCTCCCCGCTCTCCTGGATGCTCGAGATTGTCCTCCCGCCCGACCGGCTGACCGAGCGGTACCTGCTCTACCGGCACGCCTGGGCGACGCTGCTCACGCCGGCCAAGACGGCCGGAAACCTGGCGATCGTCCTCGGCATCTTCCTCGTCTGGTTCGTCATCAAGATCGTTCGCATGCAGGGGTGGCATCTCTTTTCCCTGGCCTTCATCGTCGGCACCCCGGTGGTCGGGCTGGGCATCGCCCTCGCCCTCGTGGTTCGATACGCGGCCGGGCTGGCCGAATTTCACCGCGTGGTGCGGGAGTCCATCTTCCCCCCTCCGGCCCCCGCGCCTCCGCCTCCCGCCGACACCGTTCCTCCCGCCACCCCGTGAGGGGCGCGATCGCCCGTCTCCGGGTGTGACAAGGTAGGCCATTCCAGACGGTCGCTTTTCCCCCCTTGACACTGGAGGGGCTCGGTCGTAGCATTCGTCGCCGGTTTTTTTTGAGCCGCGGAGAGGCTGCGGCTCCGAGGGTTTCGTCGCCATCGGTCTTGCCGAAATGGCGGCGCAGGAGGTCCCCATGCGAGTCATCATCGTCGGTTGCGGCCGGGTCGGGTCCCACCTGGCCAGCGCCCTGTCGGCAGAACGGCACGACGTCGTCGTCATCGACAAGAGCCCGCTCTCCTTCGGACGGCTTTCCCGGGAGTTCACCGGACGGATGCTCACCGGGGTAGGTTTTGACCGCGAGATCCTGCAGAAGGCGGACATCGAGACCGCCGCGGCCTTCGCGGCCACGACCGACAGCGATAACGCCAACATCGTAGCCGCCGTGACCGCCAAGGAGACCTTTCGGGTCCCCCACGTGGTTGCACGGATCTATAATTCGCAAGCGGCCGAGATCTATCGCCGCGAAGGCATCCCGACGGTCACCCCGACCCTCTGGGCCGCGAATACCATGAAGACCATGATCACCAACCCCCTCATGACCGCCGTCGCCGCTCTGGGAAGCGGTGAGGTCGAATCGGCGACCATCGAGGTGCCAAAGGGGCTGAACGGGCGGATGATCAAGGAGTTCGCGAACCCCGGAGAGGTTGTAGTCGCAGCGCTGGTTCGGCGGGGTCAGGCATCGATCCCGTCGCCCGATACCAGAGTGGAGTCCGGCGACGTCCTGCACGTCACTGCCATGGCGGCCGCGATCCCGAAGCTGGAAAAACTGATCGCTCATTGACGGCAAGGAGTGTCTCATGTTTGCAGTGATCGTTGGCGGCGGCCGGGGAGGTTCGTACCTTGCCCAGGACTTGCAGTCCCAGGGGTATCAGGTGAAGGTGGTGGACCGCCGACCCGATGTGGTCGCCAAGCTGCGCCAGGAGATCGAAGGGGAGGTTATCTGTGGAGATGGCTGCAGTCCGCAGATCCTTGAACAGATTGGTGCGGCGAAAGCGGACCTCGTCGTGGCGGTCCTGCATTCTGATGAGGACAACTTGGTTGTCTGCCGGATGGCGAAGCACCACTTTCACGTCCGCCGGGTGATCGCACGCGTGAACAATCCGCGCAATCAATGGCTGTATACCAAGGCGTGGGGGGTGGACGTCGCCATCAGCCAGGTGCACCTCACCGCCAAGGTCATCGAAGAGGAGATCGGCCTTGGCGAACTGGTCACGCTCCTCAAGCTCAACCGAGGAGAAGCCGCGCTGGTAGAGCTGTGCCTCCCCGAGACCTCTCCTTGCCGAGACAAGGCGATCCGCGATCTCAACCTGCCGGCGGACACCGTCATCGCCAGCGTGATTCGCGGCGGCAAGCTGCTTGTCCCGCGCGGCGACACCCGGCTCGAGTCGGGCGACGAGATCCTGGCCATCAGCACCGTGGCCGCAGAGCAGGCCCTCAAGAACACCCTGGTCGGACCCGCATAGGCCCTTGTCATGATCACGGCCCTGAAGCGCCTCCTCGTCGGAAGCCCCATGTCGACCGCCCAGGCGAAGCACGAGCGGTTGGCCAAGATTCCCGCTCTCGCGATCTTCGCCTCCGACCTGATGTCCTCCGTCGCCTACGCCCCAGAGGAGATCCTGCTCGTCCTCGTCCTGGGCGGCGTCGCGGCACTCCAACGCGGGCCCTACATCGGGCTCGCGATCGCCGTCCTGGCTGCCACCGTCGCCACCTCCTACTGGCAGACGATCCACGCCTACCCGTCGGGGGGGGGCGCCTACGTCGTCGCCAGCGACAACCTGGGCGCCGTTCCGGGCCTCGTCGCGGGGGCGGCACTCCTCGTGGATTACATCCTCACCGTCTCTGTCAGCACGGCCTCGGGGGTCGCGGCCATCACCTCGGCCTTTCCGGAACTCTACCCCCACCGCGTGGCGATCTGCGTGAGCTGCGTGGTGCTCATCATGGCCGCGAACCTCCGCGGAATCCGAGAGACCGGGCGCATCTTCGCGGTGCCCACCTACTGGTTCGTCGCGTGCCTCTGGCTGCTGATGGCCGGGGGATTCTACCGGCTGGCCACCGGGGCGGTCCCCCCCACGCCGCCCGCCGTCCCGGTCGAAGAGCCGTTGACGATCTTCCTGATACTTCGCGCCTTCTCGGGCGGCTGTGCCGCCCTAACCGGCACCGAGGCCGTCGCCAACGGCGTGCAGTTCTTCCGGCCGCCGGAGTCCCGGAACGCGGGCATTACGCTGATCTGGATGGCCACGATCCTCGCGACGTCGGTGATCGGCGTCACCTACCTGGCGAACTTCTACCGCATCGTGCCCCGGGCCGAGGAGACGGTGATGTCGCTGCTCGGAACCGAGATCTTCGGCCGGGGCTGGATCTACTACATGATCCAGGCGGCTACTGCGGTCATCCTGCTCCTGGCCGTTAACACCAGCTTCGCCGGCTTCCCGATGCTGGCCTCGATCATGGCGAAGGATCGCTTCTTGCCCCGGCAGTTCGCCAATCTCGGCGACCGGCTGGTCTTCAGCAACGGCATCGTCATCTGCGCCACCATCTCGTGCCTGCTGCTCGTCGTGTTCCAGGGGGACACCCACGCCCTCATTCCCCTCTACGCGATCGGCGTGTTCAGCGCCTTCACCTTGTCCCAGGCGGGGATGGTGTGTCACTGGTGGCGCGAGCGGGGCGCCGGGTGGCACGTCCGGGCCGCGGTCAACCTGTTCGGGGCGCTGGTCACGGCCGTTGTCGTCGGCGTCATCACGGTCACCAAGTTCGTGCACGGGGCCTGGATCGTCGTTATCGTCATTCCCACGCTCGTCTCGATGTTCCTCGCCGTCCGCCGCCATTACGAGTCCCTGCGCGGGCAACTCACGGTGCAGGGCTTCTCGCCCCCGAAGCTCGGCCGGCATCCGGTCGTCGTCCTGGTGGGCGGCCTCCACCGAGGGGTCGTCATCGCTCTCACGTACGCCAAGGCCATCTCGCCAAACGTCACCGCTATCACGGTGGACCTGGATCCCACTGCCACCTCGCGCCTGCAACGGCAATGGCAGGAATGGTTCCCCGAGGTCCCGCTCATCGTCCTGGATTCCCCCTATCGCTCCGTCCTCCAACCTGTCCTTCACTACGTCGACCAGATGGAGAAGCAGCGCGACGGCGACTACATGACCATCATCCTGCCCGAGTTTCTGCCGGCCAAGTGGTGGCAGCACCTGCTCCACAACCAGACGGCCCTGCTCCTCAAGACCGCGCTCCTCTTCCGGCGCGGTAAGGTGGCGATCAGCATCCCGTATCATCTCAATCAATAGATTCTGAAGAGCTTGCGCGAGTCTGACCTCGGGCCTATCATCTGCCCGATCGGACAAGGGTCCGCGCAACCCCCTGGTGGAGGTGTCATGCCGAACTCTCTGAAGCGTATCATCTTGGGCCAGCCGCTGGCCAGCTCCGCCGAGAAGCACGAGCGGCTCGGAAAGATCACCGGGTTGGCGGTCTTCTCGTCAGACGCCGTCTCCTCGGTGGCCTACGGCCCGGAAGAGGTGCTGCTGGCGCTGATGACCGCCGGCACGGCCGCCCTGTGGTGGTCCATCCCCATTGGAATCGGCATTTCCGCCTTGGTGGCGATCGTGGCCAGCTCCTACTGGCAGACGATCCATGCCTATCCCTCCGGCGGCGGCTCCTACATCGTGGCCAGCGACAACCTGGGGACGCTCCCCGGCCTCGTGGCCGGCGCGTCACTTCTCACCGACTACGTCCTCACCGTCTCCGTGAGCGTCGCCTCGGGCATCGCGGCCCTCACCTCGGCCTTCCCGGTTCTCCTCCCGTGGCACGTGACCATCTGTGTGCTGGCCGTGATCGGGATCGCCATCGCGAATCTGCGAGGCTTGCGCGAGTCCGGACGGCTGTTTGCTGTCCCGACATATTGGTTTATCGGCAGTGTGGTCCTGTTGATCCTGATGGGGTTTTATCGGGTGGTCACCGGGACCGTCCAGCCCCTCCCCGCGGAAGAGATCAGGGCAACGCACGCCCTCAACATCTTCCTGATCATGCGCGCCTTCTCGGGCGGCTGCGCCACACTCACCGGAACCGACGCGGTCAGCAACGGCATTCCCGCGTTCCGCCCCCCGGAACCCCGCAACGCCGGCACCGTGATGATCTGGATGGCGGCGATCCTGGCCAGCACCTCCCTGGGCATCACATACCTGGCCCACACTTACAACGTGGTGCCCCAAGAGGCGGAGACGGTCGCCTCGATCCTGGCCCGCAACATCTTCGGACAGAACCTGCTTTACTACAACATCCAGTTCGCCACCATGCTGATCCTCTTGGTGGCGGCGAATACGTCCTTTGCGGACTTCCCTCGCCTCTCCTCCATCATGGCCCGGGACGGCTTCATGCCGCGCCAGTTGGCCAACCGGGGCGATCGACTGGTGTTCAGCAACGGCGTCCTGATCCTGTCGGCCCTGTCCATTCTTCTGCTCGTGGCCTTCAAGGGCGACGTACACGCCCTCATCCCGCTTTACGCCATCGGTGTGTTCCTGTCCTTCACGCTGTCCCAGGCGGGCATGGTCCGCCATTGGCTCAAGCTCAAGAATGAGCGCCCCAAGCCGCACCACATTTTCCTGAACGCTCTCGGGGCGGTGACGACGGGGATCGTAACCATCGTCATCGCGGTGTCCAAGTTCGCCCTGGGTGCCTGGATCGTCATCGTACTGATCCCCATCATGGTCTTGGGGCTGCTCCGGATCAGGCGGCACTACGAGGAGGTGGCCCGACAGCTCACGCTCGAAGGGGCGCATCGCCCGCGGATCGGCAAGAACCCTGTGGTGGTTCTGGTCGCCGGCCTCCACAAGGGCACGATCGAGGCCCTAGAGTACGCCAGGTCCATCTCGCCGAACGTCACCGCCCTGACCGTGGACCTCGACCCCACGCAGACGACGAAGCTCCGTCTGCGCTGGGCCGAATGGGAGCCGGACATCCCGTTGGTGGTCCTGGAATCGCCCTATCGCTCGATTGTCCGACCCCTGCTCGAGTACATTGACCGGATGGAACGTCAAGGCGATGGGCGATACCTGACCGTGGTGTTGCCGGAATTCATCCCATCCCACTGGTGGGAGCACTTCCTGCACAACCAGACCGCCTTCTTGATCAAGGCATCCCTCCTCTTTAGGCCTGGCAAGATCAGCATCAGCGTGCCCTATCACCTCGGCGACTGAGCCCCGGCCGCTTGCCCCGGGGCTTCGCCTCCGCAGTCGAGCCTCATGCGTTGACTGATGGTCACCGGCAGATTTTGAGAGCTTCGAAATGATTGGCGGGAGGCGCACCAGGCCGGGGGCGCGTCTGCTGAACGCGATCTCTTGTCGCGAGACGATTGCGCGGGAATCTCGGTTTAAGCCTCGCGATCCCACCCCGCGGCCAATTGGACGGCCTCGCGGTCGATTCTGCCGCCATCAATCGTCAGCTTGCCGCCGGCAGGGACCTTCCCTTCGTTCCACAGGACCGAATTGAGGAGGCGTTCGGCCAGCGCCGTCCAGAAGGCGCTCCCGACGGGGAGACGACGGTGGGCCGCGCGCTCGATGGAATCCACGGCCTCGGGCTCAATCTCGACCAGAACCTCCTGTTCTCTCCCCTCGGGATGCCGGACCATGAACCGGCGCCGGTGTAGGCCATGGGACTCGTCCGTCGCGCAGGCAATGGGCCAGAGGCGAAAGCCGTTCAAGGTCAGCCTGCTGACGACCGGCCCGAGTTCAACCGCCCCTCCTTTGGGCTCACCGGCCGGGGGAGAGGTGGGGCCCGGCTTCGCCAGCGCGGCGATCACGGCATTGCGCAGGATTTCTGGCGTCATGGGCTTGCGCACGAAATCGGTGGCACCCAGTCTCATGGCATCGACGGCGAGTTCGATCGATGCGTAGGCCGTGACCATGATGACCCGCGCGCCCGGATTTCGCTCCCTCAGGTGTCGTAGCGTCTCCAGGCCATCCATCCCGGGCATCTTCTGGTCAAGCAACACCGCATCCCACCCCGAGCCGTCGCCAAACGTCTCGAGCCCCTGAGGACCATCCGCCGCCTCGCCGGCCTCATAGTTCGACGCCTCCAGCGTCATGCGCATAACTTGCCGGATGTGATCTTCGTCATCGATGATGAGAATACGCTTTGCCATACCCTACCCTCGCGTGTCTGCCGGCTTTGGAGCCAGCTATGATTGGGCCGCTCGCAGAGTGAATGTGAACGTGGTCCCATGCCCAACGAGTGATTTCACGACGATCTGTCCGCCGTGCGCCTCCACGATTCGCTTGGAGATGGCGAGACCCAGCCCGGCGCCTCCGGATGGGGCGCCCGGGACCTGGGCGAACTTGTCAAAGATGTGCGGAAGATACTCGGGGGGGATACCGCGGCCCGAATCTTTCACGGAGACGGCGACGTGCCCTTCGCGCTGCGCCACCTGAATTCGAATCGATCCCCCTGCGTCGGTATACCGCAGGGCGTTCGTCACCAGATTCGTGATGACCCGCTCGATCTGGGGCCGATCCGCCAGCACCGGCGGGATGTCCGCAGGAATATCCTCCGCCACGGCGATCCGCTTCGCCTCCGCTCGACCACGAAGCGGGCCGGTCGCGGCGTGAACGAGATCACCGATGCGAACGGCCAGGCAATTCGGCGCGCTCTCGCCCGCTTCGATTCTGGAGAGATCGAGGAGGTCGCGCATCAACTTCTCCAGACGCTCGCAGTCCTCGCGGCAGGCCTGCAAGACGGTCCGCTGCTTGTCCGTCAGGACGCCCACCGCGCCTTCCAGGAGGAGAAGCACGCTCATCTGGACGCTCGTCAGCGGAGTGCGCAGCTCATGCGAGGCCGTGGCGATGAACTCGGACTTGACACGGTCGATCTCGCGCAAGTGCGTGATGTCCTCCAGCAGCGTGACCGCACCGAGAAGGCGGCCTTCGTCGTCGCGCATCGGCGTCGTACGGAGCCGGAACGCCCGCTCCGCGCCGTCCACGTCGAGGGGCAACACCGAGGCGGCGCCTTCGCCGGCGACCGGGCGTTGCGAGCTCAGCGCCTCGGAGACCGCCACGGCGATCCGGCTGTCCCGGGCGATCTCTTCAATATGTTTGCCCGCATTCTCCCTTTCAGATCCGAAAATCTCTTCGGCGGCAGGATTGAGTTTGGTCACCCCTCCTTGGTCATCCGTGACGATCACCGGATCATACAGCGAGTCGATCGCGGCTTCCGTCGTCTGTTGAGCAATCACAAGTTTGCCGAGGTCCGAGCGGCGGAGTTGTCGGATGCGCTCCGCCATCCTGTTGAACCCTACCGACGATCCGGTTGGCGAGGAAAAATGCGAAAATGAGCCCCGCGACCACGAGCGACCCCGCGATGAGGAGGGTCGCGACAAACCACCGCTGGGCCACGCCTGCCGCCGCCTCGGACTTGGCGACCATCGCCCGCTGGTTGATCTGCAGCAGGTTGTCACAATCGGTGCGGAGCTGATTGATCAACGGTTCCAGCCGGATGAAGGATTCGCTCCCCCCGGGAGTCTCCGCCCCGGACGTGCCCGCACCCATCGAGGGGATATTACGGCTTGCTTTGATCTCCGCCAGAAATGCGTCCACCTGCTGATAGTATGCATCTCGGTGGCGGCGGATTGCCTCGATGATATCGCCCTCGCCCGGCTCCGTGATGTTGTTCGCCGCGCCCTGGAAGGTCGCATCGAAGCGTGTGCGGTACTCGCTCAGCCTCTTGAGGGCCTGCTCGCGATGGCCAAGGAGGGCGAAGAGGGCTGCGGAGTTCTGGCGTTCCAGGCTGTCCCGCATGTCCTGAGCGGCGATGACCGAGTCATAGTTGTTCGCGATGATGTTTCGAGACACCCCGCCCATTTCGCGGAGATGCCACGCGCTCCAACCCCCGAGGATGACCAGGGTTGCCGTGAAGACGAGATACCCGATGAGGAGCTTCGTGCGGATATTCATGGATCTATTCCGACACGGCGATGCGGCCCGAGGGCCGCGTGCGGCCTCCCCCGCCTGAGAAACGGGAGGCGTACTTGCGGCAAGACACTACCACCGCCGACCCTGCTGTCAAGCCGAAAGCGAGGGACGGGAATGCCCTGGGAGCGGGCAAAGGCCGTGCGATCGGGCTGTCCTGCCCCTTAGATCTTGATACTTCTTGACACTTCTGGCCCTTCTTTTGACCGCCTCTTGATTTGACCCACGTGGGCGGGCGTCCTATGTTTGGTCGCAGGAGAGAACCCGCAAGGAGGTGCGTGATGGCGGACGTTATCTACGTGGTTTTGACCCTGGTGTTCTTCGGCTTGACATGGCTGCTCGTGAAGCTCTGCGAGCGCGTCTAGGAGGGTGGCGATGTCCGCACTTTACGTCCTCGGAGGCATTGTCGCAGTTGGGTTGCTGATCTACCTGGTGATCGCGCTGCTCAAACCGGAGGTCTTCTCATGACCGCGAATGGATTCCTTCAACTCGCGATCTATGTTGTTGTGTTGATCGCTCTCGCCAAGCCGCTGGGCGCCTACATGGCCCGCGTCTACGATAACAGACCGATCGGCCTCGCCCGGGTTCTCGGCCCGCTGGAGCGTCTCATCTATCGGCTGTCCGGGGTTCGGGCCGATGAAGAGATGGACTGGCAGACGTACGCCATCGCCATGCTCGTATTCAACCTCGCCGGATTCCTGGTTGTGTACGGGCTGCAGCGGCTCCAGCACGTCCTGCCCCTGAATCCCCAGGGGCTCGGCCCCGTATCGCCGGATTCCTCGTTCAATACAGCCGTGAGTTTTGCGACCAACACGAACTGGCAGGGGTACGGCGGCGAGACCACCATGAGCTACCTCACGCAGATGGTCGGACTGACAGTCCAGAACTTCGTGTCGGCTGCCGCCGGGATGGCAACGCTGATTGCGCTAATTCGTGGCTTGGCGCGCCGATCGGCGCAGACCATCGGCAACTTTTGGGTGGATCTCACCCGGAGCACGCTCTACATCTTGCTGCCGCTCTCGCTGGCCCTGGCGGTCGCGCTGGTCTCTCAGGGCGTCGTCCAGACTTTTGGCACCTATGCGAAGGTCAACGTGGTCCAGCAGACCGGCTACGACGAACCCGTCATGGACCCGGACGGAAAACCCGTGCTCGACGATAAGGGCCAGCCCAAGACCAAGAAGTCAACGCTGACGGAACAGGTGCTGGCGGTCGGGCCTGCGGCGTCGCAAGTGGCCATCAAGCAGCTCGGGACCAACGGGGGAGGATTCTTCAACGTCAACTCGGCTCACCCGTTCGAGAACCCGACACCCCTCTCGAACTTCCTGGAGGTGCTGTCCATCCTCGTGATCTCCGCCGCCCTCTGTTATACCTTTGGCGTTATGGTCGGCGACACCCGCCAGGGCTGGGTTATCCTGGCGGCCATGACGGTCGTCTTCGTGGCCCTCCTCGCCGTGTGTGCCGTATCCGAGCAGGCCGGGAATCCCGTCCTGGCCAAGCTGGGAATCGACCAGCAGGCGTCCGGCCTGCAGTCCGGCGGCAATATGGAGGGCAAGGAGGTACGCTTCGGCATCGCCAACTCGGCCCTGTGGGCGACCGCGACGACCGCTGCCTCGAACGGTTCGGTCAACTCGATGCACGATTCCTTCACCCCGCTTGGGGGCTTGGTCCCCATGTGGATGATCCAGCTCGGTGAGGTGATCTACGGCGGCGTGGGGTCGGGGCTGTACGGGATGTTGGTGTTCGCCATCATCGCGGTCTTTGTCGCTGGGTTGATGGTCGGCCGGACACCAGAGTACTTGGGCAAGAAGATCGAGGCGTACGAGATGAAGATGGCCGCGCTCGTCATCCTGATCCCCCCCGCGGTGGTATTGATCGGCACCGCTGTCGCGGTCATGACGCCGTCCGCCCTGGCTTCGCTCGCGAATCCGGGGGCGCACGGATTCAGCGAAATCCTGTACGCTTACTCCTCTATGGGCAACAATAACGGCAGCGCCTTCGCGGGCTACAACGCCAACATCCCGTTCGTCAACCTGACCGGCGGTCTGGCAATGCTCTTGGCCCGCTACTGGCTCGCTGTCCCGACCCTGGCAATCGCCGGATCCCTGGCGCGGAAGAAGATCGTCCCGGCCAGCGTGGGCACACTCCCCACGCACACCCCCTTGTTTGTAGCGCTGCTGATCGGCGTCGTGATCCTCGTCGGGGCGCTCACGTTCTTCCCGGCGCTGGCGCTTGGTCCCATCGTCGAGCATCTCCAGATGCTCGCCATGAAGTGAGGTGAGAGTCCCATGACAACGCAAGCGAAGGCCCGCCCCCTGTTCGACGCGCCAATCGTCGGGCAGGCGGTGATCGACTCGGTCCGCAAGCTGACGCCTCAACGTCAGATCCGCAATCCGGTCATGTTCGTGGTGTACGTAGGATCGATTCTCACGACACTGCTCTTCTTCCATGCCCTGGTGGGCAAGGGTGAAGCGCCGGCCGGTTTCATCCTGGCCGTGTCGGTATGGCTCTGGTTCACGGTCCTTTTCGCCAACTTCGCCGAGGCCATGGCGGAAGGCCGGGGCAAGGCCCAGGCGGCCTCGCTCCGGAAGGCGCGTCGGGACATCCAGGCCAAACGCCTCCCAAGAGCCGAGCGTGGGGCGGCATTCACGATGGTGGCCGGGACGACGTTACGCAAGGATGATGTCGTGCTCGTCGAGGCCGGGGATTTCATTCCCGCCGACGGCGAAGTAATCGAGGGAATCGCCTCGGTGAACGAGAGCGCCATCACGGGCGAGAGCGCCCCGGTGATTCGCGAGAGCGGCGGCGACCGCAGCTCGGTCACAGGGGGGACACAGGTGCTCTCCGATTGGCTGATCGTGAAGGTGACGGCCAATCCGGGCGAGGCCTTCCTGGATCGCATGATCGCGCTCGTCGAAGGCGCCAAGCGTCAAAAAACGCCCAATGAGATCGCCCTCGATGTGCTCTTGGCAGGGTTGACCATCGTGTTCCTGCTGGCCTGCGCGACGCTCTTGCCCTACTCGCTCTACAGCGTCAAGGCGGCGGGCCAGGGGACGCCGATCACGGTCACGGTCCTCGTCGCCCTCCTGGTCTGCCTGATCCCGACCACCATCGGGGGCCTGCTCTCGGCCATCGGGATCGCCGGCATGGACCGGATGATCCAGGCCAACGTGATCGCGATGTCTGGCCGGGCGGTCGAGGCCGCCGGGGATGTGGACGTCCTGTTGCTGGATAAGACCGGCACCATCACGCTGGGAAATCGGCAGGCCACCGCGTTTTTCCCCGCACCCGGCGTGGCGGAGAAAGACCTGGCCGATGCGGCGCAGATGTCCTCCCTTCCAGATGAGACGCCGGAAGGCCGCAGCATCGTCGTACTTGCCAAGGAGAAGTACGGCCTCCGGGAACGGGACCTCCGCGCCATGGGCGCTACCTTCGTGCCATTCACGGCCCAGACCCGGATGAGTGGAGTCAACCTGAACGGCCGCGAGATCCGGAAGGGCGCCGCCGATGCCATCGAGGCGTACGTGAAGGGCTTGGGCGGCGTCGTCCCCCCGGAGGTCCGGACGACGGTGGACCGCATCGCGAAGGACGGCGCGACCCCCCTGGTCGTTGCGGAGGGCGCGAAGACCCTCGGGGTCATTCAACTCAAAGACATCGTCAAGGGCGGCATCAAGGAGCGGTTTGGCGAGCTGCGCCGGATGGGTATCAAGACCATCATGATCACCGGGGATAACCCCTTGACCGCCGCTGCCATCGCCGCCGAGGCCGGCGTGGACGACTTCCTGGCCCAGGCCACCCCTGAGGCGAAGCTCAAGCTGATCCGCGACATCCAGGCCGAAGGCCGGCTCGTCGCCATGACCGGGGACGGCACCAACGACGCCCCGGCGCTGGCGCAAGCGGACGTGGCCGTGGCGATGAACACCGGCACCCAGGCCGCCAAGGAAGCCGGCAACATGGTGGACCTCGATTCCAACCCAACCAAGCTGATGGAGGTGGTCGAGGTCGGCAAGCAGCTCCTGATGACCCGAGGTGCGCTGACGACGTTCAGCATCTCGAACGACGTCGCCAAATACTTCGCCATCATCCCGGCGGCGTTCGCCACCACCTATCCGGCACTCAAGGCGCTGGACATCATGCGCCTGGCCACCCCCGAGAGCGCGATCATGTCCGCCGTGATCTTCAACGCGCTGATCATCATCGCGCTCGTCCCGCTGGCGCTTCGCGGCGTGAAGTACCGGCCCCTCGGAGCGGCAGCGATGCTCCGCCGCTATCTCCTGCTGTACGGTGTCGGCGGGATCATCATCCCCTTCGTCGGCATCAAGGCCATCGACATGCTTCTAGTCGCGCTGCGACTGGTGTAAGGAGAACTGCCATGGGCACCCATCTTCGGCCGGCCCTCGTTTCCCTGATTGCGCTGACGGTCCTCACGGGGTTACTCTATCCCCTGGCGGTGACCGGTATCGCCCAACTCCTCTTCCCCGGCCAGGCGAACGGCAGCCTGATCATGAAGGACGGCAAGGCCGTGGGGTCGAGCCTCATCGGACAGCCCTTCGACGATCCCAAGTACTTCTGGGGGCGGCCATCGGCGACGACGCCGTTTCCGAATAACGCTGGATCGTCCTCGGGCTCTAATCTCGGCCCCACCAACCCGGACCTCCAGAAGCAGGTCCAGGGCCGTATCGAGGCCCTCCGGGCCGCGGATCCAGGCAACGCGACGCCTGTCCCGGTGGATCTCGTGACCACATCGGGCAGCGGCCTCGACCCGCAGATCAGCCCGGCCGCGGCTCTCTACCAGGTGCGCCGGGTCGCGAAAACCCGCGGCCTCACCGAAGAGGCGGTACGCAGCCTGGTGGAGCAGTATACTGTGGGCCGGCAGTTCGGGATTCTCGGCGAGCCCAGGGTGAACGTGCTCCAGCTCAATCTTGCCCTTGACCAGGCGAAGTAGTCGGCGGCGGATCGAGGCCGCGCAGGAGATCATTGCATGAGCGAGCATCGTCCCGACCCGGACGCCCTCCTGGTCCACGTGCAGGCCGAGGAGACTCGCCGGGCGCGCGGCAAGCTCAAGATCTTCCTCGGCGCCGCGGCGGGCGTGGGGAAGACCTATGCCATGCTCCAGGCGGCCCACGAACGGCGCTCCGAAGGCTTGGACGTCGCCGTCGGGTGGGCGGAAACCCACGGACGGGCCGAAACCGAGGCCCTTCTGCAGGGACTCGAGATTCTCTCGCCCCGCCGCGTGGAGTACCGCGGCACTGCTCTCAAGGAGTTCGACCTGGACGGGGCCCTCGCGCGTCGGCCCGCGATCCTCCTCGTGGACGAATTGGCCCACACCAACGCTCCCAGCGTGCGTCACCCCAAGCGCTGGCAGGACGTCACAGAGATCCTCAACTCCGGCATCGACGTTTACACCACGCTCAACATCCAGCACATCGAGAGTCTCACCGATGTGGTCGCCAAGATCACGGGGGTCGTGGTCCGCGAGACCGTCCCCGATGCCATTCTCGATGAGGCGGACGAGGTTGCGTTGGTGGACCTCCCTCCCGACGAGCTCCTGGAGCGGCTCAAGGATGGGAAGGTTTACGTCCCCGAGAACGCCCAAGAGGCGATCCGGAACTTCTTTCGCAAAGGGAATCTGATCGCGCTGCGGGAGCTGGCCCTTCGCCGCACCGCCGACCGCGTGGACATCTCCATGCGGGGCTACATGCGGGACCATGCCATCGGCACGACTTGGCCCGTGGCCGAGCGACTGCTGATCTCCATCAGTTCGAGTCCTCAGTCGCCGCGGGTGGTCCGCGCCGCCAAGCGCATGGCTACGGCACTGCGCGCCGAGTGGATCGTCGCCTACGTCGAGACGCCGGGGCAGGTGCGCCTGTCCCCCGAAGATCGAAGCCGGCTGGCGGACACCCTGCGACTGGCGGAACAGCTCGGCGCCGAGACGGTCACGCTCACCGGTCAATCGATCAGCGAGGAACTCCTGGCCTTCGCCCGCACGCGCAATGTCACCAAGATCGTGATCGGAAAGCCGCTTCGGCCGCTCTGGCGGCGTCTCCTGTTCGGCTCGATCGCCGACGCCCTCATCCGGGGCAGCGGCGAGATCGACATCCATGTCATCAGCGGGGAGGGATACCCCCGACCGGTGCCGCGTGCGCGCCTCCGGGAGCGGGGAGCCGACTGGGCGGGGTACGGGCTGGCGAGTCTCGTGTTCGGCCTCTGTACGGGCCTCGCCTGGTTGATGTTTCCCTACTTCGAGCTCTCCAATCTCATCATGGCGTACCTTCTCGGCGTCGTGGTGGTCGCGACGCGCATCGGGCTGGGCCCCTCCATCTTGGCCTCGATCCTGAGCGTCGCGGCGTTCGATTTCTTCTTCGTCCCGCCCTACTACACGTTCTCTGTGTCGGATACGCAGTACTTCGTCACCTTCGGCGTGATGGAGCGACGCACGGCGGCCCTCTACGCCATGAGTCGGGAGCTGGCGGGAAGCCGAGGCGTCCGCACCGTCTTGGAGACCGCCGTGCGGCACCTCGCGGATGTCTTTCGCTGCCAGGCGGTGGTCCTGCTGCCCGATGCGACGCGGCAGCTCACCCAGCAGATCGGCCTTTCGGCGCAGTTCGACCGGGACACCACGGACCTTGGCGCAAGCCAGTGGGTGTACGAGCACGGCCAGATGGCGGGGCCGGGGACGGGGACGCTCCCGGGCGCGACGGCACTCTTCTTGCCGTTGACTGCATCCCGGGGAACCCTCGGGGTCCTGGGGATCCGGCCGGCGGAGCCTCACGCCCTGGAGGCCCCCGAGCAGCTCCACCTCCTGGAAGCCTTCGCGAACCAGGCCGCCCTCGCCTTCGAGCGAGCCCAGCTGGCCGAGGAGGCCCAGCAGGCTCACGTCAAGGCGGAGACCGAACAGTTGCGCAGCTCCCTGCTCAGCTCCGTGTCCCACGATCTCCGCACGCCCCTCGCCTCCATCACGGGAACCCTGAGCAGCGTGCTGGAGGATGAGGACCAGCTCGACCGGACCACGCGGCGGGGACTCCTGCAGTCCGTCTACGACGAGGTGGAGCGATTGAACCGCCTCGTCAACAACCTGCTGGACATGATGCGGCTTGAGTCCGGCCCGGTCACGGTCAAGAAAGAGTGGCATTTGTTGGAAGAGGTGGTCGGCACGGCCCTCGGCCACATGGAAAAGCGGCTGCAAGGCCGGCCGGTCGCCGTCGAGCTGCCCGCCGACCCCCCCCTCGTCCAGCTTGACGCGGTGATGATCGAACAAGTCCTCGTCAACCTGATCGAGAATGCCGTCAAGTATACCCCACCGGGAAGCCCGATCGAGATCTCTGCCGCCCGGCAGAACGGCATCGTGCGCGTCGAGGTGGCCGATCGGGGACCGGGGGTCGCGGCCGGCGACGAACAGCGGGTGTTCGAGAAATTCTACCGGGGCCACGATGCGACCATCCGGGGTGTCGGGCTAGGGCTGGCGATCTGTCGGGCCATCCTCGAGGCCCACGGCGGGAAGATCTGGGCCTGGAATCGCCCGGAGGGGGGCGCGGTGTTCCGCTTCACATTGCCGGCCACGGAACGGCCGCCAGAGGTGCCCGAAGATGTCTGAGCCGACTCTCAGCCCTCCGGCGTCGGGGACGGCGATCCCCGCCGTCTCCGGTGGCGGATCGGTCGTCATCCTCGTCGAAGACGATCCGCAGATCCGACGTTTCCTGCGGACGACGCTGCCCAACCACGGCTATCGCTTGTTCGAGGCAGCAACTGGGGCCGAGGGACTGCGGGAAGCCGAGACACGGAAGCCCGACATCGTCATTCTCGATCTCGGGCTCCCCGATTTCGACGGGCTCGAGGTGATCCGGCGCCTGCGCGAATGGACCGCGGTGCCGATCGTTATCCTCTCGGCACGCGGGCAGGAGAGTGACAAGATCGCTGCCCTGGATGCCGGCGCCGACGATTATGTCAGCAAACCGTTCGGCATCGGAGAACTGCTGGCACGGATGCGGGTCGCCCTGCGGCACGCGTCCCGTCCAGATGAACGGGAAGACGGTTCACCCATCACGGTGGGGGAGCTTCACGTCGACCTCGCGCATCGGCGGGTGATGATGGCGGGAACCGAGATCCACCTGACCCCCATCGAGTACCGGCTGCTTGCCATGCTGGCGAAACACGCCGGGAAGATTCTTACGCAACGCCAGCTCCTGACCGAGGTGTGGGGCCCGCCCTACGCCGACCAGGCCCATTATCTCCGCGTCTACATGGCGCTGCTCCGTCGCAAGCTCGAGGCCGACCCGACGCGCCCCAAATATCTGCTGACCGAAGCCGGCGTGGGATACCGCTTGGCCGCGGATTAGGAGCCGTTACGAAATTACTTGTCCATTTATTGGAATTTCGTTACGGCTCCTTATGCCGTTTCCGGAATTTCCCGGTCAAGTTATTCTTTGACAACGGCTTAGCATGCCGGATCTACCGAGGGACGCCCGCCAATTGACAGCGCCGAAGTGGCTGTGCTACAAGTCCCTCGCTACGCGAAGCCTCTGGCCCAGGAGTAGAGCGGTGCGGCTCGGCACGGCACAACGGCGGCGATCGTGGGTATGGTGGGGTGTGATCGTCTCCGCCCTGCTGATATTTGGCGCCTACCTCATCTTCGACATCCTGGATGTGGATGGCTCGCAGATGATCAGCCGGCCTGCCGACGGCATCCTCATGGCCGAGGCGCTTCAAGTCGAGGCCGACCGCTTCTTCCGCGCAGACCCTTTCACCCCCGATTCGATCGGATTCCTCTCTCTTTCTCTGTCCCGAAGTTCCACGACTGAGCGTCACGGCCTCTCGCTAGGCACGATCCCCATAGGTGTCCGGCAACGTCGGATGCTCCCCAGGGTGAATCTCCAGCGAGCGCTTGCCAAGACCGGTCCCCTCTCCGCCGACCCCGCATAGCACGCACCATCACAGCCGCAGTCATCCGACGCATCTTCCCAACGCGCAAACTCTACTCACCGGGAAGGAAGGCGAGCCATGATGGAAGGTCCGTGGTTGGGATTGGGGATCATGTCGATAATGATAGTGGGTCTGGTCTGGTGGTGTTGGTGGATGATGCGGAAGGATAGGAAGGAAGAAGAGAAAGACTGAGGGTCCCGAGGCTGGGGGAGATGCGCGGGACCGGAGATGGGAAACGGAACGGAAGCGGAAGCGCATCCAGGGGCGCGTGTCGAGGCACGGTGACGGGAAGCCGAGCCGCGCTTGCTCAACGTTGCTCTACCCCCAGGCGGGAGCAGCCTCGATGTCCGTGACCACGTCGATCAGGGCCGGCCGGCCCGCGGCGAAGGCCTTCTCCAGCGCCCCCTGGATTTCGCCCGGCGTCTCGACCCGGATCCCCAGACACCCCAGATCCTCCGCCACCCGCGCATAGTTGGTCCCCGGCTTGAAGACCCACATCTCCTTCGAGCGCCCCCACTGCTTCCCGCCGTAGGCGGTGTCGATCCCCTTCTTCACCTGCTGCAGCGCCCCGTTGTTGTTCACCAGAATCACGGCGTTGATCCCGGCGCGCGCCGCCGTCTCCAGCTCCGCCAGGTGGTAACACAGCCCCCCGTCCCCGGTGAAACACAGGACCGGTCGGTCAGGCGCCGCGCACTTGGCGCCCAGGGCCGCCGGGAATCCCCACCCGAGCGTACCGGCGCAGCGGATGTAGCGTTGCCCGGGCCTGGTAAGACCGACCATTGTCCCGGTCCAGATGGCCGCGTGACCGGTGTCCGCCACCAGGATGGCCTCCGCCGGCAGAAACTCGGAGATCTCCTTGCAGATTCGCTCCGGCCGGATCGGCACCGCATCGGAGATCCGTTCGTGCGCAATACCGTCTCGCCACACCTGTAGCGCCTCTTGCGCATGCTGCACCCAGGCTGCCCTGGGCAGGGATCGCGGTGCGGCATCGATCATCTGCCGCAGGGTCCGCCTGGCATCACCCAGCAGCCCGACTGCGGCGGGATAGGTCCTCCCAAGCTCCTCCCCATTGATGTCGAGCTGAATCGTCCGGGTCCCCGGCGGCGGGAGTTTCCAGTTGTTGGTGGTGAGTCCCCCGGCTCGACTCCCGGCGAAGAAGACAAGATCCGCCTCCGCCACGATCTGGTTCGCGGCGCGGCGTCCGTACGTCCCCACGTTCCCCAGGGAAAGCGGGTGGTCGTCCGCGATGTTCTCCTTGCCGTTCATCGTGACGGCCACCGGGATGGAGAGTTTCTCCGCGAGCTCCACCAGCTCCGCCCGCGCATCCGAGGCGGTGATCCCTCCGCCTGCCACGATCACGGGGCGCTCGGCCACTGCGAGCAGCGCCACAGCTCTCTCCACCGCCAGTGGATCCGACGCCGGGCGATGAGCCGGAAAGCGAGTGAACTGCTCCTCCACGAGAACCGCGAAATCCCCGTCGCCCTGTACCTGCTCACCGAGTCGCCCCGGCAACTCCAGGTGCACCGGCCCGGGCGTCCCTGTCGTGGCGGTCCGGAACGCTTGCCGCAAGAGGTCCGGGAGCCGGTCGGGTCGCTGCACCATGGCGTTCAGTTTCGTGACCGGTGTAAACATCGGAAAGTCTTCCACGATCTGATAGAAGTACCGGTAGCGCGCGTCGGGTTGCGGCCCCCCACTGATCGCGATCACCGGCGAGCAGGCTTGATACGCATCCCGGAGGCCCGCCGCCAGATTTCCAGCCCCCACCGCCTGCCCCATGCAGATCCCCGGCTTGCGAGCAGTCCTTGCGTAGCCGTCGGCCATGTAGGCGGCCGCCATCTCGTGGTGCGTCGTGACCCGCGTGATGGCCGTCTCCTCCATCGCAGCCATGGCCTGCTGAAAGATGGCCGGCACGATGAAGACGTGGGTGACGCCGTACCCTTGCAGTGTGTCGGCGAAGAAACGGCCTGTGCTCATCATGGGCATGATACTCACCTCCAGGCAGCATGGACGGATCGACGAGAAACCGGAAAGGGATTCACTCGAACGCGACGACTGCCTGCACCCAGTCGGTGTCGGGCTTCAGCAGCTCCTGGAATGCCGCCTGGATGTCATCCAGGGGGACCAGCTTGGAGATCATGGGCTGCACCTGGACCTTCCGGTGTTCCAGCAGCGCCATCGCCATGGGCCACTCGCCAGCTCGGCTCCCATAGACCGCCTTGATCTCCACCTCTCTAGCCACCCAGTCCACGGGGAGACAGTAGACCGGTTCCCAGCTCAGCGACACAACCACGACCTGTCCCCCGCCGCGAACCGCCTGGGTGGCCTCGTGGAAGGTGGAGCGGGCACCGGCGCACTCGAACGCCACGTCCACCCCGATGCCTGTCCGCCGAAGGATCTCCTCCACCAGGGGGGACGTGGTCGGATCGAAAACCCCCTTGGCGCCCAACGCCAGCGCGACCGCTCTCCTGGCCGCATTCACCTCGGAGACAAAGACCTGCGACGCCCCGGATAAGGCCGCACACTGTTGAGCCAGGAGCCCGATAGGTCCCGCCCCGATGATGAGGGCTTGATCTCCCAACCGAAGACGGGACAGCCGCATCGCATGCAAGCTGACGCACAACGGCTCGACGAGCGCGGCTTCCAGATTGGTGACGGAGTCAGGGATTCGCATGAGCAGGTCGGCATCCGTGACGAAATACTCCGCATAGGCGCCGGGCCGCGTCGTCGCCAGGAAACCCCGCTCCTTGGCGCTGAACCGTGGAGGGTACGGAGGCACATCATGCCACGGGTTGATCTTTCCGCCCGAGCGCACGACCCGCTCTCCGATCTGGAAGGCGTCCACTTCTGCGCCCTTCTCTGCGACTATCCCGGAGTACTCGTGCCCGAGGATCGCCCCCGGCCGCAGCATCCCGTGGCTGTAGCGGTGGAGGTCCGAGCCGCAGATGGCGCAGTGGGTGACCTTGAGAAGCACATCCCTCGGGCCGACGATCGGGTCGGCGACGTCCTCGACTTTCAGGATGCCTTTCTCCTTGAAGACCGCTGCTCGCATGGATGTGTCTCCCTAGGTGCGGCCCTTCGTCATCTTCGCTTCGATCTCTTCGCGGTCACGCTCGATGAATTCCTGCAACTGTTCCGGCGACGGCAGCGCCACCAGATAGCGCGAGACGAACAGCTTGTTGTCCATGCCGGCCGTCGCGAACTCGACCTTGGTGCGGTCCTGGTCGGTGCAGAGCAGGATACCCACAGGCAACTGGTCGCCCTCATCCGTGCCGAACTTCTTCCACCAGTTCAGGTAGAAGTTCATCTGGCCGGCATCCCCGTGGTTGAACGGACGCGTCTTCAGCTCGACGAGGACATGGCAGCGCAACCGTCGATGGTAAAAGACCAAGTCGATGTAATCGTGTTCGTTCCCGACGCTGATACGCTTCTGACGCGCCTCGAAGCAGAAACCGGTGCCGAGCTCCAGGAGGAACTGCTGGAGGTGGTCGAGCAGGGCCGCCTCAAGCTCACTCTCGCTGTATTCCGGGCGCTCGGCTAGCCCGGTGAATTCGAGCACGTAGGGATCTCGAAGGAGATCGGCGACGTCGGCCGGAGTCCCCTGACTCTGCGCCCGGTGGAGCACGGCGGCCTTGTTCTTGGACAGGCCTGTGCGCTCAAAGAGGAGCGAGCCGATCTGCCGCTGGAGCTGGCGTTTCGACCAGTTGCCCTTGAGGCACTCATTCTCGTAGAAGGCTCGCTTCAGTGGGTCTTCAATTCGGGTGAGCTGCAGCAGGTGAGACCACTGGAATTGCAGAATCATATCGGGCGAGGCCAGTGGTGCGGCAGCCTTTCTTGGCTTTGTCGACGGAGAGATCCTCGCGGCGGCGATTCCGTGACCGGTGGTTACGGAATCCGTGAGAAATCCGTTTCCTGCCCGAGGGGCGAATTCCGTAACCAGTGGTTGCGGAATCTTGGCGGCAAGCTGCGGGTACACTTGATAGAACCGCCGCATGAGCTCAAGCATGGAGACGCCAAACCCCTTGCGGTCGCGCTTCTTCAGATCTTCGGCAAGCCGCGGCAAGAGGCGGGTGCCGTATCTGGCCCGGTCCTCACCATGCTGCTCGAACTCCACAATGTAGGCACCGATCAGCCAATTGCGGATGACCAGCGCCTGGTTCACGGCCGCGGCCGCGCGGCCCACCAGGTGCTGGCTGGTAGCGTCGATCGCCTTGAGGAGCTGTGCGTATTTCATGGCTACACGTTATCCATCCGGTAGGGTTGCCAGACAATACCACTCCAGGAAGGAGTGTCAAGGGTGGGAGCGATGCGAGGGGACGGCGCGAAATTGAGGGAATCTGACTCGGGAAAGCGGACAGAGGCCAACCGTCTCGCCGAAAATGTCTTGCCCTGCACGGCGCCGTCTGCTACATAGAGGGGCAGGGGACTCGAACGTCGGCTAAAAACGTGACGGAGGTTGAATGCCAGGCTTTGGCGGCCGCTTGATATTGGCGGCGATCCTGATCGCCAGCACGCTGTTCTCCTCCATCCAACTCGCCCGCGCCGCCGACGGCGTCGACCCAAAGAACCCCCACTTCCCCAAGCCGCCCCTTCTGGAGCCCAACGTCGATTTCTGGAAGCAGATCTACACCGAATACGGGGTCGGCGACTTCGTCCTCCACGATCGGAACAACCTCGGCGTGATCTACGGCGTCGTGCGTGTCGGCGACACCACGAACCAGTGCCGCGCCGCCGAATTGGCCCGGTCCGAGATCCAGCGTCTGCGGGCGAAACACCAGGACCTTCTCACGAAGCTTGCCGGCGGCGTCCCGCCGGAAGAGCTCGGCCCCGAGGCCGAGTCCGTCTCGCAGGCGTGGGGATGCCCCTGCCCGCCGGACGTCCTGCTGCGCGCCGCGGACAACATCCGGGTCCAGCAGGGGCTCCGACAGAAGGTGGACGAGGGGTTGCGGCGCGCCCGGAAACTCCTGCCCCGCATCCTTGCCATCCTGCGGGAGCACAAGCTCCCCATGGAGCTGGCAGCCCTACCCATGGTCGAGTCGAGCTACGACCCACAGGCCTACTCCAAGGCCGGGGCCGTAGGCCTCTGGCAGTTCATCCGGTCCACCGGGAAGCAGTACCTGACCATCACGCGCAAGCGCGACGACCGCCGCGACCCCATCCGGGCCACCGAAGCCGCCGCGCACCTCTTGCGCCACAACTACGAGGCCCTGGGGTCCTGGCCCCTCGCCATCATCGCCTATAACCACGGGAGGGAGGGAATCCTGACGGCCCGGGCCGCCGTGGGGAGCAGCGCGATCGAAGAGATCATCGCCCGCTACAACGGTCCCCGCTTCGGCTTCGCCTCCAAGAACTTCTACGCCGAGTTCCTCGCCGCGCTGGAAGTCGTCCGCCCCGTCATCCTCGAACACACCCAACCCTCGAACGCCCGCCCTCCGCTCTCTGCCGGCGTTCGGCAGGGCTGACCCCCGCCCCGGCGGAACGCAAGGCGCACCCACCACCGCGTTCCGTTCTTCTTCGAGAAAGGCTCTCCATGACACCGCGACTGCTCTTTTGTCACACCCTCTTCGGGAAGAACACCGCGCGCATCGGGGACTATCGCGTCGCGCACGGATACGAGGGGGTCGAGTGGGGACTGGACGGCTGGCGGCTGATGAAGCCGGAGGGCCGGCGGCGGCAACTACTGGAACGGCTGCGGACGGCGGCGCCCCGCTGCTCCGTCCACGCGCCCTACACCGATCTGGAGATCGGGCACCGCGACCCGGAACACGCGGGGGCGGCCTGCCGCATCTTGCAGGATTATCTGGACGCGGCGGCTGACCTCGGCGCCCATCACGTGAACATCCACGTGGGCACCTTCAGCCCCGACCCCGAAGAGCTCTGCCACGAGACGCTGGCCCGGAACCTGACGACCCTGATGGAGCACGCCCTGCGCCGCGGCGTCCCCCTCACCGTGGAGAACCTCCGAGGCGGGCCGTCCAGCGACCCGGGCAGCTTTGCCGCCCTCCTCCGCCAGACGGGCGCCCCGGTGACCTTCGACCTCGGCCACGCCGCCGGCTGCCCGTGGGTCATGGAGGGGCGGGGGACGGTGGTGGATTTCCTGCGCGCCGTTCCCACCCGGATTCTCTCCGCTCACCTCTACCTGATCGAGCGGAACGACACCCATTTCGCCCCCGACACTCTGGCAGACCTTGCGCCCGCGCTCGACGCCCTCACCGAGCGGGGCTGCGACTTCTGGGTGCTCGAGCTTCATGCGCTGGAGGCGCTGGAACGGACCCGGCGGATCGTGGATCAGTACCTGCGCGAGCGCGGGGAACGCGCCTCGAACTGATCGCTCCCTCGCGCTCGCGACCGAAATCGCCTTGACCCGCCCGGCTACCGCTGGTATGGTCCCCTTCACCGTGACCGAGTTCAGTGAGGGGGGGGTAGCGCCCGATCATGCAATATACCGGTGCCGAAGTCGTCTGGGAATGCCTGATCCGCGAGGGGGTTGACGTCGTCTGGGCCTATCCGGGCGGTGCCGCCCTGCCGCTCTTCGACGCGCTCTCCAAGTACCCGCAGATCCACTTTGTCCTCGTCCGGCACGAGCAGGCTGCCGCCCACGCGGCGGATGGCTTTGCGCGCGCCACGGGCAAAGTGGGGGTTTGCGCCGCCACCTCCGGTCCGGGGGCCACGAACCTGGTCACCGGAATCGCCACGGCGATGCTGGACTCCGTCCCCATGGTCGCCATCACGGCGCAGGTCGCCGACTCGGTCATCGGCACCGACGCCTTCCAAGAGATCAACATCACCGGCATCACCCTGCCCATCACCAAGCACAACTATCTGGTCCGACAGAGTCAGGATCTGGCGAGAACCTTGCGCGAGGCCTTCTTCCTGGCCCGGACCGGTCGGCCGGGCCCGGTGCTGGTCGACATCCCCAAGGACATCCTCACCGGGCCCTGCGAATTCCATTACCCGGACCGGATCTCGCGCCCGGGCTACCGCCCGGTCGTGCGCTCTGCGCCGTACCAGATCCAGCGCGCCGCGCAGCTGATCGCGGATGCGAAGCATCCCGTGGTGCTGGCCGGCCATGGCGTGCACATCGCCAAAGCCTGGGAAGAGCTTCGCCGCTTTGCCGAGCGCATCAGCGCCCCGGTGATTAGCACACTTCTCGGCCTGAGCGCGCTTTCGGCGGACCATCCGCTCTGTCTCGGCATGGCGGGAATGCATGGCGTCGCCTGGGCCAACCTGGCCGTGCAGAACGCCGACCTGCTCATCGCCCTGGGCATGCGCATGGACGATCGGTTCACCGGGAGCCTGAAGCACTTCGCCCCCCAGGCGAAGCTGCTCCACGTGGACATCGATCCCGCCGAGATCGGCAAGCGCGTCCCCGCGGCCCTGCCCATGGTGGGCGACGTCCGATGCGTCCTGGAGGCGCTGACCGAAGCGCTCCCCGATCTCGACCACCAAGACTGGCTGGCCCAGGTCGAGGCCTGGCGCACCCAACATCCCCTGGAGATCCACGCCCAGGGACTCCTTCCCCCCCAGGAGGTCGTCCGGGCGCTCCAGCGGGCCACGGATGGGGAGGGCCTCGTCGTCAGCGACGTCGGCCAGCATCAGATGTGGGTGGCCCAGCACTACCGCTTCCGTCGCCTCAACAGCTTCTTCACCTCCGGTGGCCTCGGCACCATGGGGTACTCGCTGCCGGCCGCCCTGGGCGTGCAGGTCGGCCACCCCACGGAGCCGGTCTGGGTCGTCGTCGGCGACGGCAGCTTCCAGATGAACCTGCAGGAGCTGGCCACCGTCGCCCAGGAGCGGCTCCCCATCAAGATCGTGATCATGGATAACGGCTATCTGGGCATGGTCCGGCAGTGGCAGGAGCTCTTCCACGGGGCCCGCTACATCGGCACGCCGATCAGCGGCCCGGACTTCGTCCAACTGGCGGGAAGCTACGGCATCCCGGCGCGGCGCGTCAGCGCCACGGACGAGCTGGACGCCGCCTTCGCCGCCGCCAAGCAGGCGAAGGGTCCGTTCCTGCTGGACTGCAAGGTGGAACAGGGCGAGAACGTCTACCCCATGGTCCAGCCGGGGACCAGCAACACCGACTTCGTAGAAGATCCGCGGGGGAGGACTCAGGAATGAGGCACGTCTTGGTGGCGCTGGTGCAGGACGAGCCCGGCATGCTGGCCCGGATGGGGAACCTCTTCGCCCGGCGCGGCTACAACGTGCAGAGCTTCACCGCCGGCGCCTCCGAGCTGCCGGGGCTCACCCGGATCACCATCGTCGTGGATGGCCCGAGCACGGCCCTGGATCAGGTGGCCAAGCAGTTTCGCAAGCAAATCGGCGCCGTCAAGGTGGTGGACGTGACCGCCGATAAGGACCAGCTCGCCTACGAGATGCTCCTGGTCAAGGTGGGGGTGAGCGCCAAGACACGGCAGGAGGTGGTCAGCCTCGCCGACCTGTTCAAGGCGCGTATCGTGGATGTCTCCTCGACCACCCTGATGCTGGAGGCGACGGGGGAGCCGGACAAGCTGGACAAATTCCTCGAGGTGCTCCGCCCCTTCGGCATCAAGGAGCAGGCCCGCACCGGCGCGGTCTTCATGGGCCGCGGCGCCAAGGTCCTCAACCAACGCCCCGGTTCCCCCCCCGACCGCAAATACCTGGCGGAGTGAGGCTGAAGGCCTAGGGCAATTCAAGGCGGACAACGGACAATGAGAAACCGGTCAGCGGACTGCGTCATTGGCCGGTTGCCAGTTGTCAGTTTCTCATTTTACTCGCGCTGGCCGATGAGGGAGCTTCGGTGGTGCTGGCCGCGCGCTCGGTAAGCGAGATCGAGTCCGCCGCGGCCGAGGTCCGGCAGCGCCGCGCCGGCGGAGCGGGGGGGGTGCTCGCAATTGCCTGCGATGTCACCAGCGAGGCGCAGGTGGCGGCCATGATCGAACGCACGATCGCGGAGTACGGCCGCATCGACGTGCTGGTCAACAACGCCGGCTATTCCAAGCAGTGCCCCATCGCCGACCTCTCGGTCGAGGAGCTGCGCCTCGCCCTCGACGTCAACCTGGTCGGAACCTTCCTGTGCTGCAAGGCCGTGCTGCCGACGATGAAGCGCCAGGGAAGCGGCAGGATCGTCAACGTGGTCTCGGGGGCGGGCAAGCGGGGCTCCCTTCGCCGGGGCGCTTATGCGGCCGCCAAATTCGGTGTGATCGGCTTTTCCCAGTGCCTCCAGCTCGAAGTGAAGCCGGACGGGATCGGCGTGTGCTGCGTGTGCCCCGGGCCGGTCGACACCCTGATGCGGACCACCAACAACCCCGGCGAAGACCGCCGCACGCTCCTGCCGCCGGAGGAGATCGCCGAAGTCATCGTGTTTGCGGCGACCCGCGGGCCGCTGACCGTCATCCCGGAGATCGAGGTCCGTCCGCGCGGCTTCGTCGCGTTTTGATCCGCAGAATCCCTCCCGCTCGCGCCCATCGATCTTGCCGCGTGTCCTGCTATACCCCGTTCCGTTTCAGCCCGCGAAGCACTGCCTGCCTCCGTCGACCCGGATCACCTGACCCGTGATGTAGCTCGCGTCCTCGGAGGCGAGGAAAGCGACCATCCTGGCGACCTCGATCGGCCGGCCGTAGCGCTCCAGCGTGCCCTCCTCGACCGTCATCGCGTCCTCGATGGGACGACTGGCCGCGAAACGGGGGGTGAGGATGTCCCCGGGCGCGATGGCGTTGGCCGTCACATTGTGAGGCCTGAGCATGACTCCCAGGCACCGGGTGTACTCGTGCACCGCCGCCTTGGCCGTGGCGTAGATGGCCCCCTGAGTCAGGCCGACGAGACCCGATATACTCCCGATGTTGATGATCCGGCCGCTCCGACGCTCGATCATCTCTGGGACCACCTCCCGGCAGACCAAGAGGCAGGTCATCAGGTTGCGGTCGAGCACCGACCGGAGGTCATCGTAGGAGGTGAAGACTGGGTCATTCCGCGTGGGCCTGCCCGCCATGGGCGCCCCCGTCCCGGCTGCTCCGATGTCGCCCCCGGCGCAGTTGACCAGGATATCGATCCGGCCGAAGGCCGCCCGGATCGCTTGCACCATTCCCCGAACCACCTCCGGGTCGGCGAGGTTTCCGTGGAAGGGAAGAACCTTGCTCCCGGATTCCGCCGCAATCGCCTTGGCGACCGCCTCGAGGGAATCCGCCTCGCCGAAAGCCCGGGCCGAGGTGGCGGTCGTTCCCTGAATGGCTACCGAGGCCCCGAGGTTCGCGCAGTGGGTCGCGATGACCCGGCCGATACCCCGGGAAGACCCGGTCACGAAGGCTACTTTCCCCACAAATGTCTTGCTGCTTGCCATCTCGCGGTCTCCTTGTCTTTGGTTTCTCCCCCGGGGTTTGCCGCCGGGGAACGCGCCGCCCGGTATCTCGCGGGCGCGCTCAGGTTCGGAATAGGGCCGCAATCTTGCAGCTCTCGACGGGGTCGCGGCCGATGGCCGTCTCGTCCGACAGCACAACCCCGCCATAGCCCCTCATCAACGCCTCGTACAGCATGCACACTTCCGACCGGGTGGGGGTGGGATGCTCGACCATGTGTTCGAAGATCTGCCCCGCCAGGAGCACCGGCACCGGCATGCCACGCACGCGGTCCGAGAACCGGTAGGCGGCGGCGGCCATCGCCTTTGCCCCCAGCTCGGCGCCGAGGTCCCCCCGGCACAGCCACAGCTCATCCGCGGCCGCCGCGATCTGCGCCGCCTCGTCCACCGCGGACTGCCGCTCAAGCTTGGCGATCAGGGAAGCCGACGCCCCGATCTGCACCCGATAGGCGGCCATCTCGGCGCCATCCTTGACGTACGACAGGGCGTAGCGGATACCCGCGAGACTCCGCGTCTGGAGCAGGATCAGTCGATCCGTCTCGCTCAACGACTCCTGGCGGTACGTGGAAGCGGTGTATGTGATCCCCTTCCGAGGGCTGATCGCCCCGCCCTGGGTCACGCGAGCGGATAGCGCGTCCGCGTCCTGCGATTCGAGCACAAGACGAATCTTGGCATCGTTGAGCACGATCTCGCCGCTGGACACGGAAGCGGCTCGGAAGAAGTCCGGGTGCGGAACCGGCAACACGTGCGGGCCGTCGGCCGACGCCGCACACACCAGCGCCACCCGCTGTCCGCAGGTGAGCTCGCAGGCGGGGAACCGGCCCAGACGCCACTTGCTGCCCTGCAGGTCCAGGATCAGCGGCGGCCGCGGATCCCGCGCCGAGAGGACGGCGCCGAGCCGGTCGATCCACGCACACAGCTCCGGCAAGGACAGGTGCGAGGTGTTCAGACGGAACGCAGTCACTCCGGCCGCGAGCATGGCCCCCCATGTCGTTTCGGTATCACTGCTCGGCCCGAGCGTTGCGACGATCCGGTAGTCCACCCGCTGCTCTTCCTGTTGATTGTCTCTGCTCATAGGTCGAATCTGCGTGGGAGGGGGCATGGCGGAGCGACACTCCCGGGAACACCGGACAGACGCACGCAGGCTCGTGCGGCAGCCTATCGAAGGGCTTGCGTCGTGTCAACCGGGAAGTGCCCTCTTCCGGGTCGCGCGAGGGACCGAGAATACTCGAAAGGATCTTGATGGCCAGGGAGAGGCCGGAGTGGAAGTCCAGCGGCCGAAGCGTTGGAGACAGACTGCGTGACAGCTTCCCGGGCTCTACTTCGACATGAGACCGGGAAGCCAGGTAGACAGGATGGGAACATACGTCACCAGCAGCATGACGGCAATCTCCACCAGGAGGAATGGAACCAGTTCTTTGATCACGCCGATCAAAGGCGCTTCGGCCATGTCTGAAGCCAGATAGAGCAAGACCCCCACGGGGGGAGTCAGGAGGGCAATTCCCAGGGAGAGGACAAAAACCGCCGAGAAGTGATACGGGTCAATTCCTACCTTGTGGGTGAGAGGGTACAAGACGGGAACGAAGATAAAGATAATCGCCAGCACGTCCAGCCCGCAGCCGATGATCAAGAGGAAGACCACCAGCATGCTGAGGACCATCCACTTGTTGGTGCTGATGGAGAGAATCAACGCAACGAGTTGGTCGCCGACTCCTGTGTTCATGACCACATAGCCGAAGAAGCCGGCGGCAGACAAGATCATCAGAAGGTTTGAGACTCCCCTGGCCGTCTCTTTGGCCATGGCCAAGAACTTCTCAAGGCTTATCTCCCGATAGATGAACCCGAGGATCAGGGCATAGACACAGGCCAGGACACCCGTCTCCGTGATGGTGACCACGCCGAAGACGATGCCTCCCACCACAATACCCGGCATGAGCAAGGTCAGGAATCCATCCAGGAAGGCGCGGCCCATCTCCCGAAGAGTGGAGCGCCGCTCCTCTCTTGGATAGTCTCGCCGGCGGCTGATGATATAGGCCGTCCCCATGAGGGAAAACCCCAGCAGGATGCCGGGGATCGCCCCGGCCAGAAAGAGTTTTCCGATCGGCAGCTCCTGCATGACACCGATCAACACCATGGGGATGCTGGGAGGTATGATGTGGCCGCATGTTGCCGCCGATGCGGTGACGGCGGCCGAGAAATCCGCCGGATATCGGTCCTTCTTCATGGCCGGGATGAGGACACTGCCGATGGCGGAGGCGTCCGCGACACAGGACCCCGACACCCCGGCAAAAACCATGCTGGCGATGACGTTCACCAGAGAGAGCCCCCCGGTCACATGGCCGATCATCGCCCGGGAGAACGCCACCAACCGCAGCGTGAGTCCTCCGATCAACATCAAGGATCCGGCGAGATAGAAGAACGGGATGGCCATCAATCCATAACTGTCCAGGGCCATCACCATGCGGTTGGGAATCATGATCAAGAGCTCGGATTGGCCGGTGACCAGGAGGAAGAATACCCCGGAGATCCCCATGGAAAAGCTGATCGGAACGCCTTGAAGCATCAGCACCATCAGGCCTCCGAAAAGGATGAGCAAGTCCATGCGGCGGCTTCCTTCTCTCAGGCCTTCTGGCCGGGGGAATATCGGCGAATCTGGCGAACCAGGACTCTCGCCAGGGTCAGGAACATCAGACTCCCGCCGACCGGAGCCGAGGCATAGAGAATTGCCCGGGAGAACGGCAGGATGTCGTATACCGCGCTCATCTGGGATTCCGTCACCAGGACACCGTAGTAGATGACAAACAGCAGGAACACCATCGAAAGGATCGTGTTCACGGGCAGGAGGATCCTCTTGACCTGATTTGGAGAGTACGTCTCCGCGAAGTCGATGCGGATCTGCCGCTCCTCGCGCATGGACCCGATGGCGCCCAGCCAGACCAGCCAGATGAAGCAGAAGAGCGAGACTTCAAGGGTCCAGGACAACGGCCGATTCAGGACATAGCGAAAAACGACCTCCAGGGCCAAGACGGAAGACATGACCAAGAGACACGCGGCCGCCAGAGAGTCTACGACCCAATCCATGATCTTCCAGAACGTCACGGAAGCCTCTCCCCTGAAGGGTTATTGAGTTTTCCTGATTTGCTCCAGCGTGGCCTGCACCCGGTCCATATATCCTTTCTCCCAGAGGTCGCCGTCAAACTTCTTCCAGACCCTCTTCCCGATTTCCTCGAAGGAGCGCTGGTCCACATCGAGGATCGTCATGCCGTTCTGCTGCAAGCTCTTGTAGGCGACTTTCTCGTATTCGGCCAGAAGCTGGTTTTCCAAGTCGGCGGCCATCTTGCATCCATCGATCAGGACCTTCTTCAAGCTCTCGGGCCAGTTCTTCCATTTCGCCGTGCCGGCATAAAGCATGTACACGCCCCTGGCGTGATCCAGCTTCATGTAATACTTTTGCACCTCGTAGAAGCCGGAGGCCTCGACCTGATCGATCCCGTTGTCCTGCCCCACCACCACTCCGGTCTTGAGCGCAGTGAACAGCTCGGTAAGCGGCATGGGGGTGGGATTGGCCCCGACTTCCTGGAAGAAGGCCATGATGGCTTTCATCCCCGGCACCCGGATCTTCATCCCCTTCATGTCCGCCGGCACCCGGACCGGGGTGTTGGTGGTGGTCAACGCGCGTGCGGGCCGGTCGCCCGCATAGCCCACCAGATAGCTCCCGCCCGGTTCCAGCGCGGCCGCCATTTCGTGATGGATGGGAGTCTGGAGAAACTTTCGATATTCTTCCTGAGTGCGGAAGACGTAGGGAGCGGCCGTGGCCTCAAAGTTTCTCCCTTCCTTCATCAGGGTGGGGGCGTTGTTGGTGGCGTGCAGCAGGTCCAGAGTCCCCATTTTCAGCGCCTGCTGCATTTCCCGGTCCGGACCCAGTTGCCCGTCTGGAAAAATCCGCACGACATATTTCCCATCGGTCTTCTCTTTGACGTAGTCGGCGAATTTCTGCATGGCCTGCACGGCGGGAGACTTGACGGAATACTGCGTTCCCAACTTCAAGACCGTCTGCGCTGCGACGGGTGAACACCAGACCGCGACAAGTAGGAGTGTCCAGGCGACCAACCATCCCTTACTTTTCATCCACATAGCCCCCTCCCTTGAAGTGCCTCGGACATCACTTGAGCATGAGCAAAAACGCGGGCATACGAAACGGTGGTTGGACTCTGATGGATCGGAAGGCAGATGGGAATTCGAGGGGAATGCGCTCATATCGCTCACCCGACAGACACCCGCAGGCCGGGTCTCGGCTCGATCTGCGGTGGATGGGATAGGAGAACCAGGAACCGGCTGAACCGTTGGGAAGGAGACAGCGGATCCCGGACGGGGCGGAAACTACCATCGGGCAGTAGGTGTGTCAAGGAGAACATGGGGAAGACGATGGGCTGAACGGGGGGAGTTCGCCCAGTCGCAAGCTGTCTTCGCGCTACGCGCTCGAGCCGGGAGAAAGAAGTGTTCCTGTGGCCACAGCGCCCGAGGCCGTCGCGTTTTCTCTTGACTTCCCTCCATCCTCACGGGTAGCGTCTCTTCGCTTTCCCACACTATCCTCTTGGTAATCAGTGTAGCTGGAATCGGGTCCGGGGGGCGAACAGATGAGTCTTCTGGTCAGGCGGTCCACGCTCATCCTGCCGGTGAATATCCCGCGGTTCGTCGAGAAGGCGCATCTGCGCGGCGCAGACGCGATCATGCTGGACCTGGAGGACGCGGTCCCGCTGAAAGAGAAGGACGCCGCCCGCCGGCTGGTCCGTGCCTCCCTCCCCCTTGTCGCCCGCGGCGGCGCCGAGATCTTCGTGCGGGTCAACCGCGACCCCGCCACCCTCGCCGAGGATCTGGACGCGTCGATTTACCCCGGCCTGGATGGTATCTGTTTCCCGAAAACTGAGTCGGCCGAGGAGGTCGAGGAGCTGGCGGCGCAGATCGCGAACCTGGAGCGCAGCCGAGGCCTTGCCCCCGGGCGGATCGAGCTAGCGCTGCTCATCGAAAGCCCCCGCGGCTTGCTGAATCTGAGGGCCATCGCCGCCGCGAGCCCGAGGGGCCGCACCATCGCCCTGGGCCCGGAGGACTACTGCCTGGAAATCGGGGTCGGGCCCTCCGCGGACGGGGCGGAGCTGCGCTACCCCCTTTCGAAGGTCGTGATCGTCTGCAAGGCGGCAGGAGTCGCTCCCATGGGGCTCTTGGGAAGTATCGGAGAGTTCCGGAACCTCCCAGCCTTCGAGCGGGCCGCAGCCGGGGCCCGGGATCTCGGGTGCGTGGGGGCCTCCTGCATCCACCCGGACCAGGTCGCCATCCTGCACCAGGTCTTCTCGCCGCCGCCGGAGAAGGTCGAATACGCCCGCAAGGCTGCGGAGGCCTTCGAGGAGGGGCTGCGACGCGGCACGGCATCGGTGAGCGTCGGCGGCGCGATGGTGGACACTCCGGTCTATGTGCGGGCGAGACGGGTCCTGGAGTACGCTGAGGCCATGGCCGCGGTCGAAAAGCGGAAGGCGGATGCGTGTGCTCGATCGGGTTGAAGGCGTAGAGGGTCAAGGAGCGCTCATGGCGGAAACAGATCTGACGGATTTCGTCCGGGACCGACGGAGCGAGGCGGCGCAGTCACGGCTCCCGCTCCGCGACATCCGGATTCTTGACCTCGGCTCGGTCGTGGCCGCTCCGTTCGCCGCCACGATCCTCGGCGACTACGGCGCAGAGGTCCTCAAGGTCGAGCCTCCGAACGCTCCCGACGCCATCCGCTACTGGGCGGTGATCGAGGAGCGGCATCAACCTTTCTGGCTCCTCGCCTCGCGGAATAAGCTCCCCATCACGCTGAATCTCAAGCATCCCCAGGGGCAGCGGATCCTCGCCCAGCTCGTGGCCCAGTCAGACGTCCTGATCGAGAACATGCGCCCCGGGACGCTCGACCGGCTGGGCTTTCCCGCCCCCAAGCTCTTGGAACTCAATCCGGGTCTCATCATCGGCCGGATCTCGGGATACGGCCAGACTGGGCCCTCCGCCTCCAAACCCGGCTTCGGCACCCTGGCCGAAGCCATGAGCGGATTCACTCACATGAACGCCCACCCGGGCGGCCCGCCCACCAACCCACCGCTGGCCCTGGCTGACATGATCGCCGGCACCCACCTCGCGCTGGGCGTGATGATCGCACTGCGCGACCAGAAGCGCGGCGAGCGCGGCGGGCAGGAGCTGGACCTGTCCCTCTACGAACCCCTCTTCGGCTTCATGGGGGCCGACTTCCTGACCTATGCCCTCTCGGGCGCCGTTCCCCAGCCCTGCGGAAACGAAACCCACTTTACGTGTCCGCGGAACAGCTACCAGACCCAGGACGGGAAGTGGGTGGCCCTCTCGGCCAGCTCGCAGGCTCCCTTCGAGCGGCTCATGGACCTCCTGGAGCACCCGGAGCTCAAGACCGCGCCCGGCTTCCGGAACTACCAGGAGCGGATCCAACAGGCAAGCCGGGATCTCCTGAACCGCCTCATCGGCGATTGGATCCTGGCGCGACCGCTTTGCGAGGTGCTGGACGCGTGCGAGAAGGCGGGCGTGACCATCGGCCCCGTCTACAACATGGAGGACATCGCGCGCGATCCGCAGTACCAGGCGCGGGGGAGCATCATCCCCCTCGTCGATCCCGCTTCAGGGAAGACCATCCCGCTCCCCCAGGCCTCCATCCGCATGTCCGCGACCCCCGGCCGGGTCCGCTTCCCCGGCCTCCCCATGGGCGCGGCCAACGAGGTCGTCCTACAAGACCTCCTGGGCTATTCCCCGGACCAGATCGCCGCCCTCAAATCCTCCGGCGCGATCTGACAGGCTGCTGAAAAAGGCCCATCTGCTGCGTTGGCACGCTTGGGCGCTCGCTGCGGCGTACCTGAAGTACGCCTGGACCCACCTGCGGTGGGTACCCCGCCCATCGCGAGCCGCCTTGCATCTGAACCTTTTTGAGCAGCCTGCTGGCACTGTGGCGGTGGGCGTCGGGCGTATCCTCGTCGTCAGGCCGCCCGGTTTGACTGGACTCTCTTCTCGTAGGAAATCAAGGGCGGGTCGCCGGAATCACTTCTTTCGCGCCTGCGCCACGAGCCTCTTCAGGGCGTCGAGGTCCGCCGCCCCGGGGACGAACTCCATCCCGACGATCAGGGCCGGCGTGCCCCGGATGCCCAGCGCTTCCGCAAGTCGGAGGCCTCGCGCCAGGGTCTCCGCCACGGCCGGGTCTGCCATGTCCTTCTCGATCCGGGCGGCGTCGAGACCGACCTGGGCGGCGATCTGGAGAACTCCCTGCTCGGTCAGCCGCTCGCTCGCCGCCATCAGAGCGGCGTGGAGGGCTTCGTATTTTCCCTGCTGCCGGGCGGCCAAGGCTACCCGCGCAGCGAAGGTCGAGACCGGGCCGAGGATCGGCAGATCCTTGTACACAAGGCGGATGTCCGGGTCCGCCTGGAGGAGCTTCTTGAGTTCGATCGCCTCGCCCTTGCAGTAGCCGCACTGGTAGTCGAAGAACTCCACGATCGTCACCGCGCCCTGCGGGTTCCCCCCGACGGGGCTGCCGGGGTCCTGCGTCAGCTCGGCCAGATGGGCGTGGACCGCCTCGGCCGCCCGCTTCCGCTGGGCCTCTTGCTCGCGCCGCTCCATCTCCTGGAGCGCCTCCGCAACCACTTCGGGATGCGCCCGGAGATACTCTCGGACGACCGTCTCGATCTCCTGCCGGCGGGCCGTCTCCGGCGACTCCGCCGCCGGGGCCCCGGGGGGGAGAGCGAGTAGCAGGGCGCAGGCGAGCCCGCCCACGATGAACCCACGCAAAGAACTCATCGAGGCATCCTCCCCAAATGACCCATGACCAAATCCCAATGTCCAATTGGAGAACCGCCATTGGTCATTCGTCATTGGCCATTGGTCATTATCGCGTATCTGGCCCTTCGATCGGCTTAATCGGGGGCGCTGACGGCACTGGCCGCTCGCGGGCATCCTTCACGGCTTCGACGAACGCGCGGGCGCGGGCGGTGATCTCGGGGAAGGCCCGGCGGGCCAGCAGCTCGGCCGACACGATCTCGCCCCCTACGCCGACGGCGGCCGCGCCCGCCCGGATGAAGGCGGCGATGCTGTCGAGCGACACGCCCCCCGTCGGGAGGAGCGGGATGTGGGGCAGCGGTCCCTGAAGATCCTTGACGTAGCGGGGTCCCACCACATTCGCTGGAAACAGCTTCACCATGCTCGCCCCCGCCTCCCACGCCTGCACGATCTCCGTGGGGGTCAGCGCCCCCGGGATCACCGGGACATCGGCCTCCCGACCTGCCCGCACCATCTCGGGGTTGAAGTTCGGCGCAACCAGAAACTCGGCCCCGCCCCGGATGGCCTCCCGCGCCGCCTCGGCGGTGAGCACCGTGCCGACGCCCAGCAGGATGCCACGGCCGAGCTTTATCCTGGCCAACCCCAGCGCCTGGAGGGCGCCCGGCGTGGTCAGCGTGAATTCGATGGCGGTCACGCCGCCATCCCGGATGGCCTCCGCGGCCGGCAAGAGATCATCGGCCGACGGGAGCCGGATAATGGCAACGACACCGCCGGTCACGACCCGATCAACCGTTTCGCGCGCACCCACGCTCTGTTCCTCCTCCGACTTCTCTTACACCCACCTGGGGACAAGAATCCGCGGAACGATCAGGACGACGGACGGGAAAAACGCGCAGACCAGGATGATGATGAAGATGGGGATCATCAAGAAGTACAGGATGCCGAGAACCTTCGAGACCGGAAACTTTGAGATCGCGCAGGCGATCAGGACGCAGAGGCCGTACGGCAGCGTGAGCAGTCCCATGGCCATGGTCATCACCACGATCGCCCCCATGTGTACCGGGTGGACACCCAGGGCCTTGGCGATGGGCAGCAGCATGGGGGTAAAGACGATGATGGCCGGGATGGCATCCATGAAGGTCCCCAGGATGCTGAAGAGCACGATCACCAGCAGGATGAAGACCGTCGGGCTGGTGCTGACGTGCAGGAACCACTTCGTCAGTGTGTCGGGGACCCGGTAGAAGGCCAGCAGCCAGCCGAAGATCGAGGCGGCCGCGACACAGAACAGGATCACGGCAGTCAGGTGTCCCGCATCGGCGAACACCTTGACCAGCTTGTCAAACGACAGCGAGCGATACACGACCATGGTGATGAAGAGGGCATAGACCGTGGCCACGATGGCGGCCTCGGTCGCCGTGAACACCCCCATGGTGATCCCGCCGATGATGATGATGGGGACGCCGGCCGGCAGGATCGCCTCCTTCACCCCTTCCAGGAGGGCGCGGAAGCCGAGCCAATGCTCCGACTCGCGGGGATAGTTGCAGACGATCGAGATGCCGTAGGAGAAGACCATCAACGACAACCCCATCAGCACCCCGGGCAGGGCCTGGGCGATGAGCAGGGCGCCGACCGAGATGTTGGCCGTGGCCGCGTACACGACCACCAAGATGCTGGGGGGAATGATCACCCCGAGGCTTGCGGCGCAGGCCGTGATGGCCACGGCGAAATTCTTGCGGTACCCGCGTTCCCACATCGGCGGGATGAAGACCGTGCTCAGGGCCGCCGCCTCGGCCGTCGAGGAGCCGGAGATCCCGGCGAAGATCATCCCCACCACGATGGTCACGTGGGCCAGGCCGCCCTTGATGTGACCTACCAGCGCCAAGGCCAACTTCATCAAGCGCTGCGTGATTCCCCCCTCGTTCATGATGCTGCCCGAGAGGATGAAGAACGGGATCGCCAACAGGACGAAGTTGTCCACGCCGTTGTACGACCGCTGGATGGCGATCCACATGGGGATGCTGGGGTCCAGCACCATCACGAGCAGCGAGGACAAGGCGAGCGCCACGGTGATGGGAGCCCCCGTGCAGATCAGGACGGAGAAAGTAAGGAAGAGGATCGCGACCGGACTCATTGGGCGACCCCCCGGAAATCACTCCACCGTTGTTGAATCCGCTCGCACAGGTAGACCAGTGCCAGGACCCCTCCGATGGGAATCGAGACGAAGACCCATGCCATCAGGATCTCCATGTTCGGACTGTTCTGGAACAGGCCGAAATAAGAGAATCGCAGACCTGCCAGCATCAACAGAATCAGGATCAACCCCATGCAGAGATCGTTGAAGATGCGGAGCAGCGCCCCCCACCGTTTTCCTAGGAGCGGTGGGAGGACGTCCATGGCAAAGTGGGCGTCGTTCTTCACGCCCACCCCGATCCCCAGGAAAACCATCCACACCAGGATAAATCGTGCCAGTTCCTCGGTCCACAAGAACAGAGGTTTCTGCAGCACGTACCGCACGAAGACCTGGAGCGACACGGAGACCGCGAGGATCGCCACGAATCCGAAGGTGATCCAGGTCTGTATCCGCTCCAACCGCTCCACGAGTCGTTTCATGCGCCGCCCTTGAAAGACAGCGACGGGATCGCGCCTGGCACGCGCTCCCGTCGCCGGGGTTGTCCGATGGCTACTTCTTCCCCTCGCGCTCGATCATCTCGAAGATCTCGCTGATCCCAACCTCCTTGGCCACACGCTGGCGGACCGGGAGGGTGATGTCCATCATCTTCTGCTTTTCCTTGAAGGCGGCGAACTTCACCCCGAATTTATTCTTCATCTGCTCCACGGCCTCGTCGTTCTGCTTCCACTCGATCGACCGGGCCACCGTCGTCGCCTCCTTGGCCGCCTCGAGCACGATCTTCTGCTGGTCCGGTGTAAGCTTCTTCCAGGTCTGGCCGCTCATGAAGAAGGGGCGCACCGTGATGACGTGCCCCGTCTCCGAGTAATAGGGGGCTACCTCGTAGAACTTCGACTGGAACGAGGTGGACATCTCGTTCTCCATGCCGTCCACCACCCCCGTCTGGATGGCGCTGTAGGTCTCCTGGTACGGCACGACCGCGGGGATGGCCCCCAGCAGTTTGAAGATCTCGATCTGGGTCGGGCTATCCTGGACGCGGATCTTGAAGCCGGCCAACTCGGCGACCGTGGTGTAGTTCGCCTTCCGGCTGAGGATGTGGCGCTGGCTGCCGCCCCAGTATCCCAGGATCTTCAGGCCGGGGTTCCCGCCTTTGGCCGTGCCCTTCTCGATGACCTCGGCGATCTTGCGGCCGATCTCCCCATCCATGGCGCGAAGCCAGTGGGGCTGGTCCTTCCAGATAAACAGAAGATCGAGGAACGTGAGCTCGCGGGCGAATCCTCCGGCCGAGGCCGTGGACGAGGTGGCTACATCCAGGGCGCCCTGCATCATGTTCTGGATGTAGTCCTTCTCCGAGCCCAGCACGCCGCGGTTATAAATCTCCAGGCTGAGCGCGTCGTTGGTCTTGGCCTTGATCACGTCCCGGAACTTCAGCATGCCCTTGTTCCAGGCGTGATCATCATCGAAATAGTGGGCGCCCTTCATCAAGAGGGTTCCGGCGTGGGCGCTCCCCAGCAATCCCAGGACGACCAGCAGAGCAACGATGATCGATGTTCCCTTGCGCATGTCCCTCTCCCCTCTTGAACCGCTCGGTTGTCGCCGGACAATACGTCAGCACGCAGCGTACCAGGACTCTTTCTTCGCCGGTCACCTCCTCGCTTCGCCTTTCAGCCCCATCAGGCCTTCCACGAAGATCCGTGCGTCCATCGTCTTGAGATCCGGAGCCACCTTGGGGTGAAATGCCATCTGGGCCAGGACATCCTTCTCCAGATCCACGCCCGGCGCAATCTCTGTGATCATCAAGCCCCCTTTCGTGATCACGAGAACCGCGCGCTCGGTGATGAACTGCACCCGTTGCCCCAACTCCGCCGCCAGCTCACCGCTGAACGTGATCTGCTCGACCCGGGGGACGAACTTCTTGAACCGGCCTTCCTTCATGATCTGCAGGCGACCGCCCCCGACCTTCACCTCCAGCCCGCCGGCCGTGAACGTTCCGCAGAACACGACCGCTTTGGCGCCCTGGGAGATGTTGACGAACCCGCCCACGCCCGGCATTCGGCCCTGGAACTTGCTGACGTTCACGTTGCCGCGCTGGTCCGCCTCTGCCATCCCGAGGAACGTGAAGTCCAGGCCTCCTCCGTCGTAGAAGTCGAACTGATACCCCTGGTCAATGATCGCGTCGGGGTTCGAGGACATGCCGAAGATCACGCCCGGCGCCGGGATGCCGCCGGTGATCCCTTGCTCGATCGTGGCGGTGATCCGATCCGAGATTCCCTCCTCGGCCGCGACCAGCGCCACGCCGTCCGGCATCCCGACGCCCATGTTCAGGACGGCGCGAGGCAAATCCGCGATCTCCAGCGCCGCCCGGCGCGCGATCACCTTTCGCTCATCCAGCTTCATGGGCGCGATGGACCCCACCGGCACTCTGACCTCGCCGCTGAAGGCCGGGTTGTAATCGCTCACCACGCTCTGCCGCTGTTCTGGGTGGACGACGATGTGATCCACCATCGTGTGCGGGATCTTCACCTGCTTCGGGTGCAACGTCCCGGCCTGGGCCAGGCGTTTCACCTGACAGATCACGATCCCGCCCGAGTTCCGGGTGGCCATGGCCATGGGCAGAACCTCCAGGTAGGCCGGCTCCTGCTCCATGGTGATATTGCCCTTCTCGTCGGCGGTGGTGCCTCGCACGAAACAGACGTTCAAGGGGAATGCCCGATAGAAGAGCCACTCGCGGCCCGCCAGCGTCACCACCTCGATCAACTCCTTGGTGGTGCAGGCATTGAGCTTGCCCCCCTCCAGCCGGGGATCGATGAAGGTCTTGAGCCCGATATGCGTGACCAGGCCCGGCCGATGAGCGGCCACCTCCCGCAGCCACTGGGACATGACCCCCTGTGGCCAGCAGTAGGCCTCGATCTTGTTGTCCAGGATGAGTTGGGCGTACTTGGGCGACATCCCGTAATGGCCGCCGATGTCCCGCTTGACCAGCCCGTCGCCGGTGAGCTGGTTCAGACCGCTCTCCTTCCAGTCCCCGATCCCCGAGACGTGAAACACCGTCAGATCGCGGGGCTGACCAGTCTCCGCGAACTTCTCCGTCAGCGTCTTGATGAGGAGGTCCGGCTCCACGTTTCCACCGCCGGCCCCATGGATGGCTAGCGTGTCCCCCGATTTGATAAGGTCGATTGCCGCTCGCGCGCCGATGACTTTTCCGCTCACGCTCTTGCTCCGTTCTGAGTCCCATAGGTCCGATAGGTCATATGAGACCTATAGGAAGAACTCCAGCCGTCCGCCCGTGATGTCCAGGATCGCGCCGTTCACATACGAGGCAGCTTCGGAGGCGAGGAACGCCACCACGCGCCCAACCTCGGGCGGCTCCCCGATCCGGCCCAGGGGAATCTGTTGCTTGAGCTTTTCCATGGTCGCGGCGGGCAAGATCCCGCGCAGGGTGTCCGTCCCGATGAATCCCGGTGAGATGACGTTTGCCGTGATCCCCTTCGGTCCCAGCTCCCGCGCCGCGGTCATGGTGAGGGCGACCACCCCGGCCTTGGCCGCGCCGTAGTGCCCCAGACTGGCGCGCCCGCCGACCCGTCCGTGGATGGAGGACGTGTTGATGATCCGGCCCCAGCCCTGCTTGACCATGTGCGGGGCCGCGTACTTGATGCACAGAAAGGCGCTCTTCAGGTGGTTTCCCAGCATGAAGTCCCAGAGCTCCTCCGGCATGTCCACCAGGGGCTTGTTGTACTGCGGCCCCGTCGTTCCCGCGTTGTTCACCAGGATGTCCAGACGTCCAAAAGTCTTCAGCGCGGTGTCCACCAGTCGCTGCACGTCCGCCGCCTGCGTGACATCCGCCTGCACCGCGATGGCCCGAGATCCCTTATCCAGCAGCCCCCGGACGACTTGCTCCGCCTCGGCCACGCTCTTGGCCGTGGCCACGACCACCGCCGCCCCTTCCGCCGCCAGCGCCTCGGCTTCTGCGCGGCCAAGCCCCTTGCTGCCGCCGGTCACGATGGCGACCCGCTCCTTCAACCCGAGATCCATGGCAACCCCTTTTCAATGCAAGATGGAAAACCGACTAGCAGGATGCTGAAATACTCACTTATCGGCAGGCTGCTCAAAAAGGTCCAGATGCAAGGCGGCGCGCGCCAGGCCGAGTGAGGCGTACTGGGGTACGCCGCAACGAGTGCCTAAGCAAGCCAACGCAGCAGATGAGCCTTTTTCAGCAGCCTGCTAGGCCTTGAGCACCTCCGCCACCAGCGGGGCGACCGCGACCGACATCCCGGTTTCCACCGAGATAATCGCCGCCTCGACGATGGCCAGCGTCCGGACGTTGTCTTCCAGGTGCGTCTCCGGCTTCCGCCCCTCACGGATGGCCGCCAGGAATTCCCGCAGGGCATAGGCCTGGTCGGTGAACGACAACGGGACGGGAGGAATCACCTCGGACGCCCCCTTGTCGTCGTACCAGCGTACCTGCGAATCGGCCTCCAGCCTGAGCATCCCCTGTTCTCCCATCACCGTGATGATCCCGTCCTGCGGGGTGCCGAGGCCGCGCCCCACCATCGTCCCGGTGTAGGCCACGCTCACCCCCTGTTCGAAGGAGAGGATCACATCCACGCCGGGCAGGCCCTGGTACCAGCTCCAGGGGGGGCGGACGCCGACCGCCATGACCTGCCGGCACTCCAGACCGGTGCAGGCGCGCATCAGGTCGATGTGGTGCGGGGCCATGTCGTGGAGGAAGGGATGCGCCATCTTCTCCCGCCACCCATCCGTGGTCATCCGCGTGATGGCTTGCCGGAACTCGTAGCCGATCGAGGCGATCGTCCCGACCCGCCCGTCGCGCAGCGCCTTGCGCAGCGTTTGGGTCTGCGGCCGCCAGCGGTAATTCTGATCCACCATCAGGGTGGACCCCTCCGCCCCCCGGGCGGCGCGGACAACCTCTCTCGCCTCTGTCATGGTCATGACCAGGGGCTTCTCGGTGAGCACGTGCAGCCCCCGGCCGAGCGCGGCCAGGATCGCTTCCTTGTGGAGCATCTCCGGCAGGGCGACGACCACCGCGTGGGCCCTCGCACGTTCCAGCCCTTCCGCGATCGTGGTGAAGCGCCTCGACGCCGGGATCTTGAACTCCTCTCCCGCCCAGGCGAGGAGGTCCGGGTGCTTGGCGACGACCCCCGCCACCTCGCACTCCGAGCAGGACGCGATTTCTTTGAGCCAGTGCTTTCCGAAGAAACCCAGCCCCAGGACGAGAACGCGCAGTCGGTCCATGGCAGCTCCCAGCGTAACGGCCGCGATCCGCCGGCCGTTGGCCATCTACCGTCAACTCCAGACACGAGAATCCAGCGGGCACCATCACAACGCAGCCAGGATGCCCCCGTCCACGTAAATGATCTGCCCGTTGACGAAATCGGAGGCCCGAGAGGCCAAGAACACGGCCGTCCCGACCAGCTCGGTGGGATCCGCCCAACGGCCGGCCGGGGTGCGGGCGCGCACCCAGGCGTCGAACTTCTGGTCGTCGATTAACGGCCGATTCATTTCAGTCAAGATGTACCCTGGGCCGATGCCGTTCGACTGGATGTTGTGCTTCGCCCACTCCACCGCCATGGACTTGGTGAGCTGTTTCACTCCACCCTTGGCTGCGGTGTAGGCCCCCACGGTCGGACGCGACGCCTCGCACATCAGCGAACAGATGTTGATGATCTTGCCCGATTTCCGCGCGATCATCCCCTGGACGACCTGCTGCGTCACCAGGAACAGCCCGGTGAGGTTGATGTCCAGCACCTCGCGCCACACCTTTTCGTCAAACTGCTCCAGGGGGCTGCGCCGCTGAATTCCCGCGTTATTCACCAGGATGTCAATCCTGCCGACTTCCTGCTCCAGCGCCGCGACCCGCTCTCGAACCTCGGCGCCGTTGACCAAATCGAAACGACAGCCGGAGACAGTCAAGCCCTCCCGCGCGAGTGTCGCCACGGCCCGCTCCAGCTTCTCGGCGTTGCGAGCATTGATGACGACCCGGGCCCCGGCTTGCCCCAGCCCGCGCGCGATGGCAAGCCCGATCCCCTGGGTTGCGCCGGTGATCAGTGCAACCTTGCCCGTAAGTTCGAAGAGTTCGCTTCCCATCGGTTTCTATCCTCCCGGGCGCTGCGTTGTTGCCGGATGCGCCGCAAAGAATCCCGGCTCGCCTACTTGAACTTGTTCACCATGTCCTGGATGCCGGGGATCCCGCGCATCAGATGCCGATGCTCTTCCTTGAAGTTCTGGACCAGGCCGCGCCGGGTCTTCCCCACCAGGATCGTGAAGATGTACTCCTCGTGGCCGGGCGACGTGACCGTCGGGTGATATCCCTTGTCCAGCAGGAAGGTGTCCCCGTTCCGCGTCATGAAGCACCGCGAGGAACCGTCCGGCTGAAAGGCGAGCTGCGCGCCGAAGCCGGTCTCGGGGCGGAAGCGAAAGTGATACACCTCCTCGTGGGCCGTCTCCGCATCCCCCTGGTCCTCGTCGTGCTTGTGCGGCGGGTATCCGGACCAGCAGCCATGATCGCAATACAGCTCGCTGATGAGGAGATTGTTGGCCCGCCCGTTGCCGTTCTGGCCCAGGAGGTGGAAGATCCGCCGGTGCGACCGCGTCTCGATGGATCCGACGTCGACCATCTCGACCTCTTCGGGCAGCACCCGGAACGGGGGAAACGTCTTGTCGCAGACCCCGCCGGCCACGGCCACTTCCGTGCCGTCCTGATTGGCGCGCACCCGGACAACGGCGCCGGCCCCGGCATACACGGATTCCGCCTTGCCCGACCAGATATCCTGCCGCCGGCCCACGTCCTTGAACGGCGTGCCATTCACCTCGATCTCCACGTTGCCGGACAGGACCGCGTACAGGGTCTCGAACCCTTCGATCATGGCCTCATGCTCCTCCCCCTTCTTCAGGCGAACCAGATTGAAGTAGGTCGAGGAGAGAATCGTCGTCGCCGGCGTGATGATCGGCTGGTTCTTGTTGTCGTACTGACGAATGAGGTCTGGCATGTCAACACTCTCCCTCTGAGATCGGAGATTGGAGGAGACCGCTATCCCGGCAACCCGTCCCGCTAAGCCGTTGTCAAAGAATAACTTGACCGGAGAAATTCCGGGAACGGCATAAGGAGCCGTAACGAAATTCCAATGAGTGGACAAGTTATTTCGTAACGGCTCCTAAGGCCCCAGGAAGCGATGGGGGATATAGGTCGCGGTCCAGGGCACAAACGCCACCAGAAGCATGACGGCCACCAGCGCGGCGACGAACGGGTAGCAGTACCGGATCGTCTCGTCGTACTTGCATCCGGCGATGCTCGTCGCCACGAAGAGGAGGACCGCCACCGGCGGCGTGACCGCACCGATCTGGGTAGCGATCGTCATCAACAGGCCGAAGTGGAACGGATCGAACCCGTAGGCCTTGGTGACGAACATGCACACGGGGATCAAGATGATCAGTACCGCCAGCGACTCGATGAACATCCCCATGATGAAAATGACCCCGAGCAGGACCAGCAGGATCACGTTTCGATCATTGGAGATGCTCTTGAGCAAAGCCAGCACGATCACGTTGAAGTCCAGATAGGCCAGCAGCCAGCCGAAGGCCCCGGCGACCGAGATGATCCCGACCACCGTGGTCGTGACGATGGCCGCGTCCACCAAGATCTTGGGCAGGTCGCGGAGCTTCAGCGATTTGTAGACGACGAAGGAGACAATGAAGGCGTACCAGCAGGCCACCACGCCAGCCTCGGTGGCCGTGAACACGCCGCTCAGAATCCCCCCCAGGATGATGATGGGCGCGAGCAGCGCGGACCAGACCTGGCCCAACGCCTTTACCATCTTCTTGAAGTCGAACTTCCCCGTCGTGACCCGGAGGGCGGGGAACTGCGGGAAGAAGGAATGAATGTAGATGGTCGCCATCAGGAAGATCCCGATGATGATTCCCGGGATCACCCCGGACAGAAAAAGTCCTCCGATGGATGTCCCGGTCATCGAGCCATAGATGATCATGGTCATACTGGGTGGTATGATCGGTCCGATGGTTCCGGCGGCAGCCAGGATGGAGGCCGCGAATCCCGGCTGGTAGCCCCGATCCTTCATGGCTGGAATCAGGATGGAGCCGATGGCCGAGGTGTCGGCGACCGACGAGCCCGATACGCCTGCGAAGATCATGCTGCCGACGACCGAGGCATGGCCGAGGCCGCCCCGCAAGTGTCCGACCACGGTTTCGGAGAACGCCACCATCTTGTTGCTGATCCCTCCCCGGGACATCAGCTCTCCCGCCAAGATAAAGAAGGGCATGGCCAGGAGGCTGAACGAGTCGAGCATGGCAAACATCTTCTGTGGAAAGATCGCCAGGACCACCCCCGGGCTCAGAAACATGCCGAGAAGGCCGGCAATGCCGATGGCCAGGAGCACCGGCGCCCCGCCGAAGAGGAGCACGAGCAGCGCGACGAAGAGACCTATCAGCATGTCGCACCTCCCGCCATCTCACCGGAGCGGAGCCGGCAGACCGAGGCCGTCGCTTTCCGCAGGGCCAGGAGTCCCAGATAGGTCCCTCCGACCACGAGGCTCAGGTAGGCCCGATCCATCCGGAGGCCGAGGGCCGGGCTGTTCTGGTTGATCGCCACACCCATGACCACGGACGCGTAGAACACGATGGCCGCTGCCAGCACGACCCACATGCCGTCTACCGCCAGCGCCAGGATCAGTTGCCCCCTCGGCGGCAATCCTTTGACGAAGATGTTCATGCCGATGTGGGAGCCGCGGTTATAAGCCACCGGGATGGCCAGAAAGATCATCCAGATGTGCGCGTAGACCATGAACTCCTCGCTCCAGCTCAAGGATTGGTTGAGGACGAAGCGATTGAAGACCTGCATGCCCCCCACGATCACGATGAGGAAGAACAGGACGAAGATGAGGATCTCGAATGCACGGTTCACACACCCAAAGACCTTGTCGAGCATAGCGCTCTCCTGCCTGAGAAACCGACACGGATCTCTTGCATCGGAGAACGCGCCCCCCGCCGCATCCCGGAAGAGAACGGCACCGCCTAGTTGGTCGCCCGAATGATCTCGAGGGGGTCCGAAGCCCCGACCTCCTTGGCAAACTTGTCCTGGGTCGCGACGGCGGCCTTGCGGAAGCCGCTGGTGTCGATCTTGTGGATCACCATCCCCTTCGTCTTGAGGAAGTCGAATGCCTCCTGCTCCCGCAGGGGACCCAGGGTGCGCTGGACGTCCCGGGCCATCTTGGCGCCATCCATGATGACCGCCTTTTCCTTGTCGGTGAGCCCGGCCCATTCCTTCTTCGAGTAGGCGAACACCAGCGGCCCGAACAGGTGCTGGGTCAAGGCGATGTATTTCGACACCTCGTAGAATTTCTGCGCCTTGATCACGGCCGAGCCGTGCTCGAGCCCGTCGAGCACGCCGGTCTGCATCGCGGTGTACACCTCGCCGAATGCCATCGGGGTGGCATTTGCCCCCATGGCATTGAGGGCCGCGACGTAGGTCGGGGTTTGGATGGTCCGGATCTTCAGCCCCTTGACGTCCGCCGGTGTCTTCACTTCCTTCTTCGCCGTGACGACGTTCCGGAAGCCCCAGCTATCCATCCAGGCCAGGACCTGGAAACCGCTCTGATCCAGATCCTTGGCCAGCGCCTCCCCGACCTTGCCATCCAGGACGTGGTGCGCGTGGTCGTAGCTCTTCCACATGAACGGCAGGTCCAGGACGGCGGTCTTCTTGCTAAAGTTGTTGAGGATCGCCGTCCCGCTGATCACGGCGGACGCGCCCGAGCCTAGCTGCATCCCTTCGTACACGGCGCGCTCTTCACCCAGCGCATTCGCGGCATAGATTTTTACTTCGAGTGTATCCGAATTGTCGTCGATCCACTTCTGGAAGATCCAGGCCGCGGTGTGGATCTCCGAGGCGAAGTCGGCCTGGTGGCTGTGCGACAGCTTGATGACCTTCTTGGCGGCCGACACGGGCGAGACCAGCAGGACTGTCATGAGGACGGCAAGCGTGACAAGAGTAAACCCACTGAGCTTTTTCATACTCCCTCCTAGCAAAATGAAGCGTTGACGGTCAGGAGAGCCAGCCCTTTCTCGCCTATTCAAGTAGCCCAAGCTCTGCCTCATGGCAAGGGAAAACATCGCCCGCTACGAATCTCAGGACGAGGCGCGGGCCGAAACGGGAATCAGAATCCCACGCGCCCTGCGTCGCCGGTTTCCGGTTGCCAGGATCGGCTCGTTGTATTACCATACCTCGCATAGTATTACCTGGAGGAATAGGCAAATGACGACCACCATGACAACCAAAGGGCAGGTGACAATTCCCAAACCGATCCGCGATTTCCTTGGACTCGCTCCGGGCAGCCAGGTCGCGTTTGATTACGCGCCGGACGGGCAAGTGATCCTGAGGCCCGCCGGGCCCGCTCACCCCAGAAGATCCGGGCGAAGTCGGTTTGCCCGGCTTCGCGGCACAGGGACGCATGCGGGGATGACCACGGATCAATTGATGAGCCTGCTGCGCGGCTACGACGAGGACGCTCGCGATCCGGGTCTCAGGTGATCCTCGCCGACAGCAACGTTCTTCTCGATGTCATAACGGCGGACCGGCAGTGGAGTCGCTGGTCTCAAGCGGCACTCGACGAATGGTCGCGACGAGGGCCAATCCTCATCAATCCCGTCATCTACGCCGAGCTGGCGCCGGCCTATGACACAATTGAGAAGCTGGACGCAGCCATCGAGGCCGTCGGCCTCGAATTTCACGACATCCCCCGCGCGGCGCTTTTTCTCGCCTCCAGAGCATACACGCAGTATCGGCGCCGGGGCGGAACGCGCCGAAGCGTGTTGCCGGATTTCTTCGTCGGTGCCCACGCCGCAGTGCTGGACGTCCCCCTGCTGACGCGGGACACGCACCGCTACCGCGCCTACTTCCCCTCCTTGCGCCTGGTCGCTCCCGTCCCCGGGTCACACGTCGGGTGATTCCGACTCCACCAAGCTCCTCTGCCCTCTGTGCAAAGACACGATGCTTCTTGCCGACCGAGGACGCTCCCGAGCAAGCCCGGCGATCAGCCCCGGAGGCTTTCCAGGACGCCGACCAGCTCCTCGATGGAGGGCGGTCTTCGCAGATTATGCATGTGCGATCCGGGGCGGCAGGTGATCTCGGAAACGCGCCGCAGGTCGTCCGCCGTCGACGCGCCGAGACCGAGCGCGCCGAGCGTGCTGGGCAGCCCGACGTCATGGTAGAACTCCAGCAGCTCCTTTCGATCCGCGGCGGGCCACCCCTCCAGGATGGCCTGCACGACCACGCCGAAAGCCACCTTCTCCCCGTGGAGGTATGCCGAACCTGCCGGGAGGACGCTGAGCCCGGCATACAGGCTGTGCGCCGCCGCCAGGCCGCCGCTCTCGAAGCCCAGACCGCTCAGCAGGATGTTGGCCTCCACGATCGCCTCGACTGCCTCGCCGACCCGCCCCGCGGCCGCATCCTCGCGCGCCTGCCGGCCGTGCGCCAGAACCGTGCGGTAGCACAGCTCGGCCAGCGCCAGCGCCGCGCGGGACGGGCGGCCCCCCACCGGGGTGCGCCCCGCGCCGGCCGCGCAGGTCCGCGCCTCGGGCCAGGTCGCCACGGCGTCGCCCATCCCCGCCACCAGGAAGCGGATCGGCGCGCGGGCGATGATGGCCGTGTCCACCAGGACCAGGCCCGGATTCGCGCGGAGCCGCACCACACGGAGCTGCGCGTGTTCTTCGGTGTAGAGGACCGCCACGCGGCTGGTGGGCGCGTCGGTGGACGCGATCGTCGGGATCATCACCGACGGCAGCCTGAGGGCCTCGGCCAGCAATTTGCCGGTGTCCAGCGCCTTCCCGCCCCCCGCCGCGATCACCATCTCCGGATTCCACGGCCGCACCGCCGTCACCAGCCGGTCCACCGCCGCCTCGGTGCATTCCCCGGGGAACGGCTCGGGCCGCCAGGCGATGTCTTCGGAGGCGCAGCCGGCCGCGAGCGCGGGCTCGACCTGCGCCCGCACGATCGGATCCACCACGCCGACGGCCCGCCTGCCGAGACGCGCGAGGTGCGGTCCGACGGCGGCCAGCGCTCCGGCGCCCTGCACGTACGTCCCTGCCGCCGCGAAGATGACCGGAAGTGTCTCACCCATCTGTATTCTCCTTCACTGCGTGTCGGCAATGATCAAGGGTGACGAGAGCGCCGCGAGCATCCCGGGCGATCGAAACGTGTCGCACGGAGCCCATCCCCGTCTCCGCGCCTTTCGATGTCGGAGCCTACCACAACAGGTCGGCTCCGCAAAACACTCGACGCGCTCGTCCGGTGCGGCGCGCGGAAGAGCGCGAGTCGTGCAGAGCTCGTGCTAAGCCTAACAAGCTACTGAATAGCCCGCTGCCTCAGGCTGCTCAAGAAGGTCCAGATGCAAGGCGGCGCACCCATCCCCTGGATGGGTACCCGGGGCCGAGAGAGGCGTACTTCAGATACGCCGCAACGAGTGCCCGAGCAAGCGGGGTACCCAGCCGCAGGCTGGGTCCCCGCAGATGGGCCTTCTTCAGCAGCCTGCCACGCCAGCTTTCCCCTTGACAGCGCCCCCGGCCCGCGGCACCCTCGGCATCGACGGCCGGAGGCAACTCGCCGGGCGCGGCACGTACTCTTCATGAACGCTGCGGACAATCGAGAGCAAAGAGCCATGACGCGCCGGTCACTGCTCCTGTTTGGTCTCGCCATAAGCTGCGCCCTGTTCGGCTGCGCGACCGTCCAGCCGAGCGCACGAGTCTCGCCGAAGCTGCTGATCGAGTTCGGCTGGGACGAACCGGACACGGCGTTCATGCGGCGGCACATCGCCCAGATGGAGCGTAGTCCCTTCGACGGGTGCGTCTTTCACGTCACCTATGCCAAGCCCGACGGTACGCTCGGCCAGTTCCTGTGGGAAGCCTGGAGCGCGCGCGCCTTCACCGAGGCCGAGCTCCAGCCGGCCTCTGCCGACCTCAAGGCCACTCGGTTCACCCGCTTCACGCGCAACTTCCTGCGCTTCAACACCGTCCCCGGCGACGTGGACTGGTTCGATGACTTCTCGGCAATCCAAAGCAACGCTCGGCTGGCCGCGCAGATCGCCCGCGAGGGACACGCCGCGGGTATCCTGCTCGACCTCGAACAGTACAAGGCGCCGCTGTTCGATTACCGCAAACAGCGCGACGCCGGCGCTCGATCGTGGGACGCATACGCCGCCCAGGCGCGCCGGCGCGGCCGTGAGGTGATGGAGGCCTTCCAACAGGGCTACCCGGACCTGACGATCTTCCTCACCTTCGGCTACAGCGTGGTCTGGCTGGAATCCAAGAGCGGCGAGAGGCCGCTGGCCGACTGCGAGTACGGCTTGCTCGCCCCGTTTCTGGACGGCATGGTGGAGGCGGCGAGCGGCCGCACCCGCCTGGTGGACGGCTACGAGCTCGCCTACTTCCACAACAAGGACACAGCAGCCTTTGCCGCCGCCTACCGGACGGTGAAGGAATCGCTGCTCCCCATCGTCGCCGACCCGGCCAAGTATCGCCGCCTCGTCTCGGTGGGTTTCGGGCTCTGGATGGACTTCGACTCGAAGGCCAGGGGCTGGGATGGCGTTGACCCGAGCAAGAACTTCTATACACCCGACGAATTCGAGACGAGCGTCCGCAAGGCCCTCGAAATCGCCGACGAATACGTCTGGATCTACACCGAGATCCCCCGCTGGTGGTCCCCGGAAGGCCGACCCGTCAACCTCCCCGAAACCTACGCCGGCGCCCTGCGCCGCGCTCGCCAAGCCCTAACCCCCTAACGCGACACGGAGCACCCCGGATGGACAGGATCTACGAGCAACTCGCCGCGAAGCTTGATGAGTTTCCCCACGGCTTCCCCCGCACGGAGAGCGGGGTCGAGCTGCGCATCCTCGAAAAGATCTTCGCCCCGGACGAGGCCGCCATGGCGGTGCGCCTGCTCCCCATCCCGGAGCCCGTGAAGACCATTGCGCATCGGCTTGGCCGGCCGGCCGAGGAATTACGATCAATCCTCGACCGCATGGTCCGGCGCGGGCAGATTCTGTCGTTCCGTTTGCGCGGCGAGACGGTCTACGGGCTGGCGCCGTTCGTCGTCGGCATCTACGAGTTCCAGCTCCCCCGCATGGACGCAGAGCTGGCGACGCTCGTGGAGGAGTACGCCCCGCACATCGCCGGCACGGTGGGTGGCGCCAAGCCCGCCCTCGCCCGCGTCATTCCGGTCAGCGCGCGCATCGACGCGGCGGTGGTGATCCTGCCGTACGAGGACGTGCGCGGGATGCTCGCCGGCGCCCGATCGTTCCGGCTCATGGACTGTATCTGCCGCACCGGGCAGGCGAAGCTCGGCAAGCCGTGCTCCCACCCCCTGGAAACGTGCATGGCTTTCTCTACCCGGGAGAATGCCTACGAGGGAACACCCGTCACGGACTACGGGCGTACCGTCACGCGGGAGGAGGCGCTGGCCGTCCTGGACCTCTCGGAGCGCGATGGTCTGGTGCACTGCACCTACAACGTGCAGCGCGAGTCGATGTTCGTCTGCAACTGCTGCACGTGCTGTTGCGGCTTCCTGCGCGGCGTCAAGGAGTTCGGCGCTCCACACCTGCTCGTGCGCAGCAACTGGGTGTCCGCCATCGAGGCCGGGCGCTGCACGGCCTGCGGCGCTTGCGCCGGCGGGCGGTGTCCCATGGATGCCATCACCGAGCGGGACGGCCGCTACACCGTGTCCGAGGCGCGCTGCATCGGCTGCGGCGTATGCACCATCGGCTGCCCAGCCGACGCCATCATGCTCAAGTCCCGCCCCCGCCTGGAGCAAACGACCCCTCCAGGCACCATTGTCACCTGGGCGTTCGCCCGCGCCGTCCAGCGCCGCGGAGCGCTACGCGCCGCGCTCCAGTTCGGCGGGCTCGCGATCACAACCATCTGGGCGCGCCTCACGGCCTCTATTTCTTCTTCTTCCGTCTACCGTCGTTTCTAGAGCCTTCAGGAGCCGGCGAGCCGTTGCCCTCTTGCCTGGCCTCCTCCCCTGCCGGAGCAGGTGCAGGGGCGGCATCGGGTAAGGAGACCTCCACTGCCGTCTCGACAGGAAGGCCGACCGGAACCGGGGCGCGGCTCGTGAGGCAGCAGAGCAGGAGGGCGACGTCATCGCGGTCGGCCGCACCCTGCTCCGCACAGAACAGGTCCGCCAGCCGGAGCACCTCATCCAGGCTCCACCGATCGCGGAACTGCCCTGCCTCGGCCTGGATCCGCTCCCGCGGGCTCTCGTGCTTGGCCAGGAATTCCTCCACGGCAACGGCAAGAGTCCGGTTCGCTTCCAGCCAGACATCGAGCGCCTGCCCCACAAAGACACCGGACGAGCGAAACTGAGACATCGCCGCCCGCGTCTGGAGGCCCCGCGGGGCCCGATTGAACTGCCGGAACCCGCCAACGGGAACCGACGCGACCGCCCGCGTGAGCGCTGCACCGTTGGGCGCGGACGACGTGGGCAGACACTCGAGGACCCGGTGCAGCACCCGGAAAAGGAAATCCTCCCGCAAGCAGTCGTTGATGGCGACGAACGGCACGGACTGTGATTCACTGGGCATCGTCTCTCCTCTTGTCGGTTCTGACACCCGACTTGTTATCGCTCTCCACCATTCCCGCATCCAGGGCGGGAATCAGCGTTCGTTGCGTTCTTCCCAAGTCATGCCGACGCAAACATCGGTCCCCGCCCCCGAGAATCTCGCTTGCCTTGTGATAGCCTATCGGCTATGATCACTTCATGCACCTGCGATACTATACCACAGCCCGTGGCGTCCGGACCCTAGCGGATTATATCAAATGAAGGGAAAGCGTCAGGCGGCGAGCGACGTGATGGCCCACCTCGCCGAACTCCGGAGTGGCATGACCGTTGAGGAGCGCGCGGCCTACGATGAGCGGGCCCTGGCCGTTCGCACGGTGCTGGAGCTGGTCGAGCAGCGGAAGAAGCGCCGGCTCGCCCAGAGGACGATCGCTGACCGCATGGGGGTGAGCCAGCCGGTGATTGCCCGGCTCGAAAAGCCCCTCGAGTCTTCGTGGCGTCAGCCGTCCCTGAGCGTGCTCTCGCGCTATGCCGCCGCCCTGGGTTTGGTCCTCGAGGTGCGCCTCCGCCCCGCCCCCTGACCCGACCGCCCGCTGCTCGCGCGGTCCGCGATTCCCCCTACCCTCTTTCGCTGCGGCCTGTCCGTCTCGTCCCGACGACGTCGGCGGACCCGCCCGGCGGTCCCAAGCGCCAGGAGTCATAGGATGCAACGTCCCCTATTACAACAACGTCCCCTATTACAACCGCTGACGAGTTGCCATAGGAGGGCAGGCATGGCCGTCAGAGGCAACTTCTTCGAGGAGAAACGGGACTGGTCGAAGCTCAAAGATCAGATCCTCGACCACTATCTTGGCCCATACCTGGCCAAGATCACCACGTCCGGCCGACCAACCCGAATAGCCGACTGCTTCGCCGGCAAGGGCCGGTTCGACGACGGCCAGCCTGGCTCCCCCCTCATCATCGCCAAGCATGTCGCCGCCATTATCGCCCGCACCCCGGCGCTGGATGCCAAAGCAATCTTCATTGAACAGAAGTACGCTGCCGAACTCCGAGCCAACCTTGCCAGCGCCCCCAATTGCGAAGTCATCGAAGGCGAATATGAACAATGCCTTCACTGGTTCCTGTCCAGTCGCTTAGACCGTGGGCGCAGCTACTTCTTCTACGTGGACCCCTACGGCGTCAAGAGTCTCGACTTCGATCACTTCGCCCGGTTGAAGGAAGTCGGCTTTCAGTCCCTCGAGATGCTCATCAACTTCAACACAACGGGCTTCCTCCGGGAGGGCTGCCGCCTGTTGAAACTCGCCCGAGCCGTTCCTGACTGGGCCGACGATCTCGACTATGAGACCGACGGCAAGAACACATCCGCCAGAATGGACGAGGTCGCCGGCGGCGATTACTGGCAGACCATCCTTGCCGACTTCCAGGCCGGAACGCTCGATTTCCACCAGGCCGAAGAAAAATTCATCGCCGGCTACACAGACCGGCTGCGCAACCACTTCACGTACGTGGTCAACATCCCGATCAAAGATCGGTCGCGCCACTTGCCGAAGTATCGGCTCGTGTTCGCGACGGACTACCATGACGGTCTCTTCCTCATGGCAGATGAGATGCACGCCGCATGGCGCAAACTTCTAGACCAGGAGAGAGGTGGGCAACTCTATCTGTTCGACGCCACGGAGCTGGAAGCCCTACGGGGTGCGACGATCCAGGACAAGGTCATTGCCGAACTCGAGGCGCCGATTGACCTCCGCGACCTATTGATTCGCCTCATTCGGAAACACGGAATCGCCCACACGACCGGGGAGTACAAGAAGGCAATCAAGGAGAGGGAGGGCACCATGTTCTCGGTGGCAAGGGATCCGGCCAAGACGCCCACCGGCCGCCCATCCCTTTCCATGGACCACAACAAGGTCCGGATTATCGTTGGAACTATCCCGCAGGCGAGGCTTCCCTTGCAGCAGTGAACAGGAGTTCGTATACTGTGCCTATGAATACCGCCACAATACAGACAGTCCGGCTAGCGACCGGCACCCAGGAATGGGCGGCAAGCAACGTCAACATCCAGGACGGTTGCGAGCACGACTGCCTGTACTGCTACGCCAAGACCATGGCGATCCGCTTCAAACGGGCGACCCCGGCCTCGTGGAAACGGCCCCAGTTCCGTCAGCACGACCTCGACCGCGGTTTCACCCGGCGATCCGGCCGGATCATGTTCCCGACCGCCCACGACATCACCGACCAGAACATCGACGAGTGCCTAGCGGTCCTCGGTCGCATGCTGGCCGCGGGTAACGACCTCCTGATTGTGTCGAAACCGCGCCTCTCGTGCGCCAAACGCCTGTGCGAGGAACTCGCCCAGTACCGCGCACAGATCGTGTTCCGATTCTCCATCGGCTCGACGCAAGACGCCATCCTATCCTACTGGGAACCCGGCGCGCCGTCCTTCAAGGCCCGGCTTGCCTGTCTCCAGTACGCCTACGCCATGGAGTTTCAGACCAGCGTTTCTGGGGAGCCCATGCTGGACGGGGACCCAGACGCCCTGATTGCCGCCGTTCGCCCCTTCGTGTCCGATTCAATCTGGCTCGGGAAGATCAACCGCCTCCGTCAGATTCTCCCCTTCAACTGTCCCCGGAACGCCGAGGCCGGCCGGCGCGGTGAGGCCCTCATGGCCCTTCAGTCCGACAATGCCATCCGTGCCCTCTACACCCGTTACCGCCGCGACCCGAAGATCAAGTGGAAGGACAGCATCAAAGCCGTCATCGGCCTCCGCCGCCCGACCACCGCCGGCATGGACCTGTGAAAACCAGTTATTGACTGCTGTATAAAGAACGCAAGAGAAGGCACCGGATGCCTTTCAGCCCGCCCATCCTGGTTGACATTCGGACCATTTATGATACATTAGCGGCGCGATGTCCTGGACCGTTCGTCAGTACGTCACCCCCGACGGCCACCGGCCTTATGGAGAGTGGTTGAATACCCTCCCCATTCCGGCACAGGCCCGCATCGCCGCGCGCATTGCACGGTTCGAGGCGGGGAATCTCGGCGACCACAAGGCGGTCGGTGGAGGTGTGTGGGAGGCCCGGCTCCCCTTCGGCTCCGGGTACCGTCTCTACTTCGGAACGCATCAGCGAAAGACCCTCCTGCTACTCCTCGGCGGGACCAAGGCGTCCCAATCCCGGGACATCCGTCGGGCGCAGCGGTACTGGAGCGACTATCTGGAGGCCCAGCATGGCACGGCGTAGCGAAGACTGGAACATCGATCTGGCCGAGCGGCTGCGCAACCCCAAGTTTGCCCGCGCCTTTCTCCTCGCCGCCATCGAGGAGGGGTTGACCATTCAGCAGGCCCTCGGGAAGGTCATCCGGGCGATCGGGATCACGGAGTATGCCACCCAGGTGGAGATGCCCCGCTCGAACGTGCAGCGGGCGATCCGCCCGCAACACAACCCCACCCAAGAGACGCTAAACCGGCTCCTGGCCCCCTTCCGACTGCGACTCAGCCTCGCCCCGCTCTCGACCCTACGTCGGCGTCGAGCCGCCTGAGGCGTCCGCCGAGAGCCATCTTCAGCAGCCTGTCAGGCTTTCGGGTTCGAGCCGCGCAAGAAGAATTACCGGACACCTTTATTCCTCTTGACGTGTGTCACGTGACGCGTTACATCCTCCTCGTGATCAAGACGTTCGCGGACAAGCGCGCAAAGGACCTCTACGACACTGGTCGGGCCAATCGGTTCCCATCGGATATCGCGGGTCGCGCAGCCCGCAAGCTTGAGTATGTGGACCTCGCGACCCAGATTGACGACCTGAAGGTTCCGCCTGGCAACCGGTTATACGCACTGGAAGGCGACCGCAAAGGTCAGTGCTCGATCTCCATCAACGACCAGTGGCGCATTTGCTTCCGGTTCGTCGATGGAGACGCCTACGATGTCCAGGTCTGCGACTACCACTGAGACGAGGTGTGAGATGCGTTTCGCCAACACGGGACCCATGAAGCGCCGCCCCACCCATCCGGGTGAGATGCTGCGCGAGGACTTTCTGCCGGACTATGGCCTGACCGTGTCCGGACTCGCCGGCGCGATCGGTGTGTCGCGCCAGTCGGTCAACGAGCTGCTGCGCGGGCGCCGCTCCGCGAGTCCGGAGATGGCGCTGCGCCTCGCCAAGCTGTTCGGCAACTCGCCGGAGTTCTGGCTCAACGCCCAGCGCGCCATCGACCTGTGGGACGCGGCCCAGGCGATCAAGAACGACGTAGCCAACATCAAGACGCTGAGTGTTGCCTAGGAAGTGCGTCAACCGCGACAAACCGCGGCCGGCGATGGACAACGACATGCTGGTTCGAGGAATGGCCGAGCGCACGCGCGAGAGCTACCTCACGGCCGTGGCCCGCTTGACGCGACACTATCACCGCGCGCCGGATGGGCTCTTCCCGGCGGAGGTCCAAGCGTACCTGATCTACATGCTCCGCTTGGAATCGTGACGCTATTGCGATGCGGGGACTGATCAGGAGGGGTCGTCTCAGGCTTTCTGGTTCGATCCGGGTTCCTCCAGCGCGATCCGTCCTCCGACCATCACCGGCACGACATTGGTCGCGTCGAGCCGGGCGCAGATGTCGAGATCGGGGCCCAGGCCGATGCTTTCGATGCGGCGGCCCCAGCCCGATCCCCTCAGGAGGGCGGGGAGGCCGGCCCCGTACCGCTCCCAGAGGGCGAGGCATGCCCGGGCACCGTCGCCGAGTACCGGCGGCGTTTCCTGCGCGCATGCCCGCTCCACGACGGCCCCCGCGCACACCGCATCCTCCAGCGAGAAGATCCCCTCGTAGCCCGAGCAGACGATCAGGCTGTCCTCTTGCCGGGACGCGAGCCAGGCCGCCGCCGCGGCCCGGTTGAGAAAGGCGGCGATGGCCACCCGACGGCCCTCGCCGACGGCGCGCAGCGTCTTCGTCCCGTTGGACGTGGAGAGGATGAGGTCCCTGCCCGCCACCGCCTCCCGCGTGAATTCGCGCGGAGAGTTACCCAGATCGAAACCGGCGATCCGCTGCCCGCCCCGCTCGCCGGCCAGGAGCGCCCCCGGGGTCGCCGCCAGCAGGCTGCGCCCCTCCTCGGCGCTCGCCACGGGCCGCACGGAACGGATCCCGTGTCGGAACGCGGTCACGATGGTGGTGGTGGCGCGAATCACGTCGATCACCACGGCCACCTGCTCGGGCCGGGCGCGGGCGGGAAGCTCACAGGGAAGGAAGAGAGCGTCCAGGTGCATAGGCCAGAATTTGCAATTTACAATTTACAATTTTGAAATTCGAAATTTGAATTCGAAATTCGAAATTCGAAATTCGAAATTGCCTGGAGCCCCGACATCCGTCGTCAGCGCTCCAGGCGGAAGAGCAGCTTCTGCTTGCCGACCTCGATCTCGTCCCCGTGCTTCAAGACGTGCTCCGTGATCTTCTCGCCGTTGACCCGGGTGCCCGCCATCCCGGAGAGGTGCTGGATCTTGAAGTGCCCTTCCTTGGTGCGCACGATCTTGGCGTGCTCTTTGCCCACGAACATACCCGAGAGGTGGATCTGACAGGACGCGGCGCTCCCCAGCGTGACCTCGTCCTCTTCCAGCGCGAACTTTTTCAGGTCCGGAAGGATCAGGCGCGGGCGCAGGGCGGCGGCCGTCTCGGTTCGCGCGGGGCCGGGCTTGGCGCCCATGGCCTGGGCCATCGCCGCCGCGTCGATATACATGGTCTTCTGTCCAGCGTCCGCGGCGGGCTCGGCCTTCGGGGGGGCATCCGCCTCCTTGGGGATCCGGTACAGCAGCCGGTGCTTCACGACCACGATCTCGTCCCCGTCGTGCAGCTCGCAGGTCTCGATCTTCTGCCCCCGGACAAACGTCCCGTTGGCGCTCCCCAGATCCTCGAGGAACACCTTGTCCTCTTTCACCCGGATCACCGCATGCCGGCGGGAGACCCCCGCGTTGTCGATGACGATGCCGTTCCCGGAGACGCGGCCGATCGTCAGCTCGCCGCCCGCCAGCGAGAACGTCCCAAGCGCCTTGTCTCCCAGATACAGGACGACTTCCGGGATGGGCCCCTTGAAGGCCGTCCGGGGTGCCGCGGGGGGGGCCTCGGCCGACGGGGTCGGCGGGGTCGGGGTCGGCGACCCCAGCGTCTTGATGGTCAGGGTCCGCGGGGTCATCGCCTCGACCGAGGGCTTCGCGGCCTCCGACGGGGTTTCCAGCGCGATCGGCGGGGGCTCCGGCTCGGGAACGACGACCGGAGCCGCGGCCGGCGGCGGTGCCGCGGGGGGAGCCGTCTCGAGTGTGAGGGGCTCGTCGGACGCCATCTCCAGGAGCAGGGGCGCCTCGGCCTCCTCTTCCTGCACCTTGGCGGCCACGCGGAGGAAGACCTCCGCCAGGTGGCCCTGCGTCTCCGGCGTCGCCAGCGTCGCGTCGCCGGCCGGCCCGACGCGAGTCTCCTCGTACACGTCCACCGTCAACCCGCCCGCGTGGGTCCCGGCGTAGGCCATCAACTGCTCGACGGGGTTCGCCGCCTTCGCGGCGTCGCCCGCCCCCGGCGGGAAGAAGCTCGCCACCGGCTTCCCTTTGGCGCAGATGGACACCGCCCAGCCATCCCCCGACCGGAGACCCAGGACCTGGTCGGCCTTTCGCTCCGCCAGCGCCTCCAGGATCTCCGGCATGTCCACGAGATTGGTCCTGAAGGTCAGGGCGGGCTGGTGGTGGAACAGGACCATCAGACCCAGGAGCAGCCGCTTGTCCGCCACACAGAAGGAGAGCGGAGACTCCGGGTGCTGTTCGTATTCCACAAAGAACTCGTGGATCTCGAGGGAGGTGCATTTCTCTCCGACGACGCGTCCGGCGGCGTAAGGCGATCCGTTCACGACGAACAGCAATCGCGCCTCGTCGGGATGGGCTTGCAGGAAATACCCATCCGCGATGTGGCGCTCCTGTGTGATCTTCGTGAACAGGGCGTCGAACTTGTCGAGCGGACACTGCCTGGCGTCCATGAGCGTTGCCGTCGCGGGGAATCTGGGACTCGGCATCGTGCCTCCTTACATCCGGGTGGACCCGCCTCCGTCACACCAGAGTCCGGAATGCCACCCCGTGCGAGCCGTCCTGGCTGCGACCTCCGGTCAACCCCACCGTGCCCGCCGGTCGGCAGGATTCGCCGTGCCCGGTACTTCGCCTCAGCGCGGACCGGCCTTGAGCGTCAGGATGTGCTTCCCGATCGAGATCCAATCGTTGGGGCGGAGATCGACCCGCTCCACCCGCTGGCCGTTCACAAAGGTCCCATTCGTGCTCTTCAGATCCGTCAGGATCACCGACTGCCCCTCCAGCGCGATCTGGGCGTGTTTACCCGAAACCCCCATGTGGTCGATCACGATGTCGTTCTCGTCGTGCCGGCCGATGCTGAGGATCGGCCGATCCAGCGCATACTCCCGAATCTGCACTCCCTGAAAACTCAGCACGAGCTTCACAGCCCTTCTCCCCGTCTCAGCCGCGGAACACGCGCCTCAGCCAGCCCAGCACGCCCCCGCGCCCCACCGCTCGACCACCGGCCCCGCCGGCCGATGCCGTCGGACGCTCGGCCACTCCTTTCGCCAACCGACGACCCGCGTCTCCCGCCTGGGCTCGAATCAGGAGGGTAGTGACGTTGTCGTCGCCCCCCTTCTGGTTGGCGCGATCCACCAAGGCCTGGCAGGCCTGCTCCAGGTCGGCCGCATGCTCCTGGACGGCGGTCAGGATCTCTTCGTCCTCCAGGAGGTCCGACAGCCCGTCGGAGCAGAGCAGGAGGACATCCCCCGCCACGGCCGGCTCCTCGATGAGATCCACCTCCACCGTCTCCTTCAGACCCAGGGCGCGCGTGATCATGTGCCGGTACTGGGAGACCTGCGCCTCCTCGGCCGAGATGATCCCCCGCTCCACCTGCTCCTGCACGAAGGAGTGATCCCGGGAGACCTGCGCGATCCGTCCGTCCCGGATGCGATAGATCCGACTGTCGCCCACGTGGGCCAGCATCAGCGTGTCCCCTTGGGTCAGGACCGCCACCAACGTGGTCCCCATGCCGGCGTAGTCCTGCCGGCCTTGCGCGGCATCGAAGATGAGTCGGTTCGCCAGGCGAATGCTGCTCAGGAGATAACTGGCCTCCGGCGAGCCCGAGGCGGCCGCCGGCCCCACGATGGCCGCCCCGTCGCCGCCCAGGTATTTCGCCATCCACTCCCGGATAGTCTCCACGGCGAGGCGGCTGGCCACCTCTCCCGCCGCGTGCCCCCCCATGCCGTCGGCCACGACATAGAGGCCGATGTCGGGCGCCAGGCAGAAGCTGTCCTCGTTGCCCTTTCGCTTCCGTCCCACGTCGCTCTTGGCCGCCGCCACATAGCGCATAACGTCTCCTATTCCTCCGGCGACCCCGCCACCGCCTCAAAGCGTTGCGTGGCCGACGCCGCCGACGGTCCCGCCGGCGCGGTGTCGGGAGCACCCGCGCGTGGCCCGCCGCCCTTCCCCGTCTGGGCCATCGCTTTGTCCAACCGCTCCTTCAAAGCGCGGAGCGTCTTCGCGAACTCCTCCCCCGCCTGGAATCGCGAGGCCGGGTCCTTGGCCAGCGCCTTCTCGACCAGCTTCTGGAAGATGGGGGGCAGCTTGGGAACGAACTCGGCCATGGGCGGCGGCGGGCTGCTCGTGATCTGGAACATGATGGTCGCGATCGATTCGCCCCGGAACGGGCGCTCCCCGGCCAGCATCTCGTACAGCACCACGCCCAGCGAGAACAGGTCGGACCGCCCGTCCACCTTCTTGCCCGCCACCTGTTCGGGCGACATGTAGCTGGGCGAGCCCATCACCACCCCGGTCTTGGTCTGAGAGGAGGAGACCACCCGGGCGATCCCGAAGTCGGTCACCTTCACCTCGCCGTTCTCCAGCAGCATGATGTTGGCGGGTTTGATGTCCCGGTGGACGATCCCGTGTTTGTGGGCGTAGTCCAGGGCGTCCCCCACCTTGGCGCAGATCTCCAGGACCCTCGACCAGGGCAGCAGGTTTGCCGGCTTGCAGTAGGCCTCGAGGTCCTTGCCGGAGAGATACTCCATGGCGATCCACGCCACGTCCATCTCTTCGCCGCTGTCGTAGATGGTGAGGATGTTCGGATGGTTGAGGCCGCCGGCGGCCTGCGCCTCGCGAAAGAAGCGCTCCTTGACCTGGGGGATCATGGCCTCTTCCACATCGTCGAAGTGGATGGTCTTGATCGCCACCGTGCGGTTGATCTTGGGGTCCAGCCCCTGGTAGACGATCCCCATGGCCCCGCGGCCCAGCTCCTTGACCAGCTCGTAGCGGCCCAGGGTCGGCCGCTCGACCCCTTCCATGATGGCGGTGCCCTCGCCGCGCTTCCCGCCGCGCACCGGACCCAGCGTGGGGGTCGTCGCAGCCGCCTGCACCTTCTTCATCCGCTCCGCAATATCGCGAAAGTCCTTGTCCGCCGTGGCGATGCGCTCGTACACGGTGAGGGCCTTGGCCGGCTGGCGCTTGCGCTCGAAATCCAGGGCCAGGTTGTAGATGACCCCCTTGATCTCCTCGTCCAGGGGGATGCGGGAAAACTTATCCCAGGCCAGGTCCAGCATCCCCTTGCCCTGGAACGTCAGCCCGAGAAGCTTGTTGGCCTCGTCGCTCTCTTCCTCGACGATCTCCTTCTCCCGCTCCACCTTCAGGAACCCGCGCGCGGTGATGGCGAGGTAGTTCAGGAGGACGAGCAGGGCCGGGTACGCCACCGGCAGCCAGATCCCCCCCCAGGCGAAGGCGACGAAGCCCGCAATCAGCACCCCGGCAAAGAGGGCCGCTCCCACCGCCGAGCCGAGGCCCGCCCCGAGCCGCGGCATGAGGAAGGCGGTGAGCAGGCCAAGACAGAGGATCGCCAGCAACTCGTACAGCTCGACCCAGAAAGGCCGCGTGAGGAACTGCCCCGTCTGGATGTTGGCGATCAGGTTCGCGTGCTTCTCCACCCCCGCCATGATGGGTGCGAGGGGGGTGGCCTCCGTATCCCCGATCCCCGGGGCCGTGGCCCCCACCAGGACGATCTTGCCCTGGAAGGCCGAGGTCGCGATCTTGTCGTTCAGGACGTCGAAAGCCGAATAGTGCGGGAATGTCTTGGGCGGCCCGTAGTAGTTCATGAGGAGGCGCATCTGACCGTCGGTCGGGATGTGCGTCGCCCCCAGGTTGATCCCGTCCCCGAAGACCACCTGGGTCCGCTCGCGTGGCACGCCCATGGCCCGGGCGGCCACTGCCAGGGCGAAGTGGGGAAAGAACTGATTCCGGTATTCCAGGACCAGGAGCTCCCAGCGGCTGATCCCGTCCCGGTCCGGCAGTCGGTTGATGTGGCCGATCCCGACCGCCGCCTCGCCCAGGACGGCGAGCGGCCAGGTCATCTCCGAGGCCTGGGGCACGAGAGCCCCCGGCTGATCCCCCGGGATACTGAGGTTCGTTAAGGCGCTCTTGGCGGCGAATGCGGAGACGCCTTCGGTCTTACCGGCCGGTGTCGCCCCCCGGGCCCCTTCCAGGTTGCCGAATCCCGGCAGCAGGACCCTGTCCGCCTTCTGGAGTGCGCCCGCGAGCTTGCTGTCGTTGTCCAGGGAGGTCCGGATCTCCTGCAGCGTCTGCAGGAACCCGTCCCCGCCCTTTACGGTGCCGAGCGCCCGGAAACTCTCCTCCACCTTTTGCAGCACTGCCAGACTGCTCTGCTCTTCGGGCTCCGACAGGATCAGGCTCAGACCGATCACCTTGGCCCCCTTCGCCGCCAACTGATCCACCAGGGCGGTGATCCGGGAGCGCGGCCACGGCCAGCGGCCCACCTTTGTGATGGACTCCTCATCGATGGCCACGATGGCGATGTTCTGCGGAGCCGTGTGAGCGCCGAACCACTTCAGGCGAAGGTCGAACAACTGGTACTCGAACGTCTCCAGGAAGGAAGGCCGCATGAAGCCCATCACCAGCACGACCAGCGTGATGGCGACGCCGATCATCCACTCGGGAATCCGTCGGGCTTTGCGGGCTCTGGCCATGCTGTCATCCGGCGGCGGAGGACGTCCGGTCCCCGCCGTCGCCTCCTAAGGGAACACCCGCCGGGTGCGCCGCCGCGCCCCTCGCACAAGACCGGCGGCCGCGCACAGCTTCACCGCATCGCCCAGCAGGAACGGCAGCAGCCCCTGGGCCAGCGCGGCGGCAAGCGGCAGATTCAGACTCCACACCAGCCAGGCAACGCCGCAGGCGTACAGCGTCAGGGTCCCGGCCGCCATGGAGAGCAGGGTCCAGAGAATTCCGGGCGCCTCTCGCCGGCGGATCAGCCAGCCGGTGCAGGCGGTGGCCGGCACGAATCCCAGCAGATACCCGGTCGTCGGGCCGCCCAGCAGATACGCCAGTCCGCCCAGGCCGCCGGCAAAGACCGGCACCCCGGCGGCGCCCGCGGCAAGATAGAGGCCCTGGCTCGCCGGCCCGAGAACGGGGCCGAGCGCGGCCCCCGCCAGCGAAACGAAGAGGGTCTGCAGCGTGACCGGGACCGGCGTCCAGGGCAGCGGGATGCGGACGTACGCCCCGAGCGCCGTCATCGCGGCGAAGGCTACTACTCCGATGCCGGCCGAGACCGCTCGGGATTCCGGCCATGTCGTGCTCGCACTGATCCTGACGGGTTGAACCGCATGCGATGTCGCCATCATCACCTCCGAAGCGATCCAGGGGTTACGTCGATTCGTACGGCCGACGCATTGCGTTCCGCACCGTCAGCCACTCCTGCAATTCAGCGAAAGAGTCCACGCCCAGATCGGCGTGCTCCGATGTCGTCGTCGCCCCGCTGCGCAAGAGCACCGTCCGAACTCCCGCCCGTCGGCCGGACAGCATGTCGAACTCGAAGTCGCCGACGAAGACGACCTCGGACGGCTGCAGTCCCATCCCGCGACAGGCGACCCAGACCGGGTCGGGCGCCGGCTTGGGTGGCGCATCCTCGCGGGTCACCACCGCGTCGAAACCGATCCCGAGCCGGCCCAAGACCAGCTCCACGCTCTTCCGGCTGTTGCGGGTCACAAGACCTCGCTTCAGCTCGCTCGCCTCCATCCAGGCCAAGAAGGGCAGGATGCCGTCCATCGGCTCGGCCGTGAGCGCCGCGACCGTTTCGTGCCGCTCCAGGATCGCCTCGGCCGCTCCAGGATCGCCTCGGCCCGCCGTCGCTCGGGCGGCGGGAGTTCGTCCATGCGCTCCAGGATGAACCCATGCGTGCTGCCGAAGATCTCCTGCTTGAGTGCCAGAAAATCGAGCCGCTGGCGGACCACGACCCCGTCCATGTCGAAGAGAATCCCGCGGACTCCCGCCGCGGCACCAGACCCGATCATACTCTCCATGCGATTAGATCACCAGAGCGCGGACACCCGTGTATCCGAAACAGGCGCCACAATGCTTGCAAGGCCAATAAACCCCTAGAAATCACGCTATGTATAGCTTCAATCGTGGGGCCGCGCAAGGAAATTTCCGGCGGGGGGCCCTGGGGAGGTGAAGTGAGAGAAGAAGCACCGCAAGATCCCGGGGACGCCTGCGGGATTTCAATCCTGCGCGAGGTGGTGGTGGACATCATGCGGATGGACGATTATACTCCCGCCCTGCGCGGTGCCGTTGCGACGATCCCGCGAGAAGGCAGGGCCGAATCGAATCCGATGGAGACACTCGAGTATCTCGTGGCCGGGCTCGTC
>JAPLLC010000009.1 GCA_026387775.1 Candidatus Methylomirabilota bacterium | reverse complement strand
GATGTACTCTGCGTACATTGCAGGCGAGATCGTTCCAGTCGCCTGCGCCGCGATGTAGGCCCAACAGGAACGCAGGCGGTCCGGCGGCTCCTCGGGCGGCAGCTCTTCGTAATGCGTGCGGTAGACCCAGGACGCCTCGGCGTCAACGGCTCCCTGACGCTCCCGATCGCGCTGGTAGTGACTCATCCCTTCCGCGAGGAAGTTCATCATCGCGTGGATCAAGGCAGGGCGTTCCACGAGGCCGTAAAGGAAGCCCTCCCACCCCAGGAAATCAATGATCCGTTCGCCGGGGCTTTCCCGGACTTGGTCGGTCCAGAGCTTGATCGGGAGACGGTCGTCCACGAGCTCCCGGGCCTGCTCAACCAGGCGCCGGGTGGCGGGGGCGTCAATCTCGTAGCGCGGATACTGCAAGCGCGCCAAATCCGCCTCGTCTTCCACGCTCGGCAGGAACGTGTAGGCGCCCCCCGTCTCGCTGGGGACCGCGCGCCGGAGGGGAACCCCCCAGAGGGGGTCTCCGCCCGCCGGGCGAACCGGCTCAAGCCAGAGGGTGGGCAGAAGCACCTCGTCATCGGGGATCATCCGGTGGCGAAAAAGCTTCTGGCGCAATTGGAGCTCGAGGCTCCGAGCCAGCCCATCCACCAACTGGAGCTGCTCGGGTGGAATCAGCTCGCGCCAGACCGGAGTGAAGCCTCGGTGCGCGTGCAGGTGCACGCTGACGGGGATCTTCTCCACCTTTTCGAGCCGGTTGTGCCGGGTCCAGAGTGACTTGAGCTGGGCATAGCGGGGACTCGCACAGGCTTCGACAACCTGGTCCACGAGCTCTCGTAAGACGGAGGACATAATATGATCTCCTAGACTGCGAGTGCCGGTCCGGGGGTCGAGGTGCCCCCGGAAACTGGTCCAAAAATAAGTTGAGGTTCTCGCCTCCGTGGTTCGGATCGGTCCGGTTTTCCGGGCGATCCTGCGTTAATGTAACTCAAGTGAGACACTCAATCAACATGCGTGAGTCCTGGCCAGACGGGCGGCCATAGTGTAGCGGGTCCGTCCATGGCGCGAAATGCTCCGTAACCAACTCGCGGCGGGTTATACGATTAGGGAAAAATCCGGGCCCATCAAGCCGCACACGTCAAGCCGCGCACCTTGACGGTCCTCTCCCCAAGTGATAGCGTCCGGCCGTTCCATAAAGCACAGGAAGGCGCCGTAATACCAGGACCGGCACAAATCCGCCGGCCCTCGGGGAAGGTGCCCCTGGAAGGCCGCGTTGTTTGCACATCCTGACGGCCGGGGACGTGAGCGGGAACACGACCAGAAGTGCGAAACGCCGTTGTCCAGAGGAGGGAGACGATGTCCAAGCGCCGATTGACTCGACGCACGTTTCTGGAGTTGACCGCCCTTACGGCCGCCGGGCTGGCTCTCCCGTTTCCCGCCCGGGCGGGAACCGCCACCACACCGGCCCCGAAGCTCGGGGCCGGGCTCATCGGGAAGCTGGAAGGCCCAGAGATCCTGCGCGACCCGGCGACGTTTCCAAAAGCATTTCAGGAAGCACCCATGCTGGCGGAATTGGTGAAGGCTGGCAAGCTCCCTCCGGTGGCCCAGAGGCTGCCCGTGCCCGCCGATCTGATGGTGGTCAAGCCGGTGCACGAGATCGGCAAATACGGCGGGCGCTGGCGGCGCGCCTTCACGGGTCCGGCGGACGCCGAGAACGGGAACCGCATCGTCGGGACAGACAAGATTCTCATGCTCGACTACACCGGCAACAAGATCACGCCGGCGCTCGCCAAGAATTGGCGCTTCAGCGATGACGGGAAAGTCACAACGATCTTCCTGCGAGCCGGCCTCAAATGGTCCGACGGACACCCGTTCACGGCCGACGATTTCCTCTTCTGGTACACCGAGATCTATCAGAACAAGGACCTCAATCCGACGCCCACGGCAGAACTGCAAGTCAATGGGAAGCCCGGAACCTTCGGCAAGCGGGATGACTACACGGTCGTGTTCGAGTTCCCGGAGCCGAATTATCTGTTCCTCGAGATTCTGGCTTGTGACACGCGGATTGGCGGGGGGCAGGCCGGCCAATCGGGCCGCGGCTACTTCATGGGCGCCTATGCCCCAGGGCACTACCTGAAGCAATTCCTGCCCAAGTACAGCTCCCTTGATGAGGTGGAAAGACAGGCCAAGACGGCCGGCTTCGACAGCTGGAAGAGCCATCTTCGCGCCAAATACAACTGGTCGCTCAACCCCGATCTCCCCGTCCTCGGGCCGTGGAAAACGGCCCGGCCGATCAACAATCCCACCTGGGTGTTGGAGCGCAACCCATACTATTGGGCGGTCGATCCGGCGGGTAACCAACTGCCCTACATCGATCGTATCGTCATGACGCAAGCAGAGAACCTGGAGGTGTTGAACCTGCGTGCGGTTGCCGGCGAGTACGATTTGCAGGAACGCCATACCAGCCTGGCCAAGCTCCCCGTGTTTCTCGAGAATCGGCAGAAGGGTAATTATCGGGTTCGGCTTGATCCGGCACCGAATGGCGGCGACGCGGTTCTCTATGTCAACATGGCCTACGAAGGCGACCCTGAACTTGCCAAGTGGCTCACCACTCGCGATTTCCGCCGCGCCCTGTCCCTGGGCATCGACCGCGACCAGCTCAATGAGACGTTCTGGTTGGGGATGGGAACGTCAGGCTCCATCGTGCCTTCTGAAGAAGTGCCGATGAACCCTGGGCGCGAGTACCGCAAGCGCTGGGCCGTCCTCGACATCAAACAAGCCAATGCCCTGCTCGACAAGATCGGCTTGAATAGCAAGGACAGCGAGGGATTTCGTCTACGGACCGACGGGAAAGGCCGGCTCCGGTTCGAGATGATGGCGCCAGGCGGCAGTTTCGTCCCCTACACGCAGATCGGCGAAATGATAAAGCAGCAGTGGCAGAAAATCGGGATCTGGTCCGATGTAAAGGAGACCGAGCGCAGCCTCGCTTGGACACGGGTCACAAACGCCGAACAGCAGATCATGTTCTGGTCCAATGCCGGATCCGACAATATTTTCCTATTCCCGTCACATGTCCTGCCGGTGGATCCGTCCCAGTGCCCCATCGGGACGCCGTTCGCTCGCTGGTATGCCAGCAACGGAACCCAGGGCAAGAAACCGACCAGTCCGGAGATGTTGCGAGCATTTGACCTGTTTCGCTCCGCCCCGACCAAGAAGGAGTCCGAGCGCATCAAGCTGGCTCAGGAGATCTGGAAAATCCTCGTCGAGGAATGCTGGGGGATTGGAACGGTCGGCGTCTCGCCAGCCTATATGGGCGTCCGGGTTAGCAAGAACACTATGGGGAACATCCCCGATCGCCAGGTAAACTCCCAGAACGGGCGAACCCCGAATACGTCCCACCCTGCCACGTTCTATTTCAAGGCGTGATCACCGGCGCAGAGCGGGGCGGCGGCGAGGACGGCCCCCAGGACGGTTGCCACAATTAGACCATATGGAAAGACCGGTCATACCTATCGCACAATAGCGCGGGTTGTGCCCGGACAGGGACAGAGCCGCATGCGGAAGGGGGCCGATCATGCTGGCCCAGGACCCCGCGCAGTAGGACAGCTTGCGAGGACGGCGGGCCGAGACCCAGCGGAAGATCATGCGCCTCGTGGAGGCGGTCGCCGACGGGACGCCCCCCAAGAGCCTCCTGGAACAGATCAAGGTGTTGGAACAGGACCTCACTCGACTCGGCGCGGAGATTGCCGGACCGGAAGCCCGGGCCCGCGGGCCGGCAGCAGGCGCCTCTTGCTCATTTCCCTTTGGGCCACTCAACTTGCCCCGGACTCCGGGACCCGCGCTCAGAGGCCTCTGAGACACCCGTCACGTCGCTCCCAGCATCGAAGGAGGCAGCCATGAAGCTCGTACGCTATGGCCGGGCCGGCGCCGAAAGGCCGGGGATCGTCGACGCCGAGGGGAAGCTGCGCGACCTCTCCTACGTCGTCGAGGACATCACGCCGGAGATCTTCCAGCGAACGATGCTGAAGGGGCTGCGTGGGGTCAAGCTGGCGCGCCTACCGCTCGTCACGGGGAAGCCGCGGCTGGGCTGTCCGCTGGCAGGCATCGGCAAGATCGTCTGCATCGGGCTGAACTACACCGACCACGCTGCGGAGGTCGGGCTGCCGCTGCCCAAGGAGCCTACGATCTTCATCAAGGCCAATAGCGCCATCAGCGGGCCGAATGATCCGATCGTGCGCCCCATGGGCGCCGTCAAGCTGGACTACGAGGTGGAGCTGGCGGCGGTGATCGGCAAAGACGCGCGGTATGTGGACGAAGCCAAGGCGCTCGGACACGTGGCGGCCTATTGCCTGATGAACGACGTGTCCGAACGCGCCTTCCAGATCGAGCATGGCGGCGGCACCACCAAGGGCAAGAGCTGTGACAGCTTCGGTCCCATCGGCCCCTGGCTTGTGACGGCCGATGAGATAGCCGACCCACAGGGGCTCGCGATCTGGACCGCGGTCAACGGCGAGCGTCGCCAGAACGGCAACACGAAAGACATGGTCTTCCCTGTGCGCCGACTCGTCGCCTATCTGAGCCGCTTCATGTCGCTCCAGGCGGGCGATCTCGTCTCCACCGGGACCCCTGCCGGCGTGGGCCACGGAGCCAAGCCGCCGCGCTATCTTCAGCCGGGCGACGTCGTGGAGATGGGGATCGACGGCCTGGGGACCCAGCGCCACGCGGTGGTCAAGTTGAGGGCGTGAAGCCTCACCACATGGGTGTCGGTGAAAGGATCCGCATGGACTACAGACGCATCGCCCGGAAGATCACGCTGGTCTTGTTCCTGTCCCAGGGCCTCAGCTCTGCCGGGTTCATCGCCGCCTTCACCGTCAACGCCCTCGTTGCGGTGGAGTTGACAGGGTGGACGGCGATGGCCGGCGTGCCCGGCGCTCTCTACGTGTTCGGGCAGGCATGCGGCGCCCTGGTATGGGGTTTCAGCATGGAGCGAATCGGCCGGCGACGGTGCCTCGTCTTCGGGCAGATCATCGGGGTCGTCGGATCGGCGATCGCGATGGCCGCCGTGGTCGCCCGTTCCTTTTTCTTCTTCCTGGGCGGCCTCATCCTGGTGGGGATGGCCCGGTCGGCGGTCGATCTGGGTCGCTTTGCCGCGGCGGAGGTTCATCTGCCGGAGGAGCGCGGGCGGGCCATCTCCAAGGTTGTGCTGGGAAGCACGGTGGGTGCCGTGTGCGGACCCTTGCTGGTAGGCCCCACGGGACGATTGGCGGCGGCAGCCGGGTTCTCGGAGCTGGCGGGGCCCTACGGCGTTGGGCTCATCGGGCTGATCCTGGCGGCCATACTGATCTCGGCGGGGCTGAGGCCCGATCCCCGGGACATCGGGCGAGAACTTGCCCGCTTGCACCCGGAGTCGATCCCCAGTCAGACCACGCGCTCTCTTGCGGAGATCGTGCGGCAGCCGGGGGTGGTCGTGGCCATGGTCAGCATGGTCTTCGCCCAGATGGTGATGATGGTGCCCATGTCGATCACGTCGGTTCACATGAAGGCCCACCAACACCCCCTGAGCGCCTTGTCGCTAGTGATCGCTGCCCACACCCTGGGGATGTTCGCCTTCTCCATGGTCTCCGGGAGGATGACCGACCGATGGGGGCGAGGACCCGTGATCATCCTCGGATCAATGATGTTGATCCTTTCCTGTTTGATGGCGGCACCGTCCATCAGCCTGTGGCCACTGGTAGCCGCCCTTTTCCTGCTGGGGCTGGGTTGGAATTTTGCCTACGTCGCCGGCTCCACGCTGCTGGCCGACCAGCTTTCACCGAAAGAAAGAGCCAAGACCCAGGGGTTCAACGACCTGCTGCTGAACCTGGCCTCGGCCGCCAGCCAGATCGGGAGCGGGGTGATCTATGCAAGCGGCGGATTCGGGGTGATGGGGCTGGCCGCGGCGGCAGCGGCGGCGGTGCCGCTGACGCTGGCCATATGGTGGCAGGCCACGGCAGCCCAGAAGCGCTAGCAGGCTGCTGAAAAAGGCCCATCTGCGGCGTTGGAACACTCGAGCACTCGTTGCGGCGCACCTGGAGTACGCCTCACTCGGCTCTGCGCGCTCCGCCTTGCATCTGGACCTTTTTGAGCAGCCTGGGCGAAAATGAGTATTTCAGCATCCTGTTAGGGAAGAGGTGACCGATGCGCACGACACCGCCCGGCATTCCTGCGGCAGGACCCCGCCGCCTGGGACGACACGCGCGACCTGGTCCTCAAGCCGCCGCGGCATCTTCAGGTGAACGATGTCGTGGAAATGGGGACCGACGGTCTGGGGACCAAGCCTCGTGTGGTGGTAGGCTGGAAAGCCCCGAAGCGTGGGAGATCGAGCGCGGCATGAAGACTCATGTCCTGGTTCTCCTGCTTGTTCTGCTTCTGAGTCTTTTCGTATCGCCATGTGTCGGGGCAGAAGCGGACCTTGCCCAGGCCTTCAGAGCGGCCAAGGTGGAGGGGATCTTCCTGCTCTACGAGCCGGAGGCGAACGTGTATCGGGGACACAACCTGATGCGGGCGGATGTTCCGTTCGTCCCCGCCTCCACCTTCAAGATCCTGAACTCGCTGATCGCCCTAGACGCGGGTGTCATCCGTGACGAGGCGGAGGTCATCAAGTGGGACGGTGTCCAGCGCTCCATCCCCGCGTGGAACGCGGACCAAGACATGCGGAACGCGATGAAGAACTCCACGGTCTGGTTCTATCAGGAATTGGCTCGACGGATCGGCCGGGAGCGGATGCAACACTATGTCAACCTGGCCCACTACGGGAACATGGACATCGGCGGCAGGATCGATAGCTTCTGGCTGGATGGTGCGCTCCGGATCACGCCGCGCCAACAGATCGACCTGCTCGTCCGGCTTCAGCGGAACGCGCTGCCTTTCTCCGAGCGCGCCCAGGCCATCGTGCGGGACATCCTCGTCCTGGAGACGGGCCGGGATTACGTGTTACGCGGCAAGACGGGGTGGTCGGACAGCTTCAGCCCGCAGGTCGGATGGTTCGTGGGTTACCTGGAAAAGGCGGGACATCCCTTCTTTTTTGCCACCAACATCGACATCGTGAAGCCCGAGGATGTCTCGGCGCGCGTCGCCGTCACCCGCACCAGCCTTCGCTCTCTCGGCCTTCTCGATTGACTCGAGCGAGAGGAGCGGTCTCGTCTCCGCGGCGCCTCAGGGATTCACCAGCGGGACGCGGACCACGATCGTGCCCTTGACGGGGAGGATCATGGGCCATGTATCGCGGCCCGTGGTGGCGTCCTCCAAGGGCAGGACGCGCCGGCTCTTCGGCCGGACGGTCAGGTGCAGCGCGCCGGTCGCGTCCGGCTGGGTGGAGAAGCGGATGTCCATGTCGGGCGGTCCGTCCCGATCCAGGGCGATCTCCTCGGAGACGACGGACGGCAGGGATGGCGCAGGGCGGAAGGTGAGCTGCACGAAGCCTTCCTCCCCCCGGCCGAAGAGGGCGGGAAAGAACGGCTGGTGCACGTCGATCCGGTAGCCGTCGCGCTGGATGGTGCGCGCGACCGCTCCGCCGACATAGTAGGGCGAGACCTTGATCCCGGTGGCAGCCACGCCGCGGGTGACGGCCTCCATGAGCTTGAAGGGCAGCGCCACGGCGACCAGGATGGTGAGCACGGCCGCGCTGTATCCCAGGTATGACTTGATGCGCGCCATCAACGGCCCTCGGCGTCCTCAGATGACCAGGTGGAAGATCTTGGACAGCCCGTTGGCGATAATGCTCCCCCCGAACATCACGGCGAAGATCCAGGCGACGTACAGGAACAGGGCCCGCGCCATCCGAGGCGACGCGGAGAACGGCGTGCCCTTGATGTGCCAGCGAGCCGCCCCCTTGGCGCAGGATTCGACGCAGGCGCCGCAGCGGCTGCAGCGCATGGTGATCTGCGGCCGCTTGTCCGGGCCCTCCGCGATGGCCAGCGTGGGGCAGTCGCGGACACAGCGGGCGCAGGAGACGCAGGCGGCAGGATCCACGACGACCTCGAAGACGTTCAGCTTATTGGTCAGCGCCTGGATCGGTCCCATGGGGCAGAAGAAGGCACACTGGGTTCGCTTCTTGGTCAGATAGGGCAGGACGACGACCAGGGCGAGGAAAAGGCCGGTGAACACCACGAACTGCAGGGCGGTCTTCACCGAATCCGGCGGGGAGAACTCGGTGACGATCTTGAACGGGCACAACCAGACGCAATAGAAGGGCTCGAAGGTCAGAGTGGTCAGGACCACCGCGGCGATCAGGACCGCCCAGGGAAAGAGCGTCCAACGGCGATCGAGGTTGCGCCGCCTAGGTTTTCTGGCCAGCGAGGCGCACCCCTCGTCGAGGCCGCCGAAGAAGCACCCCCAACTGCACCACCCCCGGCCCAGGAGGATCGATCCTCCCAGCCAAAGGGCGGTCATGGACGCAATGGAGTGAGGGTTGTCCGGTGTGGGCAGGATCGAGCCGGGGAAGAAGACGGTCCCGGTGAGCGCCGCCGGAATGGCCGCCACGGGGATGACGAGGTGACAGAAGGGGGTGTCGCCCGCCACAATGGCCGCCAGGGGAATCGACATCGAGCCCCGGTGGGCGATCAGCTCGGTGATGAAGCCGACGGGGAACAGGACTCCGAGTGTCACGAAGAAGATGCGGCGGGGGGCGTAGGTCTCGCCGGTGCGCATCATCCAGAAGATGAGGCCGGTGAGAAAAGCAATCGTGAGCAAGACCGCCGCCCGCTCGGCCATGGCTCCTTTCGTGAAGGATCGGGAGAACATCAGGAGGGACCAGAGGAACAGGGGCAGCGTGAGCGCAAGCGATCCCCAGAGGCTGTGGCCGCTCTGGACGTCTTCGGGTGTCGAGGGGGGAGTCGCATCAGCCATGGGACAGGATTCCTCCCAGGGTGAGGATTCCCAGATACGCGTAGTAGAGACCGACGATGGCGGCGGCGAATCGCGCGATGACGGCGAGCGAGGGCACCCGGCCGAGGGCGCCGAAGAGGGGAAACGGCAGAAGCCAGAGCGACGTTCCCAGGAAGAAGAGGAAGAAGAACAGGAGCGAGCCCCCCAGGCTCTCTGTCTGAGCGGCGGCCGTGGTGGCCAGCAGGAACGGCGGGCAGAGGTTCAGGCCGAGGAAGAAGCCGAGCAGGAGCGGCATGCGTATCGGGATCGTCTGCACCAGCCGCGCGCCGAGGCGACCGCCCCGGTGGCTCCCGCAGTGGCCCGCGGTCGCGTCGGGAGCCCTTCGGAGGCCGTAGGGGATCAGCACGACGCCCAGCGCCGTGTTCGCGAGGCCGAAGATCCAGGCGCGGAAAATCGTCTCTTCGGACAGCGCCCGGGCCAGCCACCACGCGGCCACCGCGAACAGGCCGTAGGCGATCAAGCGGCCGATCAGGAACTCCGCGAGGGGCCGCCAGGGGGCCGCCGGGCCGCCGCGCTCGGCCACGAGCCACGGCCCCAGCACCGGCGTGCAGGTGACCACGCATGCCGGCCCCGACGCTAACCCAAGCGCGAATCCCTCCAGCACCATGGCGCACCCCGGTGTCGTGAGCGGAACGACGGACGAACAATAGATGATTCCGCGGGGCCAGGCAACCCCTGGGCATCCGAATGTACGGGGGGGCGCCTGATGGGCATTCAAGTCTTCGAGGCCGGGAGCGAAATTTTTCCCTTGCATTCTATTCCTGAGGTTCGTACTCTTTCTCCAGGGTATCCGCAGCCGGGGCCCCGGAGACGGTGACAGCGAGCTGGATAACATCATCCCCAGCACTCGCGCCCTGGCTGAGACGGATGCCCTTCCTTTTTGGTGCGCTATTCACCTCCCGGCTTGCGCACGCCGCCCCGCCTCGACACCCTTCACTCTCCGTCCGAAAAGCCGAGCGCCATCCGCCGCCGCATGGTCTCGTATAGGATCGACCACCCCAAATCATCCCAGGGCACTTTCCGCGCATTGAAAGCGAATCCGACCCTCGCATGGGAGTGGTGCGGGGATTCCTCGCTATGGTATAGTATCGAGAAATCGTCTCTCGACGTGGACGCCCGGCAGAGAGGCTCTCTGCCTCCCGTGGGCCGGTGACTGCATGAGCGCGGCATTCGAGATTCGCGCGCGGCATCTCTGGGATGGGAAGACGGGCCGGACCGGGCTGGTGTCGGTCGGGGTGGAGGGAGACCGCGTCCGGTCGGTCGGAAAGGATGGCGCGCCGGCGCCCGCGGGCGGGGCCGAGATCCTCGACTTCGACGACGCCACGATCCTTCCCGGCCTGATCGACATGCACACCCATCTCGGGATCAACCATCAGACCGGCGACATCCGAGCCCAGATGAAAGATCCCGCCGTCCGGCACATCCTGGCCGGCGTGCAGAGCCTGCGCACGGATCTGGAATCGGGCGTCACGACGGCGAAGTTGAACGGGGACCGGGAATTCTACGACGTGCAGGTACGGGACGCGATCCGCGAAGGAAGCATCCCGGGGCCGAGGCTCTTCGTCTCCGGCCGGGGGATCAAGTCCTCGTATTGCACGGGTGGCGTGGTGGCGACCGCGATCGTGGATGACGCCGAATCGGTCGGCCGGTGTGCCGACGAGAACCTTGCCGCCGGCGCGGACTGGATCAAGCTGTTCTCCTCCGGGGGGATCTTCGGGACGCTGGAGGCCGTCCTCCGGCCGTCCTACGGCTTCGGTCAGCTCTCGGCCGCGGCGTCGAAGGCCCACGCCGCGGGCAAGCGGATGAGCTCGCACTGCTTCGGGGGAGAGGCAGCCGATGCCTGCATCGAGGCGGGCGTGGACGTGATGGATCACGGCTGGCTCCTGACGGAGCGGCAGCTGGAGGCGATGGCGAAGCGGGGAATGTGGCTCTGCCCGACGGTGGGCGTCCTTACGCACCCCGAAGGAGTCCTGGGGCATCTGCCGGAAGGACCGAAACGCGATGAGGCTCGGCGGCGCATCGACGCGGTGTGCGCGACCGCGGCGGCGGCCCTCCGAATCGGCGTGCCGCTCCTTGCCGGAACCGATGCGATGCACGGGGGGCTGGCCTACGAGCTCGAGACGCTCCAAGATCTTGGGGGAAAGCCGACGGCGCTCCTCATGGCAGTCACGAGCAGCGCGGCCGAGGTCTTGGGGCTGGCGGGAGAGATCGGCGTGGTTCGAGAGGGGGCGGCGGCGGACCTCGTCGTTGTCCGGGGAAGCGCCCTTGCGGATGTGGGCTGCCTCGCCGACGTCCTGCTGGTAATGCGGGCAGGCAAGATCGTGAAGAAAGGGCACACGCTTCTGAAGGCGCGCAAGTTTTCGTGGCCTCGATACCGGAGAGGGTTATGAAGCCGAGACTGGCGTGGGTGCTGGGCGATCCGGCGGGAATCGGGCCGGAGCTGGTGGCGAAGAGTCTGGTCAACCCGGACATGGGGAAGGTGTCCTGCCCGGTGGTCGTGGGGCCGATGTGGCTCCTCGAGCGCGGCATGCAGGTCGCCAAAGTGAAGCTCGCCGCGACTCGCTGCGATCCGTCGAAGGTAGACGCTGTCCCGCCGGGAACGGTCCCGGTGGTGGACACGGGATGGCCGGAGCAGGAATTCCCCTGCGGGGTTCTCAGCGCCGCGGCGGGGAAACTCTGTATCGATATGCTCAAGGTTGCGGTGGACATGGCTCGCGCCGGCCAGGTGGACGGGGTCGTCTTCGCGCCCCTCAACAAGGAAGCCTTGAGTCTGGGGGGGAATCCGCACAAGGACGAGCTCCACCTCTTCGCGGACTGGCTGGGCGACACGGACTGCGGGGAGATCAATTCCGCCGCCGGCATGTTCACGACGCGCGTCACGTCTCACATCCCCTTGAAGGACGTCGCCGCGAACATCCGTCCGGACAAGATCCTGAGGGCGACACGCATGCTCTTCCGGATTCTTCGAGAGGCCGGGGTCGAAAATACCACGGTCGCCGTAGCCGCCCTGAACCCCCATGGCGGCGAGCATGGCCTGTGCGGGACCGAGGAGATCGAGATCATCGGACCGGCGGTGAAGCAGGCGCAGAGCGAGGGCATTCCGGCCGTTGGCCCCTATCCGGCCGACACTATTTTCCTCCGGGCCAAGCGCGGGGAGTTTCACGGCGTCGTGATCATGTACCACGACCAGGGGCAGGTCGCGACGAAGCTGCTGGGTTTCGATCAGGGCGTGACCGTCCAGGGCGGCCTGTCGGTGGTCATCGCCACGCCGGCCCATGGGACCGCCTTTGACATCGCCGGCAAGGGTATCGCCAATCCCGGGGCGTTCCAGGCCGCCGCCCGCCTGGCCGCGCACATGGCCGCCGCCCGCAAGCAGCCGGCCCGCTAAGCCGTTGTCAAAGAATAACTTGACCGGAGAAATTCCGGAAACGGCATAAGGAGCCGTAACGAAATTGCAAGAAATGGACAAGTTATTTCGTAACGGCTCCTAATCCCCGAAGGAATCGAGGTGCCAATGTATTCGTCCGCCAGCCAGTTACCGTTCAACGGCGAAAGCTTCGAGGGTCGGTTCGTCCCCGCCGCCGCCACCGCCGCCCCGCCGGACCCCGAGGGGCGCTGGTTTTTCATCCAGGACCAGAGCATCTTCCTGCTGGAGGATCGCGACGGGATCGGCCGCATTCCCCTCGGCGGCATTCCGGCGGCCTTCGAGGGCCAGGTCGAAAGCATCGTCCATTTCGGGAGCTACCTCGACACTCCTTGCTGGGCAGCCTCGGTACGCGCCGGCTTCGCGGTCCCGGCCGGATACGTCTGCGAACGGCTGGCCCCGGGGCAGATCCAGCTCAGCGACGATCTTCTCTCTCTGTGCGGCCTGGCGCAGCAGGCGACCTTCTGGGAGGCCACGAGCCGGCACTGCCCGCGTTGCGGCGAGGCGACCGTCACCATCAAGGGGGAGCGGGGCAAGCGCTGCCTCCGCTGCAAGAACGACCATTACCCCCACCTGCATCCGGCCGTGATCGTCCTCATCAAGGACGGCGAGCGGGTCCTCCTCACCCGCAAGTCGTTCTGGGCCAAGGGCCGCTACGGCCTGGTCGCGGGCTTCGTGGACATCGGGGAGTCGCTCGAAGCCGCCGTCCAGCGCGAGATCCGTGAGGAGGTCGGGGTCGAGGTCACGGACATCCGGTATGTCGCCAGCCAGTACTGGCCTTTTCCCAGCCAGCTCATGATCGGCTTCGTGGCGACCTACGACGGCGGCGAGCTGCGCGTGGACCAGACCGAACTGGAGGACGCCCGCTGGTTCTCGCTGCGCGAGTTGCCCGACCTTCCAGGCAAACACAGCATCGCCCGCTTCATCCTCGACCACTACGCGCGACCTGAAGGGGCCGGAGGCGCGTGATTGCATTCATCGGGTGCTGATCGACCTCTTGCTCATTCGTTCAAGGAGAAAGACCATGCCGCTCGTCGTCATCACGGATTGTGATCATGGCAACATCGCCTCCGAAGAAGCCGTGCTGGGGGCCGCCGGGGTGGAATGCCGGCTGTGCCAGGCGAAGAGCGAGGACGAGGTCATCGCCCTTGCGCAGGACGCCGACGCCGTCCTCTTCCAGTACGCGCCCATCACCGGGCGGGTCCTGGACGGGCTGCCCCGCTGCCGAGTGGCGGTCCGCTACGGGGTGGGCGTGGACACGGCGGACCTCGCCGCGGCGACGGAGCGCGGCGTCGTCGTCGTCAACATCCCCGATTACTGCATGGAAGAGGTCTCGGACCACGCGCTGGCCATGGGGCTGGCCCTCTGGCGGGGAGTTGTCCTGTACGATCGGGCCATCCGCGGCGGGACCTGGAAAGCCACGATGAAGACCCCCATGTCCCGACTGCGGGGGAAGGTGGCGGGTGTGATCGGATTGGGGCGCATCGGGGCGTGCTTCGCCCGGAAGATAGCGGGCGTCGGGATGACCGTGATCGGGTACGATCCATACCTTGCGGCATTGCCGCAGGACGTCCGGAAGGTGTCCTTCCAGGATCTCCTCAAAGAGGCGGACCTGATCTCGCTCCACATCCCCTTGAACGCCGAGACGAAGCACCTCATCGACGAGGCCGCACTCCGTCTGATGAAGCCGACCGCACTCTTGGTGAACACCGCGCGCGGCGGAATCGTGGACACAGAGGCGCTCTGCCGCGCCCTGAAGGATGGTCGAATCGGAGGGGCGGCTCTGGATACCCTCGAACGAGAGCCGATTCCCGCCGACTCCCCGCTGCTCTCCTACCCGAACGTGATCCTGGCGCCCCATGCCGGGTGGTATTCGGATCAATCCATCACCGACCTCAAGCGCAAGGCGGCGGAGGCGGCGCTGGCGGTGCTTCGGGGGCAGCGGCCGTACTCGCCGGTGAACCCGGAGGTCTACGAGGGCCCCAAGCTGCGCGGGGAGGGGCCGCTGATCGAGGGGTAGATCGGAAGAGCGGAGAGCCGAGAGCGGAGAGCACTGCGTCTTACCTGCGGTGATGCGGGAGTGTTTACGGAGGACGACAATGCATGAAGCAGAGAAGACTCTTGGGTTGGGGTTCATTGGGAGCGGACGCATTGCCCAGGCGCACTTGAAGGCCGCGGCGAACCTACCGGATCGCGTGCGCCTGGTGGCGATTGCCGGCCGCCGGCGCGATCGGGCCGAGGCCGTGGCCCGACAGTACGGGATTCCCTCGGTGATGGACGACTACCGGCAGCTCCTCAGAGATCCCGCGGTGGATGCCGTGGTCACACGCGAGCATCGCGTGCGACGCGGCGAAGGCCGGCAAACGCATCCTGGTCGAGAAGCCGATGGCGCTGGACACCCACTCCGCCGAGGCGATGGTGCGGGCGGCGGAGGCGGCTGGAGTGACCCTGATGGTGGCGCAGTGCCGCCGCTTCTCGGACGCGGCGCGGGAGATGACGCGGCGGCTCCCCGAGATCGGGGAGATCTTCCGAGTCCACGTCACGTTCCTCGTCGCATTCTCCGGCCCGCCCACCGACTGGTGGCGCTCGGCCGACCAGGCCGGAGGTCTCGTCATCCTCCTCCAGGGCAGCCACTCGCTGGACAGCATCTTCTGGTGGCTCGGCCGCACGCCCGAACGGATCTTCGCGACGGCGGCGCGGCGGAATTCGGCTTGGGAGGGGGAGGATGAAGCGGACATTCTGTGCATGTTTCCGGGCGGCGCGGTGGCCTCGGCGCACCTGTCGCTCAGCGCCAAGCCTCCCGTCCTCGAGGCCCTGCTGGTCGGCACCAAGGGGAATTTCCGACTGATCGAGAAGCCGACCGGCGCCCCCTTCGAGAATTTCTGCCGACTCGAGATGAACGGGCAGGTCCTCATGGAGGGCCTTCAATCGCCCAGTCCCTATACCCATCAGCTGCGCGAGTTTGCCGACGCGGTCCGCGAGGGGCGCATTCCTCTCGCCTCCGGTCATGAGGTTCTCAATGTCATGCGCATGCTGGATGCCGCCCGCGCCTCGGTGCGAAGCGGCGGGCCGGTGTCTCTGTAGCCTGACGGAATTCCAAAGGGGTGACGGAAGCACGGGGACAAAGAGGGGAGGATGAAAGATGAACGCTTTTCGTCTCGACGGGAAGGTCGCATTGGTGACGGGCGGGGCTTCGGGTATCGGCCGAGCGGTCTCGCTGGCTCTCGCCGGTGCAGGTGCGCGCCTGGCGGTCCACTACTTCAGCAGCGAGGAGGGGGCCGAAGAAGTGGCGCAGGCGATCCGTGCCGCGAAAGGGGAGGCGCTCACGGTCAAGGCGAATCTGGCGGTCCGGGGCGAGGCGGACCGGGTGGTGGCCGCGACAATCGAGGCGTTCGGCGGGGTGGACGTGCTCGTAAACAACGCCGGGCATCTGATCCAACGCTGCCCGGTGGCGGAAATGCCCGACGAGCTGTACCACACCATCATGGACGTCAACATGACCAGCACGTTCCTGATGTGCCGGGCCGTCCTGTGTCACATGCTTCCCAGGGGCTCCGGCAGCATCGTCAACATGGCGTCCGCCGCGGCCTTTGCTGGGGGCGGGAACGGAGCCGCCATCTATGCCGCGAGCAAGGCGGCCGTCGTCGGTTTCACGCGGGCCCTGTCGAAAGAAGTGGGCGGCAAAGGCATCCGGGTGAACGCCGTGGCTCCGGGCCAGATCGGCACGCAGTTCCACGACCGATTCAGCACGCCGGAGGGGCGGGCGAATACCATCAAGACCATCCCCCTGGGCCGCGAGGGCGCCGCGGAGGAGGTGGCCCAGGTCGTCCTCTTCCTGGCATCGCCCGCCGCGTCGTTTGTGAACGGCGAGGTCTCAGGCGTCAACGGCGGGATGTACTTCCACTAACAGGCCGCTGAAAAGGGCCCATCGGCCGGGGACCCATCCCCCGGATGGGTGCCTATCCTGCGGATGGGTACCCGCCCGCTGGGGCACTCGCTGCGGCGTACCGGAAGTACGCCTGGACCCACCTGTGGTGGGCGACCCACCTCCGGTGGGTACCCCGGCCCCGGGTACCCATCGAAAGATGGGTGCGCCGCCTGGCATCCGGACCTTTTTGAGCAGCCTGGGCGAAAGTGGGACAAGGGGCGATACTTCTGTGTCTCCTGTGACCAGAAACGGGTGCTTCAGTTCGGCACCTGGGTGGCCAGGAGGTCTTGGCCTGTCGTCCGCAATCACTTCTCACCTGCTGGGGCGGGCCTGGAACACCACGCCGGCTCCCGCCACGGGTGCGGGGCGGGGCCGGCGGCCCGATCGTCGCGCGTCCCCGTCGGGTTCCGTGACCTCATCAACGGCGCCATCTTCGGTGTCAACAAGGGCTGAGCCGTGAAGAAGTTCTTCAACCAATACTTCGGCTTGATCGCCTTGGTCTTCATCGGCGCGTCGGCCTTGACTGGCGCCGTCATCCAGCGGTCCCTCCTCTCTGGGCTCCTTGCCGGACTGGGGGCCGTTGGAGTCATCATCGCCTACTTCATCCTGCTGGGGCTCGCGGGAGCGGCCGCGGAGCGCCTCGACGAGCTGCGCACTGAAGCCTCCCAAGAGGGGACTTCCTTGGCGAAGGGGCTGGCCCGGGCTTGGGCCTGGGGACTGATACTGTGGATCCCGGCCAATGCCCTGTACACGCAGTTCCTGTTGGTCTGGGCCGTAATCGGCATCGCTGCAATCCTCCTCCTGCCCAGCTTCCCAACCTGGAGCCGCTCCGGCCAGATCGGCGCGGTCGCCGTCCTGGTCGTGGCAGCGGGACTCATCAACGCGGCATTCCACCGCGGCCCCCCCTAGCCTGAGACGATCGCCAGGCCCTGCCCAAAGGATATGGGTCGAGTTGGATCAAACCTCGAACACGACATGGACGACGCGTTCCATTGCGCAAGGAGCCGAACTGTGACAGGGGTGACGATTCTCCGACGCGGATCCTGGCGGGTATGGCTGTTGGCCGCCCGGCTGCCGACGCTCACGGTCTCCGTGTCCGCGGTGCTGGTGGGGACCGGGGCCGCGATCGGGGCAGGGGCTGCCCAGGCAATGCCCGCGCTTGCGGGCTTCGTCGTCGCGGTCGCCATCCAGGTGGGGACGAACTATCACAACGACGCCTCGGATTACCTGCACGGAGCGGACACCAAGGAGCGTCGGGGTCCGATGCGCGCGACGGCCGCCGGGCTGCTCCCGGTTTCCCGGGTCCTGGGCGGGGCGTATGTCTGCTTCGGTATCGCGGCTCTTGCCGGACTCTATCTGGCGCTGCTTCGCGGCTGGCCGATCCTGCTGGTTGGAGCGCTTTCGATCGCCGCCGGCATCGCCTACACCGCGACCCCATTCCGCCTGGGCTACCGAGGGCTGGGCGACCTCTTCGTCTTCATCTTCTTCGGAGTCGTGGCGGTCGTGGGGACGGACTACGTGCAGACCGGCGCGATCCGGACGGCGGCGGTCCTCGCCTCGATTCCGGTGGGGCTGCTGGCGACCGCGGTGCTGGTCGTCAACAACCTCCGCGATCTGGACACCGATCGGGCCACGGGCAAGCGCACCCTCGCCGTGCGTCTGGGGCCGGCCATGACGCGCGTGGAGTACGGGATCTGTCTGATCGCCGCCCTGGGGATGCCTGGGATCATGCGCCTGGACGAAATGGTGGGGTCATGGTTCTGGGCGCCCTGGCTGACGGTTCCGCAGGCCGCATATCTCATCGCCGTTGTGGCGACCCGCACCGATGGGCCCGCGCTGATCCGGGCGCTGAAAGGCACCGCGCAACTCCTCCTGCTGTTCAGTCTGCTGTTCGCCCTGGCGCTTGCCCACGGGCCCGCGTAAGGGAGGACATTGTTTCCCACGTTGATTCACTCCCCTCCCGGTCGACCCACCGCCCGCGAGATGGCCGAGGTGGTCACACCGACACGACGGCCCCGGAGACATCTCCGGGGCCGTCGTAGTCGCAGGAGCATCCAGCAAGAATCTGCGTGAATCCGCGCGCCTGTCTTCTCAGGCCTGCGGGAAGGGGACGCTCAACTCCTGACCGAGCGCGACGAAGTCCTTGACGACCGCTTCGGGGATGGGGATGCCGTGCTTCAGCCGGTCGGCCTTTGTCTCGAGCTCGATCTCGCCCGGGATGTAGATCCGCTTGACCCCCTCCGCCCGCTCTGAGTTCTTCATCTCCCGAAGCGCCTTGTCCATGCTGGCCTTGAACTCGGGGAGGTCCATGAAGCTCTCGACGTTGATGGCGGCAAACACGCTGCCGACATCGGTCGGGTCCTTCAGATTGTCGGCCAGGAATCCGGGGAAGTGGGAGCCATAGCTCGATCCGGTCAGCACCCCACAGAGCAGGTCAATGGCCAGGGAGATGCCGTACCCCTTGTAGCCGCCGATGGGGGCCAGCAGCCCCTTCAGGGCGGCATGCGGATCGGTGGTCGGCACGCCGCGCTCGTCGAAGGCCCAGCCGGGCTCCAGCGGCTTGTTCTGCTTGGCGTAGAGCATCACCCGGCCGCGCGCCACCACCGTCGTCGCCAGGTCCAGGACCATCGGCTGCTCCTGGCCCGCCGGGATGGCGATGGCGAAGGGGTTGGTGCCGAGCATGGCCGTCCGGCCACCCGTGGGGGCCACGGTGGCCGGGGCGTTGGTCGAGCTGAAGCCGATCATGCCGTGTTCCGGGGCCATCATGGCCCAGTAGGCCGCCGCCCCGTAGTGGTTGGAATGGGTCACCGCCACGAAGGCCACGCCGGTCTTGGCCGCCTTGTCGATGGCCAAGCGCATGGCCCGCGCCGCTCCCACCTGGCCGATGCTGTTTTTGCAGTCGATGAGCGCGGTGGAGGCGTGCTCGCGCACGACGGCGAGCTTGGTCCGCGGGCTCATGACCCCCGCCTGGATCCGCTTCACATAGGTACAGAGCACGCGGGTGACCCCGTGGGTGTCCACGCCGCGCAGGTTGGCCTCGATCAGCGTATCCGTGAGAAGGGCGGCGTCGTCCTTGACCACCCCCACCTTCTGGAACACCTGCGCGCTCCAGGCGCGCAGTCGGTCTGCGGGAAAACGAATACCGCCCTCAACTCCTGGCATATTTCGGACTCCTTTCTCTAATACGGTGATGTGACCTGGGTGGCTACTTCCCTTCCGTCTTCTCCATGATCTTCGCCATCTCGATATTGGCCTTGTCGGCCGCGGCCTTGACGTTCTCACCCAGGATCGAGGAGACGATGACCTCGCCCACCGCGTCCCGGACCTCGGAGACGGCCACGACCGGGGGGTTATAGCTCGTGCTCGCGATCTCGAGGCTCTTGAGTGAGGCCTCGATCCAATCAGGATGGCTCTTCATCTCGGCCAGGAAGCGGGGGTCCTTCCAGGCGGACGCGCGCGGCACGGGAATCCCCTTCATCTGGAGACGCAGGGCGGCCTCTTTGGAGGTGATCCACTGCGCGAACAAATAGGCGGCCTCCTTCTTCTTCGATTTGGATGAGATCGCGATAGATCCGACCTCCATGGTCGGATGTCGACCCGCCGGTCCGGCGGGGAACATCGCGTATCCCACCTTGCCGGCGACCTGGGATTTCGTCGCGTCCTCCAGGATGGGGAGTCGAATATTCGCCTCGGTGAACATTGCCGCCTTGCCCTGGGCGAAGAGGGAGACGGTTTCATACCAGTGATAGTTCACCGCGCCGGGTGGGCCGTAGTTGCGCAGGAGCCGTCCATAGAGATCGAAGGCCTGGACGGCCTCCGGGGAGTTGACCGCCGGCTTTCCGTCCTTGGTCAGCCAGGTCCCGCCCATCCCTAAGAGGAAGGGCGCCCACTGCGATGTGGCGGCCGCCATCTTCCCCCGCATGATAATGCCGACGACCTTCTGGCTACCCTCATCAAGGTTGTGCAGACGCTTGGCGGCCTCTTCTAGCTCCTGGAAGGTCTGCGGCAGCTTGATCTTGTGTTTCTCGAACAGGTCCTTCCGGTAGTAGAGCATGCTGCTGTTCTGATGGAGCGGCAGGGCGATCAGTTTCCCGTCGACGATGTTTCCCTGGAGCGCCACCTTGCTGATGTCGGCCGTATCATACCCGGCATCGGTCAGGCGGGGATTCTTGAGGTAGGCGTCCAGCGGCTCGTACCAGCCGGCATGCGTGAACTTCACACCCTCCTGCGCGGCGAAGGTCCAGAAGGCGTCCAGGGCGCCGATGCCCGCCCCCAGCTCCAGCAGGACTTTCTGGCGAAACTGATCCTCGGGAAAGGTCTCGTACTGGACCTTGATGCCGGTCTGCTTCTCGAACTCCGGCAGGAAGGACTCGATCGTCTGACCCAGCGCGCCCTTGCTGAACATCACGCGGATTGCGGTTCCCTTCTGGGTCTGCCAGTCGGACGTCTGCGCGGCCGCGGGGCCGGAGGCCGTCACGAGGACGAGCCCGACGAGGAGCACCAGGACGGAACAACGCAGCAGGCGTATCATGCAGCTCTCTCCTCTCGTAGTCACTTTCCTTCCGTCTTCTCCATGATCTTCGCCATCTCGGCGTTGGCCTTGTCGGCCGCGGCCTTGACGTTCTCGCCCAGGATCGAGGAGACGATGGCCTCGCCCAGCGCGTCCCGGACCTCGGAGACGGCCATGACCGGAGGATTGTATTGCGGGTTGGCGATCTCCATGCTCTTCATGGACGACTCGATCCAGTCTTTATGTTTCATCTCGGCCAGGAAGCGGGGATCCTTCCAGGCAGAGACGCGCGCGGCGGGGATCCCCCGCAGCAGCATCTTGGCCACCACCTCTTTGCTGGCGGTCCACTGGATGAACAGGAAGGCGGCCTCCTTCTTCTTGGACTTCGTCGAGATCCCCATGGAGGCCACCTCCATGGTCGGCCGCCGGCCGGCCGGGCCACTCGGGAACATGGCGTAGCCCACCTTCCCGACGACCTGGGACTTGCCCGGATCCTCGAAGAAGAAGAAGCGCGGGTTCACATCGATGTACATCGCGGCCTTCCCCTGGGCGAACTGCGCGACGCACTCGTACCAGTGGTAGGTCACCGAGCCCGGCGGCCCAGAGTTGCGGAGCAGCCGCCCGTAGAGCTCGTAGGCCTGGATCGCCTCGGGCGACGCCACGGCGGGCTTGCCGTCCTTGGCGAGCCAGGTCCCCCCCATACCGAAGAGGAAGGGAGCCCAGATGGAGGTGGCGGCGGCCTTCTTGCCCCGCATGGTGATCCCCGCCAGCTTCTGCCCGCCGTCCTCCACGTTGTGGAGCTTCTTGGCGACCTCCTCCAGCTCCGCGAAGGTCTGAGGGACCTTGACCTTCAGCCGGTCGAAGACGTCCTTCCGGTAGTACAGCATGGAGGTGTTCTGCTGGATGGGCAGCGAGGTCAGCTTGCCGTCGTAGACGTTCCCCTGGAGCGCCACCTGGCTAAGGTCCGCCAGATCGAAGGCGGGATCGGCCAGGCGGGGGTTCTTGAGGAAGGGGTCCAGCGGCTCGTACCAGCCCGAGCGCCAGAACTTCAGCCCCTCCTGGGCGGCGAAGGTGTAGAAGGCATCCAGTCCGCCCGATCCGGCGCCGAGCTCCAGCAGGACCTTCTGGCGGTACTGATCCTCGGGGTAGGTCTCGTACTGGACCTTGATGCCGGTGAGCTTCTCGAACTCCGGTAGGAGGGCCTCGACCGCCAGCCCCACCGTCCCCTTGTTCTGGATCACGCGGATCGTGGTGCCCTTATAGGCCTGTGGATTGAAGGTCTGGGCAAGACCAGGCGAGGGGAGGAGCAAGAGGGCGACCAGCAGACATTGCAGCGCGAGGAGCGGGTGGAGACGAGATCGACGCATTGGCTCTCTCCTTGTCTGGGGACAACCGGCAAAGATCACGACCCTCGGATGGTATCACCTACCAGGGTGCGCGCGGCAGGGGGCGCGAGAAGCGGACGAGAATGTAGGGAATCAAGAACAAGCCATTCGAGCAGGCCGAGTGCCGGGGGGTGGCGAGGCAAGGCTGTTCACGACGGTCCCTGGTTTTCGGATACGAGACATGGCCCACCCTATAGTGTCACCTCATCGGCATCACCAGATCAGGGAGCCATGTGGACAAGATGGGGACATAGGTCACGATGAACAGGCAGAGAATCAGGACGACGATCAACGGCCAGGCTTCTCGAATGAACTGCCCGATGGAGATCTTGCCGAGGGCACAGACCACATACATGATGGTGCCGACGGGGGGCGTGATGGTGCCGATCATCGCGTTGAGGACGAACACCACTCCGAAGTGGAGCGGGTCGACCCCGGCTATCTTCAGGAGCGGCATGAGTACCGGGACCGCCATCACCATTACCGCCAATCCCTCCATGAAGCAGCCCAGAATCAGCAGGATCACGTTCAGGATGAGCAGGAGCATCCCCTTCGACAGTTCGGCATCCTGGAAGAGGGCCAGGACCTTCATGGGCGCCTGCTCGTACGTGAGGATCCAACTCATGGGCTGGGCGGCTGAAATGATGATGGCGACGGCGGCCGTTCCCATCACCGATTCGGTGATGATCTTGGGGAGATCCTGGAGCCGGAGCTCCCGGTAGATGAAGAAGCCGAGCACGAAGGCATACATCGCGCCGGCCGCCGCCGCCTCGGTCGGTGTCATGACGCCGCCAATGATGCCGCCCAGGATGATGACGGGCATCCCCATGGGCGGAATCGCCTGGAGCGTCGCCCGGGTCAGCGCGTGCCGACTGGCCCGCACCTCGGCGGGGTAGTCACGCCGCTTGGCGACGACGCAGATGTAACCCATGAGCATCAGGCCCATGAGAACGCCGGGGACCGCGCCGGCCAAGAGGAGCCGGCCGATGGAGGTATTCGCCAGAGAGCCGTAGATGACGAAGGGAATGCTGGGGGGGATGATCGGGCCGATGGTTCCGGCTGCGGCGACGACGGCCGCCGCAAAGGGCACGCTGTACCGCGCCCGCTGCATGGCGGGGATGAGCACCGCCCCGGAGCCGGCGGCGTCGGCGATGCCCGAGCCGGACATGCCGGCCATGATCATGTTAGTCACCACGACCACGTGGGCGAGTCCCCCTCGGATGTGGCCGACCAAGGCCTTGGAGAATGCCACCAGGCGGTTGGTCACGCCTCCCGTGTTCATCAGATTCCCGGCGAGGATGAAGAAAGGAATCGCCAGAAGCGGGAAGGTGTCGATGCCGCCGATCATCCGCTGCACGACACCTTGCAGAGGCACCTTCGGCCCGAGGGCCATGTAGATGGTGCTGGCGATGGCCATGGACCAGGCGACAGGCATGGCGATGGCGAAGAGGGCCAGCATCAGCAGAAAGAGCGTGATCATCCCCTCCCCCCCCGTCCAGCGCTTCGGACGCGCCTCGCCAGGCTTCCCAGGGAGCGCAGCGCGATGCACACGGCCGACGCCGGCACGACCACGTACACGACGGACATGGGGACGCGCAGAGTGGAGGTGGGCTGGGTCGTGAAGAGCGTCAGAATCCAGCCATAGTAGGCCAGCACTGTCATGAGCGCCAGGATGAGAACGTCCACGAGCACCGCCAGGCCGACTCGCACCCGCTCAGGGAGGGCGAGCACTAGCCCGTCGATGACGATATGGCGGCCGTGCTTGGTGCACACGGCGGCCCCCAGAAAAACGATCCAGATAAAGGCGTAGCGGGAGAACTCCTCGGCCCACTCGAGGGGGTTGTTGAAGAAGTACCGGGCGACGACGTTTCCGAAAGTGGCGAACGACATGAGGACAAGGAGCGACCCGGAGGCGAGCTCCTCGACGTTGGCAACCAGAAGGCGCACGGCTCTCACGGGAATTTCCCTCCATGGGCGGAGCGCAGCCCGTCCTGGCAGGCGGATGGTTTGTGGCGGGCGGGGCCGGGGAGTCCCCGCGGCTCCCGCCCGCGGTTTCCAGTCTTTCTATTTCTGCGCGTCGACGATCTTCTCGTAGAGCCCCTTGCCCAGCTTGGGCTCGAAGTCCTTCCAGGCGTCCTTCGTCTTTTCGGCGAATTCTGCACGGTTCACCGTGTTGACCACGACCCCCTTCTTCTTCATCTCCTCCAGATTGTCCTTGTTCACCTTGACCTGAAGATCGCTCTGGTAGTCCCCGGCATCGATGGCCGTCTTGTCGAACACCGCCTTGAGCTCCGGCGAGAGGCTCTGGTAGAATTTCTCGTTGATGATCATGCAAAGGTTCTGTGTCTGGTGGCCGGTGAGGGTGATGTACTTCTGGACCTCATAGAGCTTCGCCGTGAAGATGGTGTTGATCGGGTTCTCCTGGCCGTCCACCACCCCCATCTGGAGCGCCGAGTAAACTTCCTGCATGGACAACGGAGTCACGGCGGCGCCCAGGGCCGCCATCGGCAGGCGGGCCAGCGGGGCGTCCGGCGTGCGGATCTTCATCCCCTTGATGTCGTCCGCCTTGGCAACCTGCTTCTTGCCGGTGGTGAGGTGGCGCATCCCGTAGAACCAGTTCATGTCCAGGGCTCGGAGGCTGCTGATGCCGGGAGCCTTGGCGACCGCTTCCTTGAGGATGGGGCCTCGGGCAAGCCGGTTCAAGACGGGGAGCTGTTCTTCCTCCGTGGCGGTCTTCATCACGTACGGCATGGCGAACACGCCGATGGCTCCCCACCCGTCAATGTTGGCGAGAAAGGTCCCGCCGATTACTGCCATGTGGATCAGGCCATTCCGAACCTGCTCGACGATGTCCTTCTCGCTGCCGAGCTGGCCGTTGGGGAAAACCTGGACCGTGACGGCACCGCCCGTTCGCTCCTTCATCAGCTCGGAGAACTTCGCCGCGCCCTTGTTCAGCGAGGTCTCGACGGGAATCACGTGCGCCAGCTTGACATCCATCTTGGGAAATGTTCCGCCGGCCGCCGGCAGGGTCGCGAAGCCGAGGACCGCGCAGACCAGGACAGCCGACAGCATGACTCTCTTTGCCACGCGAACTGGGGACCACGATTCTAGTCGCATTTCACTCCTCGTCTGGCTGACCGGATGCCTCCGGCCATAGCCATGAGCAGGCAAATTCACAGCGCAACAGAGCACGTCCCTCTCGGCGACACCAGCGGGGGCTGCTGACACCCGCCCACACACCTCCTTTCTGGGTCCAGAAATCCGGTCCGGTTTATGTTGTCGCGGCCAGTCGCTGCATGGCCCCGAGACGGTGGGCCTCGATGGCCTTGACCGCCCGCGGTAGATCATTGGCTTCCAGCGCTCTCAAGATCTTCTCGTGCTCCTCCAGGGACTCTTTGGCGAAACCGCCTCGGCGAGCATGCATGATGAGCCGGTAGTACTCTCCACGATCGAGGAAATTGCGGAAGAGTTGAAGCGTCTGTGGAAGTCCGGCGGTCTCGCATATTTGGAGGTGGAACTGCCCATCGAGGCTCGCCGCCCGTGCCGTATCCTTCGTCCTGCGCGCGGCGACCAGCTCGGCCTGCAGGACTCGCAACTGCCGCACCACGGCGGGGGTGAGCTTGCCGACGGACTCCCGAAGACAGAGGGCCTCTAGCGCGGCCATCAGGAGGAATCGCTCCCGAAACTCTTCCGGCGAGGGGCTGGCGACGACGACGTCCTTGTGGGGGGTGATCCGGACGAAGCCTTCGGTCTCCAGGCGACGGAGGGCCTGCATGACCGGGATCCGGCTGACCCCAGAGGCAGCGGCGAGGCTGCTGACAACGATGCGCTCCCCAGGAGCGAAGCGACCCTCGGCGATGGCCTGGCGAATGTCCAGATACGCGAGCTCTTCGAGGGTGCGGTGCTTCTTGACGGAGGGAAGGACGGAGTGGTGATCGCCGGATGTCGAGGCAGCAGGCCCCCCCCGACGCGCTGACAGCGCCGGCTTCGCGTGGGGTGACCTGCTTGCGATTGTGTGTTGTGCCATCCGCGTCCCCGGTTCCTTATCCGAAGGGGCGAGTGTGTAGCTTGTATACAATATACATATTTGATGTCAAGCGATATTTCTTGAGAAAGAGATTTCCCGTGCGCAGGAACGATTTTCGGGAACCCCATCCGGCACGGCACTGACGGCGGGTCCAGGGCCTCCGGGCTTGATGCGGCGGTAAAGAGGCTCTATAGTCTGCCGATGCCAGATCGGCAGCGGGCGTGTGGCCGGGTGCCGGTGACCCACAGGGCGCGAGGACAGGGCATGCCGAATCTCCGGATCGACCGAGGTGAGGTTCTCCGACAGGTCATCGCCCAGGTGGAGGCGAAGCTCTCGGAAATGCGAGCGGGGTACGGAGCGGCGCGCGATGCCGTGCTGAGCTCTCCCCACGTCATGAAGGGCAAGCGGGAAGTCTTCGGGCAGGAGGCGGCATACCTGGCCAATGCGCTGGCCCTGAACATTCAGGAGCGGGAATACGATCTGAAAGTCCTGCGGAATCTGCATCTGCCGGAGAGTCCGGAGCGCGTCGTCATGGGCTGCGTCGTCGGTGTGGGGCCTGACGCAGGACCGGTGGAGTCGCTCTACTTCCTCCTCCCGGTCTGCGGCGGGATGGAGGTGTCCACGCACGGGGGGGAAGTCATCGTGCGGGTGATCACCAGCGGGACGCCGATCGCGAAAGCCCTCCTGGGCAAGCTGGTCGGGGATGAAGTCACGCTGCCGACTACGCCTCCGCGCGTAAATACCGTCCGATCGCTCGCGTGAGACGGAATCAAGGGGAATGACCAATGCCCTGTGGTAAGTGACCAATCAAATAGTCGGCCATTGGACATTGGCAATTGGTCATTGGGTTTTCGCTTCTTTCGAAGGAGGCGCGTGATGGATGTCGTTCGGATCGGCATGGTGGGGGCGCGGTTCGGAGCGGCCCTGCATCTGCAAAATCTCGCGCCGTTGCGCGGCGCGCAAGTGGAGATCGTCGGCGTGTGCTCCGTGAATCGCGAGAGCGCGGAGGCCTGCGCCCGGCGCTTCGCAATCCCGTTCGTCACCACGGATTTCTCGGCCCTGCTGGCTCGGCCGGACGTGGACGCGGTGGATCTGTGCATCCCTCCCGCCTTGCATCACACCTTTGCGGTGCAGGCGGCGGAGGCCGGGAAACACATCATCGTGGAGAAGCCGCTCACCGGCTACTTCGGGGAGCCGGGCGATCCCGAGCCGATCGGCGAGATGGTGCCCAAGGCGAAGATGCTGGAGGGGGCCAGGAAGAATGCCCATGCCGTGCGCGATGCAATCCGACGGCACAAGGTCAAGCTCTGCTACGCCGAGAACTGGGTGTACTCCCCGCCGGTGGCGAAGCTCCGCCGGCTCATCCGGGCGGCCGGGGGCGGCATCCTGGACGTCCGGGCCGAGGAGAACCACTCGGGCTCCCATTCGACCTTCGCGCGGCGCTGGAAACACTCCGGCGGAGGGGCCCTGCTCCGCATGGGGGTCCACTCGGTGGGCGCGCGCCTGCATCTGAAGGCCTACGAAGGCGAGGTCCGGGGCGGCCGGCCCATCCGGCCCGTCTCGGTCGTGGCGGATATGGCATCCTTGATGCGCACGGAGACGGCGCGCCGCGGCCCCACGAAATGGATCGCGGCCGATCCCGAGGATGTGGAGAACTGGGCGAACGTGGTCATCGCCTTCGAGGACGGCACCCGGGGCAAGGTCACGGTGAGCGATGCGGGGCTCGGCGGGCTCCAGGCCAAGATTGCCGTCTATCTGACCAACGCGGTCCTGCACGCGAACATGGCCCAGAACACCGCGGTGCAGGCCTACGCGCCCGGGCCGGACATCTTCGGCGAGGAATACTTCACGGAGAAGATCGAGACCAAGGCGGGCTGGACCTTCCCGAGCCCGGACGAGGATTGGTTCCGCGGCTACCCGCAAGAGATCCGGGACTTCGTCGATGCCATCCGGGAGGATCGGGAGCCGCTGGCCGGCATCGATCTGGCCGTCGAGTGCACCGAGGTCATGGGCCGACCCGAGACGCCGCGCCCGCGGGCGAGCCCGTCCCCGGTACGGAGGTCCGCTTGCTGAGCGGACCGACCCGGGGTAAGGGCGAGCTGGCTCCGACGAGGCGCCAGGCGTCCGAGGGGCGGTCCGGGGGGACCGGCGATACATCACAGTAATTGCGGGCGGAAGCACTAAGCTGTCGCCAGTGGAGGTGATCATGCCGAAAGTCGTGACGAAGCTCATCGCGCGGAACGAAGTGGCCGAAGGCACGATGGCATTCGCGCTGGACCGGCCGACCACCTTTGACTTCAGGGCCGGCCAGTACATGGTCGTGGTCCTGCCCGATCCGCCGCATACCGACGCCGAAGGCAATCGCCGGGTATTCTCCATTGCCTCCCCGCCCCAGGACACCACGCGCCTGCTGCTGGCCACGCGCATGACCGGCACCGCATTGAAGCGGAGTCTCGCCGAAGTGCCGCTCGGGACGCCCGTCGATCTCTCTGGCCCCGGGGGGGACTTCGTGCTCCACGCGGATGCCTCTCGCCCGGCGGTGTTCATCGCGGGAGGCATCGGGATCACGCCGTTTCGCAGCATGCTGCAGGATGCCGTCAGCCGGCACCTCCCGCATCGGATCACGCTCATTTACTCGAATCGCACGCCGGAAGGAGCGGCTTTCCACGAGGAGTTTGCCCGCCTTGCCCAGACGCATGCGAATCTGACCTACGTCCCGACGATGACCCAGGCGGACAAGGCCCGGCAGCCGTGGGGCGGAGAACGACGGCATCTGAACGCAGACTTTCTGCGCAGCCACATCGCGGAGATCGCCGCATCGATATTCTATCTCGCGGGGCCGCCCGGACTCGTGGCGGCGGTCACCAAAGCGGTGAGCGAAGCAGGCGTAGATCCGGCTCACGTCCGCAGCGAGGAATTTGCGGGATACTGACGGACATCACGACACAGAGTGAGGCGCGCGGCCACGAAGCGTACGGGGCGAACGGACGAGTGACGAGGCGGTGTGCTTCTCATGAGGCCCGGTGTTCGAGTCCCAATTGGCTCCCCAGCAAGGGCGAATCTGGACACTGGGAAGAGAGGCTTTGGTTAGTATATGAAGAAATAACGTTAGGATGAGGCGTAAAGCACGCGACGTGCCAGCGTCTGGACAGAAGCGCGCCTGCGGGGAGCGGCCACGCGCACACAACGCAAAACGCCGGACGGCTGATTCGTCCCACCGCCCGGCGTGTTCCCGGTTCCACTCCTGCCGGTCGACCTACTTATCCTCCGCTTTCGGCTTCATGGGTCGCAGGTACGCTCCCACCCCAAGGATACAGAAGCCTACGAGGCCCATGAGGAGCTTCCATATCTGGGCGCTCGATCCCTCTTCAGTGTGGATGACGATGGCCAGGAGCAACATGAGGCCGCCGACCACCATCACCACGATCGCCTGCTGCATAGTCAATTGTATCTTCGGACCCGCCATGGAATCCTCCTTCCAACACGTGCCACTGGAGACAAGGGCAAACTCTGCCCTCCCCCGAAAGCAACACCAGGACTGTCGGGTCAGCAATCAGGCTGGGGGCGCTCGGGGACCAAGGCCGGGGCAAAGAGGAGCAAGGACGGGACAGGTAGGGGTGGTCGGCAGTCGGTGGAGGAGTCGGAGGGCCGGTGTAGGAGGGCGAGCCTCTCCGCCGGCCTCCGGATGGTTCTGAGCCACACGGATGGTTCGGGATGCAGGCGCGGCCCGTATCGCCTGGGTGCGAGAGGTGTCGCTCACCTGGACTGTGACGCTTGGGGCTGGTTCTCGTGGCGAGAGGGGTGTGACACCAGGGGAAAGCGGGCCGAGGAAGAAGAAACTCAGAAATGCAATCTTGGCGGTGGCAAGGACGAAGATAAATGTGAGGAGCTCGGAGGAGTCCATGGTGAGCACGATACCCAAATCTCCGGCTAAGCCGGGGCGAGTCGGGCGATCTT
>JAPLLC010000206.1 GCA_026387775.1 Candidatus Methylomirabilota bacterium | reverse complement strand
GTCAAACCGATCAACAGGCCGACAATTGTCTTTCCACCCATCTGCGGCGGATTCATGGGCTGAGACGGGGGGATGGCCGGGCGGACGACGCTCACCTCGTCAACTTGTTCCTTCTCTTTGATCTGCACCTCCTGCAGCTTTGAGCGCAGGGTGGTCAGAAGATTCTCATTGAGCGTCAGTTCTCTCTGGAACTGGGCGAGTTTCCAGGATACATCTGGAAAGCTTCGCTGTGTTTGACGCACGTTCTGTATCTGGCGCTGCAACTCGGCGGAACGAACCTCCAGCGTTTGACTCTTGACCTGGTTCTCTCGAATCATGCTGTCCCGGACGGTCCGAATCCGAGCATTCAGGTTTTCTCGTGTCGCCGAGATTCTCGCGTCCAGATCGCGTATCTGGGGGTGCTGGGGGGTCAAGGTTGTCAAAAGGTTCTCGCGTTCCAGACCGAGATCGATCAGGGTGCTGTTCAGCTTGGTGATACCGGGATCGCCGGCATCGGCAATGACCCTCAGGAGAATGGTTCCATCGAGAATCTGGGGGTTCTGCAACGCTCGAATCTGGGGGGCGATCCCCTCTTGCTCCAGGCGGACCTTTTCGTACTCGCTCTCCAGGGCGCCGATGCGGGCGACGGAGGCAGCGGTCTCCTCGTTCAGCGATACGAAGCCTTGCCGTCCTTTGAGGGCGAGAATCCCGTCCTCGGCTTGCTGGATGCGATTGCCTATCACCGCCACTTGCTCTTCGATGAAGCGGCGCGCCCCGAAGAGTTGGCGATTACGCTGAAGACGGTTCTCTTCCTGATACGCCTGGGCCACAGCGTTGGCGATGCGAGCGGCGAGTCCAGGCTCCGGAGAGGTGGCGGAAATGTTGATGAGCGTGGTGTTCTCTTCGGGTGTCGCTGTGACTTGTGTCCGGATATCGCTCAACAGTTGTATGTAGCGCGGGTTCTGCTTCAGTGTGTCGAAATCCATATCCGGCGGGATCATGCGTAAGGATTTGGCCGCGCGCTCGAGCACCGGGAAGCTTCGGACCACGGCGGCCTGTGTGGTGATATTGTCTCCCTGCGCAAGGGAGATCGTCTCGACCATCAAGCCGACCAGCGTGGTCGCCCGCTCGAACTTGACCACGGCGGTGGCTTGAAAGAGCGAACTCGGCTTCTCTACCTGGGCAAACAGGAAGGCAAGACCCCCGAACGCGAGGGTAATGAGGGCCACACTCCACTTCCGCTTTCGCAGGATGCGCCAGTAGTCGCGGAGGTTGAGATCATATTGTGCCATTGAGTTTCCTCACTGCCCGATATCCTTGATGGCCTTGATCTGGAGTGCGGTCGAGAAAGGCGTGTTTAGGAAAGTGAATGTGGGCAGCAGTTGATTGATCAGCACATTCCAACTGGCAATCGGCGTTCGGGGAACGAAGATGATATCGTTTGGCTTCAGATATTGGTCGATCCGCTTGTTCCCTTCCAGGAGCAGTTGTCTGAGGTCAACCGTATAGATCTCGGTCACTTCGGGGGTGGCTCGTATGATCGCCGCCTGATCGTACAGGGCGCTGTCTGTCCATCCACCGGCTTGGGCGATCAGTTGTCCTATCGTGATATTCGGGAAATAGGGGGCAGGGCCAGGCTGCTTCACTTCACCCAACAGGAAGAGGCGTTGCTCCTCGCCCTTGATTTGCTCTGGGACATTTACTTTATCATCCGAATCGAGAACAAACTCCAGCGCCGGATCGCCTTCCTGCATGTATCGGAACATATTTACTACGTACGTCTTTCCGTTGGCGCGAGTCACCCGCACTCTGGTCATGTTGGCGCTTGGATTAAAACCGCCAGCTTTTCCAATTGCCTCAAGGAGTGTCGTTCGGCCTGTCAGCGGAATCGGAGTTCCCGAGGCTCGGGTTGTGGTGCCAAGCGAGCCGAAGACATATGCCTTCTTGCTATTGAATTCTTTGACCTGAACCTCCACGAATGGATTCCGGAAGAAGACGGCCAATTCCTTGGCGATAGTTGCGCTGGCCTGTTCGGTGTTGAGGCCGTTGACATCGACTTCGGTCAGGAGGACAAAGACCTTTCCATTCGACCCCACGGGGACTTGGATCTTGTCTTGAGTGGGCCCGCGCGTGATGACCAGGTTGAGCATATCCCCGGGGCCGATCCGGTAGAGCGGCAGGCCGTTGACCATTTCAAAGGTGCTATTCTCGGCCGAAGGCGGAGGAAGGTCTTTGCCGAGGTCGATGGGCGAAGGCTCCGGCGCGGGGCTCGCCTGTGGGAAGGTCGGCGCATTCACGGTTGTTGAATGGGAGGGCTTCTGCATTCCGCCGCACCCGGCCAGTGTCAGACAAAGGACGAGGATGACAGGAACAACAATCGAATGGCGCTTCACCGGTCCACCTCCCATTTCGTCAAGATGCTGCGAAATGGTATAGAACACTTTCGATCCGGTCAAGCATTTGCTTTTGATCATGGGGTTTGGTGGCTTGCGCCCTGGCAGATCCCAACCCCGGCGGCATTCCGACTGGCGGACAAGAATTGCCGAAGAAAGTGAACCCTGTCGCGAGAAGGAATCGTGAGCCACAGGTAGCCGTAGCGGGCCGCCTCTGGAAGCCGGCCCCGCACGGCCAGCGCGTGGATCATCCGTTCGATTGGACCGGTGTTGTTCGGACGCAGATCCCGCTGCAGGGTATCCGGTAGCGCGTGTCCGTACCGATGCTGACACGAGAGGAGGGCGTACCAAAGTCCGCGCCGCACCACCCCGATGTCTTCTCGTTGCAGCACGCTCTCACCTGTTCCGCCGGCCTCGACTTTCCGAAGAAGCAGGCACACATCCACCAGTCCGAGCGACTTTCGTAATCCGTGGTGTAGCCAGGCATGATGGCAGAGATACACGAGGTGATCGTCTGGATGCAACGAGCGAACATACGTGTGCGATGGAAGAATACATGTTCGCTCCCACCACACACCCAGATCCGGACACCAGGCGGCGCGGCGAACGGGGAATCTGGTGGTGTTCAGAAGTTCGGCGTGAAGGTCCACGACGATTCCGGTCGTGGGGTTCCTGAAGTCCTCGATCCCGAAGATCTTGTCGGAGTAGCCAAGTGATGTGAGCAGTTGGGAGGACGCACGCAGGTGTTCGGGCTTCACCAGCAGGTCGATGTCGTCCATGGGGCGACACGCCGGGTCGGGATACACCCACCCAGCAAGCGACAACCCCTTCAGGACAACGAGAGGGATGCCGCCTCGGCAGAAGACGTCTTCGATCTCGGCGAGCGCGAACCGGAGTCGCTCGTGGTGCACGGCGGCAGCATAGAACGCCGACTTGAGTTCCTCCCCCACACCCGGAGACAGCCTGAAATCAGACTGCCGGGCCACCCAGTATGCTATCGGCCGCAAGCGTTGTGCGCGCAAGGTCGGGAGGATGGCTGCCCAGCGCTCCGGTGCGGGTAAGGCGGGCGTCTTCTGGAGTGCGAGCCCGCATGTGGCCAAGAACACCGTGAGAATCTCGTCGATGTCGCGTCGAGATGCTCTTGTTGCGACAGAGATTGGGTTGACCATTCTGCTCTTGTACGGTGTTGCAAGGTGATAGAGAGAATAGGCTGCAGGATGTTTCTGGTGGGTCGGCTCAGTCGCCGCCTGTCGCGGAACTGCCCCCGGTGATATAGAGCAAGGTGTTGGTCGAGAGATCCAGCCGGCGAGACGGGTCGAGCCGCTCGCCCTTGGATCCGACGACGACCTCGACGACCGGCCGAAGCGGGAAGGATGGGTTGGTGGCAACGACGCGGGCTGCTTCCGAATTGTTCAGGCGCACGTAGGTTCCCACCGGGAACGTGGACAGGCCATGGATCAGGCCCCGGAGTAGATGATTGGGAAACTTGGTCCGGTCGGCCGTGAGCAGATCTCTCGACACATCGAACGCAGGCTTCGCTGGTCGATAGGGGCGGAAGTGCGTGAGGGCTTCGTAGGTATCCGCCAAGCCGACGACTTTGGCGTATTCGTGGATATTCTCCCCCTTGAGCTCCCGGGGGTAGCCGCTCCCGTCTTCGCGCTCGTGCTCTTGCAACGCGACGTTGGCCAGCCACTCGAATTCAGAGCCCAGAGACTGCAGGATGCGGAATCCCTTTTCGGGGTGTCGGCGCACGAGGGCGGTTTCCTCCGCAGCCAACCCGTCCGGTTTTTCCAGGATCCGTCGAGGAACGATCACCATGCCGACGTCGTGCAGACAGGCAGCGAGGCCAACCCACGGCAACTCCTCGACGCGGCAGCCCGCCCCCTGGGCGATCTTCACAGCAAGGATGGACGTATTGACCATGTGGCGCGCCAGATCGACCCCCTTCTCGTTGCCATTTAGGGCGTGGACGAGCAATTCATCCCCGGTTATCAAGCCCTTGACCATTCCGGTCACGATCTGTTGAAGCCTCCCGACGCTGAACGCGGTCCCCTGACTCGCCAGATCCAGGATACGTTCCACTTCCTGCCGGGCCGACTGATAATAGTGGGACACCTCCGAGCGATCGCTTGGTTCCGTTCTCGGGGGGCGATCTTCCGAGTGACCAGCGGCTTCGGACTGTCGGGACCCGGCGGCTGCAAAAGAGAACTGGGGCTCGGCATCCTGATTCTTCGCGGCGGATTTTCGAACTAGGTCGCTTAGGCGCACGAGGCCACTTCCTCCTTCCCCTCCACTGTCCCGATCTCCCGATTACCTTCGGCCTTTCCCGTCCGACGCCTTGGCCAACTCGGCGACAGTTTGTCGGGGGCAGCTCGGGACGGAAATGCGCAGGAGCGACGCAGTCTACCCGAGACTGCTCGACGTCCGGGTTACCATCGAGGCATCCACGGTCCTTGCCCCGGTAGTATATCCTTCCAGGAGACAGAGATCACAGAGCGTGTTGATGAGGCGGGGAACGCCCTGCGTGTCCTGCCAAATGCGCTGAAGCGCCTCGTCGGTGAAGAGGGGAGATTTGGCGCCGGCCCGCTGCAACCGGAAGCCGATGTAGTGTACCGTCTCGGTCTGGTCCAGCGGCTTCAGATGGTGACGGATGGCGATGCGTTGATCCAACTGCTTGATGCGCTTGATGATGTCCTTGATCTCCGGTTGAGCCATAAGGATCAGGGTGAGCAGGAATCGATCGTTTAGCTGGAAATTGAGCAGCATGCGGAGCTCTTCGAAGACGTCGGGGTCGCGAATGCAGTGGGCCTCGTCGACGATGAGGACCGTGTCTTTCCCTGCCTGCATGTTCGCGACCAGCCGCTCGTTCAGGGCGCGCAGCATCGCAACCTTGCTCCCGTTGGAGGGGGCGACGCCCAGTTGGATGTCGATCTCCTCGAGAAAATCCTTGCTCGGCAGCGAGGGATTTGTGATTAGCCCCACTTCGAACTTATCTTGCGATAATTCGACGATGAACTCCCTGCTCAGGGTGGTCTTCCCACAACCGACATCCCCGACCAGAAGGGCGGATCCCTTGTTGTGTGTCACCGCGTACATGAGTCGCGCAAGCCCCTCCCGGTGCTGAGCCGACGAGAAAAAGAAGTTCGGATCAGGGACATTCTGGAATGGCGGGGTGGTTAGTCCCCAATACTCTTCATACATCCCGACTTCTCACCTCTTGGTCTGGCGATGCCCGACTCTCATGTGAACCGTAGCGTCCGGTATACAGCCACATCGATCGTGTAAACTGCAAAAGTCTACTGACGTACGACTCTGACTGTAAGTGCACTCCCGCCCTGTCGGTACAGCCCGTCGGCCCTACGACTCCCAATAGAATACCGCATAACCTAGCACAACGAATTCATGAATCAAGGGAAATCTTTGGTTTCATTGAAGTCTTTCCATCCAGCCGACATCTCCATGACCGCCGCTCCGACGGGTCGATCTCTCCCGGAAGTCCCATCGCCCTTTCCGCGGATCGGCGAGTTGGTGGTCGGGTCCGCGCCTCATTCTGTCGCATGTGGCCCTCCTTCCGCCCCAGGGAAGAAGTTGGGATTCGAATGGGTGCCAGTACAGGGCATGCTCCTCCGGGTCGGGGAAGATGCGGGCGAGGTTCCTCGACATCCCGGACAGACTCTTCCGCGTCTGCCCCCTCATTTTTTTCTTGCATTCGTGACAAAATGCACTATAAGCAAATACGAAATTTTTCGGTCGCGCGCGGGAGAAAACAACATCGGCGACCGGGGGAAAGGGGGTAGTTCATTGTACGCTTTGGGCAGACACCTGCTGGTCGAACTCCACGGTTGTCACCCAGACTTACTGAAGAAGGTGGACGTCGTCAAGGACATCTTGGTAGGTGCCGCCCGCGCCTGCGGGGCCACGATCGTCGACGTTGCCTTCCATGAATTCAATCCCTTCGGCGTCAGTGGTGTCGTGGTCATCGCGGAATCCCACCTCTCGATCCATACGTGGCCCGAATATCGGTATGCCGCCGTGGATATCTTTACCTGCGGCGAAGTGATCAAGCCCGAACTCGCCGTGACCTACATCGCGTCTCGCTTCCGGTGCAGGGCCCCTTCGGTGGTTGAGATGAAGCGCGGCATGATCCCGGGCGCTGCGGGGAAGCTGGCTCACAAGGTTACGACGGACGAGAAGTTCAGCGATTCTACCCCCGATGCCGCCCAAGAACTCTCGTTGGTTCATTGAATACTTCGACTCGAAGGACGGACATCCGCGGGGAATCCGTGGGGTCTTCATTCTCCAGGCAGACTTCCTTCTAATCCATCGACATTCTCGGGAGCTTGGGCGTGACGGAGCCTCCAATCTGGCTACTCGGACGGCGCCGCCCGGATTGCGGGCGATGAAGTCGCCGGGATACAGGGGCGGCCCCTCTGGGGTGTCTTGGCCGCTCTTGTCGTGCATGTGAGCGGCTCCCCGGGTGGCGATTCTGTCGGTATTGGTCTGATGCTTCTCTTCGGCAAGGGCAAACAAGGGGACACAGCAGCATCGGAGGCAGCGACATGCCGATTCAAGACCATCAGTTGCTGATCGAGTCTTTTAGCCTGCACGAGGGGCACGTGCACGGGGTCTCCAGCGTGGTGGCCACGAGACGATCCCCCTACCAGGTCATCGAAATCGTCGAACTGGGGAGCTACGGGAAAGCCCTCATCCTGGACGGAAAGGTGCAATCGACGACGCTGGATGAATTCATCTATCACGAGAGCATCATTCACCCGGCGATGCTCTGCCACCCTGAGCCTCGGCGGGTGTTCGTGGTGGGAGGCGGAGAAGGCGCGCCCGTGCGTGAGATTCTCAAGCATCGGAGCGTGGAAAGCGTCCTGATGGTCGATATTGACAGCGAGGTCGTGGACCTCTGCCGGCGCCACCTCCCGGAGATGAGCGCGGGGGCATTTGAGGACAAGCGAGTTCGGGTCGAGTTCATGGATGCGCGAGCCTTCCTGGAATCCTCGGACCAGACGTTCGATATCATCATCATCGACATCTCGGAGCCGATCGAAGAGGGGCCGGCCTATCTCCTGTTCACGCAGGAATTCTACAAGATCGTCTTTGACCGACTCACCGAGCGCGGGGCGCTGGCCGTCCAGGCGGGTACGATCAGCCTCGCCGGTCTGGAATGCTTTGCGACCGTCCACGCCACGCTCAAGAGCGTCTTTCCGGTTGTGGCGCCCTATTTTGCGGACATCCCCTCATTCGGGAGGCCGTGGGGGTTTCTCTTCGCCGGCAAGGGAAGGCATCCTGCCGCATTCAGCCCGGAAGAGATTGACCGAAAAATCCGGGAGACCGTGCACGGCGATCTTCGGTACTATGACGGCGAGACGCACGCCATGGCGTTCTCCCTTCCGAAACACGTCAGAGAGCAACTGGCGGCAGAGAAGCGAATCATCGAAGACAACCATCCGCTGTTCGCATTCCGATAGGAGCGTGAAAGTGGCCGCCATTGCCACGCATCAGTTCAGGACCCCGCTCTTCGATGCGATGGTCAGCCTGGCCGAGGCCAAGAAGGTCTCTTTCCACACCCCCGGCCACAAGAGTGGGAAGGGGATCTCTACCCGCTTCCGGAAGTTCGTCGGCAGCAAGATCTTCGCCATCGACCTCACCACGCTGGACGAGGTGGACTGCCTCCAGAAACCGGTGGGCGTCATCAAGGAGGCCCAAGAGTTGGCGGCAGAGGCCCACGGGGCCGACCGATCGTTCTTCCTGGTCAACGGGACGACCGTCGGCAATCACGCCATGATCCTCTCCGCGGTCCGGCCGGGAGACGAGGTGCTGGTGGCGCGAAACGCCCACAAGTCCATCCTGGCGGGCATCATCCTCTCCGGCGCTACGCCCGAACTACTACGGAATCGCGGCCGACATGCCGGCGATCGCGGCGGCGGCGTGCGGTGCGGGCAAGATCCTGCTCGTGGACGAGGCCCATGGACCACACCTCCACTTCCACCCGGCGCTGCCCACCTCGGCCGTGGACGCGGGAGCCGACCTCACGGTGCAGAGCACGCACAAGATCGTCGGGGGCATGACGCAGGCCTCCATGTTGCATCTGAGGGGGACGGCGGTGGACCCGGCTCGGGTGGCGGGGGCGCTCCAGATGCTCCAAAGCACCAGCCCCTCCTATATCCTCATGGCCTCGCTGGACCTGGCCCGGATGCAGATGGCCACGGAGGGGCGAAAGCTGCTGGCGAAGGCGATCGCGTTGGCCGAGGAGGCGCGGGAGCGGATCAACCGGATCGTCGGGCTCCGCTGTCTCAGCGCCCGCCAGGTCGAATCGTGGGGGGATTTTCGCCTGGACGTCACCAAACTCACCATTTCGGTCAAGGGACTGGGGCTGACGGGGTACGCCGCCTCCGCGCTCCTGAACACCGACTTCGGGATCCAGGTCGAGATGGCCGACCTGTTCAACGTCCTGGTGATCGTCAGCATCGGGGATCGGCGCGACGATCTGGACCGGCTCGTCAGCGGATTGGAGCACTTGGCGCACCGACCGCTCGACGGGGAGGAGCGTCCGCGAGACTTCCCCACCGTTCCTCCCGTCCAAGAGGCGAGGCTGGTCTGCTCCCCGCGGGAAGCCTACTTTGCCCCGCACACCTTCGTGCCTCTCGCGCGGGCCGCCGGCCGCGTCAGCGCCGACATCATTACCATCTATCCGCCCGGCATCCCGATCCTGGTGCCCGGCGAGGAGATCTCGCGCACGGCCGTGGATTACTTGCAGATCCTGGGGGCGCGGGGGGCCCGGATCGACGGGGTGCTGGATCAGCCTGACGAAGCGGGCCCACAGGTGCGCGTCGTGGCGGATTGAGACGGCGGTGACCGGTGTTCGATCCCGCACCCCATGTGGTGTCGGCGCCCTCGTTGCCGAGCGGTCGGGGTGCCCCCGCGGAATGTTCTTTCGGGCGCCCCTTTGCGGAAAGGGATTGCATTTTCCGTTCACCCTGGTATAGTTCGTCGGCAGTTTCACTTGAAGGATTGTCAGTTGCGGGCTGAGGCTGGGGTGGCCCTGCCCCCGGTTCTTAAGCCCGTATGTCATTCTTGGAGGCTATCCGGTGCGAAAGCGGATTCGCGGTCGAATCATTCTCTTGGTGGTCGCCACGCTGCTGACGGGGTACTACATCGTGCCGAGCATCTTCCCGGTCGAGAGCCTGCCGTCCCTGTTTCCCGGCCTTCTTCCCCGGGCGGAGAAGATGAATCTCGGCTTGGACTTGCAGGGCGGGATACATCTGGTCCTGGAGGTGCAGGCCGAAAAGGCGGTGGAGAACGCCACGGAGCGGCAACTGGGAGAGGTCCGGCGTCTCCTTGAAAAAGAAAAGATCGACATCGCCCAGCTCGACCGAGAAGGAAACACGGGGATCGTGCTCAGGGTGGCCAAGGCTGCGGAGCGCGACAAGGCACTGAAGGCCCTCGGGGATCTGGTCACCCTGGATAAACTCCCCGGGGCGACCCCTGACGAGCTTCGCTTGACCCTCCAGTCTAAGGAGGCCCGGCGCATCGAGGAGTTGGCCGTTCGGCAGAGCCTGGAGACGATCCGGAACCGGGTGGACCAGTTCGGCGTCACCGAGCCGCACATCGTGCCGGAAGGCGACCGGCGGATCGTGGTTCAGCTCCCCGGCATCAAGGATCCGCAACGCGCCATCAACTTGATCGGCAAGACGGCCCTCCTGGAATTGAAGGCGGTGGACACGTCGGTCAATCCGGAAGAGGCCGCCCAGGGGAAGGTGGCGCTGGCGCAAGACCTCCAACTCTTGAATCTTCGCGAGGTCGACGACAAGCGGCAGGTGGTGGGGAAGCGGCCGATCATCGTGGTTCGGCGGCCCGTGATCACGGGTGCCAATCTCACCGGTGCCGAGGTGCGCCCGGACGATCAGGGCGGGTGGGTGGTGTCCTTCACCCTCGACGACGAGGGCGCGCGTCTCTTCGGAGACTTCACGGGCGCCAACATCGGCCGGCAATTGGCCATCGTTCTGGACGACACGGTGTATAGCGCCCCCGTCATCCGCAGCAAGATCGGCGAGGGGAAGGGCCAGATCGAAGGGGGCTTTACCGCCGAAACGGCGCGGGACCTGGCCATCGTCCTTCGGGCCGGCGCTCTGCCTGCCCCGGTGCAGATCATCGCCAACCTCACGGTCGGCCCCAGCCTGGGACAGGACTCGGTCCGGCAGGGGATCCACGCGGCCCTGGTGGCGGCCATCCTGGTGGTCCTCCTGATGGCGTTCTACTACAAAGTTTCCGGCATCATCGCCGACGTTGCCCTGGCGCTGAACTCGATCATGCTGGTCGGCATCCTGGTGGCGCTGCGGGCGACCCTCACCCTTCCCGGCATCGCGGGGATCGCCCTGGGAATCGGGATGGCCGTGGACAGCAACGTCCTCATCCTGGAGCGGATCCGGGAAGAGTTGAAGCTGGGGAAGACGGTTCGCTCGGCGATTGATGGAGGCTACGACAAAGCCTTCGTGACCATCGTGGACTCCCACGTGACCACGTTGATCACCGCGTTGGCGTTGTTTTTGTTCGGCACCGGGCCCATCAAGGGGTTTGCCGTGACGCTGAGTCTGGGCGTGGCGATCAACCTCTTCACCGCCCTGGTCGGCACACGGGTGGTTTACGATTGGATGACGTCGCGGCGGGAGATCCGGGCGCTGAGCATCTGACCGCGGATGAGATTCGAGGCAACGAACAACCCTCCACCTGCGGACCTGAGAGGCCCGCAGCCGGTATAAGGGACGGGCGGACCTTGGAAATCCTGGGAAAGACCAGCTTCGATTTTGTCGGCAAGCGGTATATTGCGTATGCCATCTCAACTGT
>JAPLLC010000010.1 GCA_026387775.1 Candidatus Methylomirabilota bacterium | reverse complement strand
CTTGACCAGGAACGACACCGTGGTGGGCTTGCCGGTCACCGCCTCCGTGGACAGGATCCCCGTGGAGGTGGCTGCCTCCAGCTTGTAGATGCCGCTGAGCACCACCATCAGCTTCACTTCCGCCTTCGACTCCCCCGAACTGATGCGGACCAGGATCGGGTATTCGCCGGCCACCGTGTCCCGCGCGGGCGTCACCGACACCGCCACCGTCTGGCTGCCGGCGCCGCGAATTCGCAGGCTAGAGATCTGCTTCGCCTCGTAGCCGGGTTTGAAGTTGACCTCCCACTTCTCCGGGGCCTGGGCGGCCAGGTTGAAGTTGCGGTCGTTCTCGCTCTTGTTGGCCACCTCCAGCGAGAACTCGAACGTCGCGTCGCTCTGCCCCCGCAGGACGGGATAGGACGTCGTGATCTGGATGTCCTCCGTCCCCATGCGGCCCCGATCGCGCGTCGTCACCACGATGGTGTAATTGGCCTTGAGCTTCCCGTCCGGCGTGAGCCCCTCGATCGTGAAGTCGTAGGTCCCAGGGCCCATCCCCTTCTCCGGCTCGGCGCTAAAGGCCAGGCTCCGCGTCTTCCCGCTCGGGACCGCGGCACCCGTCACGGTGAAGCTCCCGCCTTTGAGGGACGCCTTCCAGCCCTTCGGCACGCCGGCGAGCTTCAGGTCGACAACCTCATCCTGCTTGCCCTTGTTCTCGACCGTGAGATCCATCCGCACGCTCTCGCCGAGCGGGATGACCACGCCCGAGAAGTCGGTGTAGATCCCGATGCCTCGCTCCGGCCGGTCGTCCCGCTTGGCCTGCTCATCCGCGGCGGTAGCTCCGATGGGGACGGCGAGGGCCAGCATGGCCACCAAGACCCCCACCAGGAACCCGCTCCTCTGCACGACCTTCCTTCCACTGAAACGCCCGATCATCATCAAGACCTCCTCCATGCATGGCTCAGGGGCCGGCCCACGGGGGGCCATTTCCTCGGTTCAAGACCTCTGAGCGGTCACTGCGGAAAGCGCCCCGTATCCACTGGCACAATCACTTATCTTACACCATGTGGCGGCTCTGTCATCCCAAAAATGGGGAAATGTCTGTTTGCTCGCCCAGCGGCAAGAAGCAATCCCGCACCTGTCCAGAGGCGGGCCGGTGCCCTGATGGCCCCCCCGAGGCGAAAGAGTGCGAGATATTCTCTTCAAGAAGGTCCGGACGTTCAACTTCTCTTCGCCTCGGTTTTCGTTGCAGATCTGCGGAAGCAAGGCGAGCGGGTCTACACCGAAAAGGCGCCCCTTCAGCCTGCCGAGACGACAGGAGACAACCCCCGAATCGATCCTTCTGGCGGCTCTACTTGGCGGAAACACGGACTTCCTGCTTGTCTGAGACGACCTTGCCCTTCACCATGAGATCCTCATGGGAGTTTGCGTTCAGCGTGACCGTGATCTTGTGGGTCCCCGGCGAAAGCGAGGGAATGTGATACCACTCCCCGTAAAGACGGGTGACTTTCTTGCCGTCGATGTATAGGTGGGCGTGGCCCTCGCCGGGCACATGTGCCGTGCTGGCATGCTCCGGCGCAAAGCGGAAGTTGGTCACCTGGGTCTGAAGATTCCACCCCGCCTTCGCATCCTTGCGGACCGTGAGCTTCACGGTCGGGGGCGTGGGCGTGTCACCTACCTCCATCCCTCCATGCTTCATTGCCGTCGTCCCATGCGACATGGCAGCGCGTTGGGACCGAGCCATGCGTTCATACCCTCCTCCAGGTTGGGGGTAGACAACTCATTATTGCCAAGAAGTCCGATGGAATCAAGTGTCGGAGATGTCTTCATGTGGACCGCGGATCAGCCGAGTCGGCGGGCCGCCGATCCCCAGCGTGGAGATCGCCAGCAGCGTTCCCGTGATCGCCAGGCCGGGCGCCAGCGCCAGCCAGGGCGCGGTGTAAACGTAGTTTTGCGCGCCGATGAGAAGGTTCCCCCATGTCGGGGTGGGGGGCTGGACGCCAAAGCCGAGGAACGAGATCGTGGCCTCGGCCACGACCGAGCGGCTCAATTGGACGAGCCCCGCCACGAACAGAATCCCGTGCAGATTGGGTATCAGATGGTTGTAGATCACTTCGCGACCGGACGCCCCCAGCGACCAGGCGGCTTCCACATAGGGTGTCGCCAACAACTCCTTCATCCGCGCGCGGACTAGGCGGGCCGTGGTCATCCATCCGGTGCAGCCGATCAGGAGGACAAGCTGCAAGGGTCCGGGCGAAAACACGGCGGCAAAGAGGAGGATCGCAAACAGGCTAGGGAAAGCCAGGGCGAAGTCTACGAAACGCATCAGAGCGGAATCAAGGAAACCGCCGCGGTACCCGGCGATCGCTCCGATGGCAGCCCCCAGGGCAATCGCCACGAGCGTCGCGCCCGCGCCGATCCCGAGGGTCGCGCGCGCGCCGACGACCAGGCGCGCAAGCGCATCGCGGCCGTTCTCATCCGTCCCGAGCAGATGGATCCGGCTGGGGGGCTGTAGGATCGCCTCCAGATCCACGGCGTAGGGGGCCAGCGACAATAGGCTCGGCAGGGCGACCAGACACGCCAGAACGATTCCCACCAGCGTGGCTGTCGAAGGACGCCCGCTTGCAAGCAAGCCGACTCGCTCCAGCCGCATCCTCATTCCGTTTCCATCCTCGGGTCGAGCCAGCGATAGGCGAGGTCGGTCAGCAGGTTCGCCAGAGCCACCACTACCCCCGCTATCAGGCTGATGATCAGGAGCACCGGATAGTCCCGACGCGTCACGCTGGCCACGGTCAGTTGCCCGATCCCGGGCCAGGCGAACACCGTCTCGACAACGAGGCTTCCTTCCAGAAAGTGGGCCAGGTTGAGGCCGGCAATCGTGGCAATTGGGATCGCGGCGGTCGCCAGCGCGTGTCGCCAGACCAATCTGACGCCACTGGCCCCCATTGCCTTGGCAGTGCGTGTATGATCCGCGGTCAGGGCCTCGATCATGGCTGTCCGCGTATAGAGCGCGAGCGAGGCAGTATGGCTGGCAGCCATAGTGAGCAGCGGCAGGATGAGGTATCGGAGGCGCTCCCACAGATTGCCGTCTCGTCCGATGGGGGCTTGCCCTGCCGAGGGGAGGAGGTGCAACTGCGCGCTGCATACCAGGATGAGGCCGATCCCCAGCCAGAAGCTTGGGGTGGAGAGCACGACCACGGCGCTGCTACTCAGAAGGCGATCCGCCACGCTCCCCCGGCGGGCCGCCGCCCACACCCCCACGGGCACTCCCACCGCCAGCGATAGGAGGAAGGCAAGCCCGCCCAACTGCAGGGTCGCTGGCAGCCGCTCCAGAACCACCCCGACCGCGGGGAGGTGATGGAAGTAAGAATAGCCCAGCTCGCCGTGGGCCATCTCTCCCACCCAGCGGACGAACTGTTCGGGCAGCGGCCGGTCGAGGCCGAGCTGTTGGTCGATCCGGGCCGCCAGCGCAGGAGTGTAGCGATCCGGCCCGAGGAGTGCGTACGCGGGGCCGCCGGGGGCGACCCGCAGCGCAACGAACACCACGCCCGCGAGCAGCGCGATCGTCAGACCGACCTGCGCCAATCGGCGCAGCACAAACCCACACATCGCGTCAGCGCCCCAGCTCCCAGTCCTTCAAGTTCCAGAAGATGTTCACCGGATGCCATTGGACGCCGCGCAGCCCGGCCGGCACGACGTGGAGCTCGTTCTCGGTATACAGGTAGAGGCGGGCGAGGTCCTGACTCAGCAGGCGCTGCAGCGCCATGAAGGCCTGCTTCCGCTTCGCCCGATCCAGGGTCGCGAGGGTCCGATCCAGCAGGGCATCCACTTGCGGATTGCTGTACCCCCCGTACCGGTTCCCGGTCCGCAGGAGATTCGATTGGTCGGGATCATATACCGGGTTCCAGACCCGGCTCAGCGCGTCGAAATTTCCCGCGCGCATCCGCTGCGGGAAGACCCCGGGCTCCACCCGCTCGATCTGGAGGTCCACCCCGACCGGCTGCAGTTGCTGCTGGGCGATCACGAAGACCTGCTCCAGCGTCCGATCGAAGTTCTTGAGCATCACCGTGAAGCGGAGACGTTGGCCGTCCTTTGTCCGGATACCGTCGCTGCCTGGACGCCAGCCCGCATCGTCGAGGAGCTGCTTCGCCCGTACAGGATCGTGCGGGTACCTGGGGACGTCTGACGTGTAGGCCCAGGACGAGGGGGTGGCATTTGCATGAACCACCTGCCCATGCCCGAGCAGCACTTTCTGGACAATCCCCTCCCGATCCATGGCCGCGAGAACGGCCTCTCGGACCCGGTGGTCCTGCCAGTAGGCTCGCTGAAGATTCATGGTAAGGTCGTAGAAGCGTGGCGTGGGGGATTCAGCCACCCGCAGACCGGCCGTATTCTGGACCGCGGCGAGATCCCGCGGCTGCAGGAGCGCATACTGGATCTCGCCAGAGCGAAGCTGGGTGAGGATCACGTTCTGGTCTGGCAAGACCTTGAAGATCACGCGGCGAATCTTCGCAGCCCCCCGATAGAAGTCCGGCACGGCCTCCAGCACGATCGACTGGCCGGGCGCGAAGCTCACCAGCTGGTACGGGCCCGACCCGATCGGCTTCTGGTTGAAAGCATCCTTGCTCAGATCCTTCCCCTCCAGCAGGTGCTTGGGGACGATCCCGCGCGCACCGCCCGTGGCAAGAAACTGGGGAGTCACGCGCGAGAGTGTGACCCGGACCGTCCGAGGATTGACCGCCTCAACCTTCTCGACGGCCTCCAGTCCCTCGTCCGAGGACTGGGTCTTGGGATCGCGCGCGGCATCGAAGGTGAACTTGACGTCCGCCGCCGTGACGGGCGCCCCATCGTGAAATTTCGCGTTCGGCGCCAGGGTGAACGTGTAGACCAGATTGTTCGGGCTCACCGTCCACTTCTGGGCCAGCTTCGGCCTGACCGTGCCGTCCGGCATGAACTGGGTCAGGCTGTCGTAGAGGAGCGTCTGGGGCGCATGCTCCGGGAAATGATGCGGCAGGTCTACCAGGGCCGAGAGACTCCCCGGCTCTTCGAGCGATCCCAGCACGATCTGGCTTGCCGGCTCCACGCTCGACGCGGCCCAGCCTGAACCCGTCGAGATGCTGAAGAGCCCCACCAGCACACCACACGTTGCGAAAAACGCTCTCACAATCCGCCTGCGCATCTCGATCCCTTTCCTTTCTACGTGCCACCTGATAAATATACGTGCTACCCATGAACCAACAAACGCCAGGCCGCACTCGCCATTCGTCGCGAGCGAACTCCGGTGATCGCTACGGCTGCTGGAGTCTGATTACCTCGAATCCGCGGTGAGCCTTCGCGGAAGAATGGGTGGTCATTCCTCGGAGCATCTGGAATGGCACCATATTACGATTCGTGTTACCTGTCAAGTCAGTCCCAGGCTTGTGTCCCAAGCTTGCGTCATTCAACAGGGGTCCCCAAATGTGCCCTCGGCTGACTCTGCGCACGATTTCCACTTGACATCCACCATGGCTCCGGGCCATGTTGACAGAGGTCGGCCAGCATACTCGTGCTGCGGGCGGTGGCGACACGCTGAAACCGACCTGGACGATCTTGCTCCTGGTAAGCTGGCTTTCGCTGACCCGGTACTGAGGTGGGGATCTTCATTCTCGACGCTCACGAGCGTCGAGCCGAAGGTTTCGGGCGAAGCGGCTCCATCCGGCTTTCCAGCCTGCTTCCCCCCTTCGACGCATCCACCCGACTTTACTCGCCATGCGCGCGGATGGCACCCGGGCGTTCTAGGCGAGGGCTCACAGCACCGTCGCAAACATGGAGGTGGGACCGTGATCCAGGCTCAGACGAAGAAACCGCTTGGCATCTGCGAAACCGTCCTGCGCGACAGCCACCAATCGCTCCTGGCCACACGGATGCGGACCGAGGACATGATCCCGGCGATGGAGATGCTGGACGACGTCGGCTACTGGTCCCTGGAGGTCTGGGGCGGTGCCACCTTCGACTCCTGCCTGCGCTTCCTGAACGAGGACCCCTGGGAGCGGCTGCGGATCATGCGGAAGCGCATGCCCAAGACGCGCCTGCAGATGCTCCTGCGAGGACAGGTCGTCGTCGGCTACCGCCACTACGCGGACGACGTGGTGGAGCGGTTCGTAGCCAAGGCCGTCGAGAACGGGATGCAGGTGTTCCGGATCTTCGACGCCATGAACGACATCCGCAACATGGAAACCGCCATGCGCATGGTGCGCAAGTACGGTGGCCACGTCCAGGCCTCCGTCTGCTATACGCTGAGCCCGGTGCACAACAACGAGGGCTTCGTCAAGACGTTCAAGCAACTGCTCCAGATCGGCGCCGACTCGCTGTGCATCAAAGACATGGGGGGGCTGATCTCCCCCGGCGACGCCTTCGATCTGGTCACCCGGCTGAAGGCGGTGACCGAGGTCCCCATCTCTCTCCACTCTCACTACACCAGCGGCATGGCGTCCATGGCCTACTTCAAGGCGGCCGAGGCGGGGGTGGACATGGTGGATTGCGCCATCTCCAGCATGTCCCTGGGCTCGTCTCAGCCCCCCACGGAGACTCTCGTGGCGGCGTTGGCGGGCACCGATCGGGCCACGGGCCTGGATCTGGCCAAGCTGTCCGACATCGGGAAACACTTCGCCAAGGTGCGAAAGAACTACAGCCATCTCGAAATGAAGACCTACGGGGTGGATACCAACGTCCTGCAGTTCCAGGTCCCGGGCGGGATGATCTCCAACCTGGTCAATCAGCTCCGCGAACAGGGCCAGGAGGACAAACTCCCAGAGGTGCTGAAGGAGATCCCACGGGTGCGGGCGGATCTGGGCTATCCGCCGCTGGTCACCCCATCCAGCCAGATCTGTGGCAGCCAGGCCGTGCTCAACGTCCTGCTGGGCGAGCGGTACAAGATGGTGCCGAAAGAGGTGAAGGCCACCAACGCCGTCACCAGCCGCATCCGCGTCGCGAACGGTGACCGCGCGCTGAAGGTCGGCATGTTCACACAGGTCCGCATCGCGCTCCAGGAGCGAAAGGCCGCCCTGACCGTGCCGCAAACCGCGCTCGCGAAGAGCGAAGAGGATGTCCTGTCGTATGTGCTCTTCCCGCCGGTGGCCAAGGAGTTTCTGGCCAACCGCGGGAAGAAGGCCGTCGAGTTGAGCGGGGACCAACTGGCGGCCATCGCGGTGGCCATCGGGGCGAAGTAGCGGGACCCGGACTACGATCGTGAGTCGGACCGCGGACAGCCTGTGGCGTGGGTCCGCGGCAGGGAAGGTTCCCAGTCGCAATCGGGTTGCGCGTCATGGAGGGATATGGGCGTGGACTTCATGCTGGCGCTGAACGTCACGATCTATGGATTAGGCATCGTCTTTCTGGCCTTGCTCGTGCTCATGGTTGCCATCATGATCCTCGGCAAGATCTTCGCCGTGGCGACCGGCAAGGACCTCTTGGAGGCCCAGGGCCTGACGGTGGGGACAGCGGCACCCGTGCCCGCTCAGGCGGCCCCGGCACACCCACCGGCTGGTGCTGAGGCGTCGGGGTCGGCGGCACCCGCCGCGGCACAGGCCGCAGAGGCGGTTACCGCCCCGCTCCCCGGCAAGATCCTCTCGGTCGCGGTGAAGACGGGGGATCGCGTGCGGAAGGGGGACGAACTGTGCGTGATCGAGGCCATGAAGATGGGAAACAGCGTGAAGGCACCCCGCGACGGCGTCGTCGCGGAGGTATGCGTCGCCTCCGGCGACAGCGTGGCCTTCGGCGCCCCGCTGGTCCTTCTGGCCTCCACGGTCGCCGCGGCGGCGGCCCGGTCGGCGGCGGCGCCCGCAGCACCGCCTGCTGTGTCTATGACTCCCAGCGTCGAGCCGTTCGCCCTCACACTGACCGTTGCGGGCGCCTCGCACACGGTCGAGGTCACGGCGGGAACAGCCGGAGCGGCGGCCGTCCACCTGGACGGCTCCCGCTATCAGGTTCAGCGCGACCAGACGGACGGCAAGCGGATCGTCGTGAACGGTCAGTCGCACACGGTCGAGGTCAAGGAGAGGGCCGAGACCTCGGCCACGGTCGTCATCGACGGGGTCTCGCAAAAGGTCGAGATCGTGCGACGGGCGCCGGCGGCCCCCGCCCTGTTCTCGCTGACTCACGGGGGGAAGCAGCATACCGTCGAACTGAAGGGCTCGGGTGACGGCGCCACGGCTGTCCTTCTCGACGGCTCCAGGTACCAGGCGAAGCAGGATAGGACTGAGCGAACCAGGATCCTGGTGAACGGCCAGCCGCACACGGTCGAGGTCAAGGAGATCGCCGGGACCTCGGCCACGGTACTGATCGACGGTCGCGTGGAAAAGCTGGAGGTGGCGCGCCAGGCCGTCCCTGTGTCCGGTCCGACGCCGGCGGCCGCCCCGGCGCCGCCCAGTCGCCCCGGCGCGGGCGAGCGCGTCACCGCCCCGCTCCCCGGCAAGATTCTCTCGGTCGCGGTGAAGGCGGGGGATCGCGTGAGGAAGGGAGACGAGCTGTGCGTGATCGAGGCCATGAAGATGGGAAACAGCATCCGGGCGCAACGCGACGGGATCGTCGCTGAGGTCCTCGTCGCACCGAGCCAGAGCGTGGCCTTCGGCGCGCCGCTCCTCGTGCTCGATTGAACCGGGATCCAGGCCGGCCGCGTCCCAAGGCGGCCGGCCGCGTCGCTAACCCTTCGGCCGATAGGTGAACTGGCATGATTGATCCGAAGGTCACCGCCAAACTGGTGGAGGGCTTCGTCAACTTCGGGTGGGGTCACCTGATCATGATCGCGGTCGGTGGGATCCTGATCTTCCTGGCCATCGTCAAGGAGTACGAGCCGGTGCTGCTGCTCCCGATCGGGATCGGCTGCATCATGGCGAACATCCCCGTCACCGGGATGACCGACGCGGGAGGGTTGTTCACCATCCTCTACGATATGGGCATCAAGAACGAGCTGTTCCCCTTGTTGATCTTCATTGGCATCGGCGCCATGACCGACTTCGGCCCGCTCCTGGAGCGGCCGAGGACCGTGCTGCTCGGTGCAGCCGCCCAGTTCGGTATTTTCGGTACACTGCTGATGGCGACCCTTCTCGGCTTCGACATCAACCAGGCCGCCTCCATCGGCATCATCGGCTCGGCCGACGGCCCGACGTCCATCTACGTGGCTTCCATCCTTGCCCCCGACCTGCTGGCCCCCATTGCGGTCGCAGCATACTCGTACATGTCGCTGGTGCCCATCATTCAACCGCCCATCATGCGGGCGCTCACCACCCCCGCCGAGCGGGCCATCGTCATGCCCTACACCGAGAAGCCGGTCTCGAAGACCACGCGCGTCCTCTTCCCTATCGTGACCACGCTGGTCTGCGGATTGATCGCCCCAATGTCGACTCCCCTGATCGGAATGCTGATGTTCGGAAACCTCTTGCGCGAGGCCGGGGTCGTCGAGCGACTCTCCAGCGCCGCCCAGAACGAACTGGTCAATCTGGTAACCATCTTCCTGGGGCTCACCATCGGCTCCACCATGTCAGCCGGCAAGTTCCTGACCGCCCAGACCCTGTTCATCCTCGGCATGGGTCTCGTCGCTTTTGCCCTGGACACCGTGGCGGGCCTGGGGTTCGGCAAGCTGCTCTGCATCGTCACCCGCGGCAAGGTGAATCCGCTGATCGGCGCCGCCGGGATCTCCGCGTTCCCCATGTCGGCCCGGGTCGTGAACCGCGTCGGGCTGGAGGCCAACCCAAACAACTTCCTCCTCATGCACGCCATGGGATCGAACACGGCGGGCCAGATCGCTTCCGTGATGGCCGGCGGGGCAATATTGGCGCTGCTGGCGCGTTAACGAGCCACCATATCCCCTCCGTCAACCTTTTCCGCTCATGCGGCGCGAGGATTGCCTCTCGCTTCCTCTGCCGTGCCGACGCAGGATCTGCGCTCCATCGAGCCGCTCATCAACAAGCGGCTGTCCCGCCGGACGGTGGCCGGATTCGGCTGCATCTCCCGCCCGACAGAACGGCTGAGCCCTCTTGGCGGTTTGTCCGCGCTTGCGGTTCCATCGCAAGAATGGCGTTGAAAACCGCCCGGTGGATGGAGGATGATCCGTCAGGCATCAGGGGCCATCGAGGCGTCGGGCAGGCAGCCGACAAGGAGCGATGCGGTGAGACTCTCACGGGACGAGCAGGCGCTGGCGCGGCAGGTGACGGCGGAGACGATCGAGGAGTACACACTCCACATCACGCGAAATGTGCGTCTGTCCGGCTCGCCGGAGGAGCGGGAGGCCTTCCGCTACATCGGCCGGACGCTCAAGGGCTGGGGCTTTGAGATCGAGGAGCACCGCCACGACTGCTGGACGAGCTGGCCGGGCGCAGCGTTGCTGGAGATCCTCAACAGCCAGACCTTCGGCATTCCGTGCATCACCCATGCCATGGCCGCCTCCACGCCACCCGAGGGGGTGGTCCTGGAGCTGGTCGACGTCGGCCGGGGCGATCCCGCGACGCTGGCGACACTTCCCGTGCAGGGGCGGGCGGCGCTCTCCGACGGTCTGGCGATGCCCGCCAAGATGTTCCGCATCGAGGGGGCGGGGGCGGCGGCTCAGATCAACATCTGCGGCAAGCTCCCCCACGAGATGATCGCCTCCATCGTCTGGGGCTCCCCCACTCCGAAGACGGCCAAGCTCCTCCCCAGGACCCCCATCGTCTCCGTGGACGCCGCGGGCGGCGCGGCACTGCGCGAGGCCCTCGGCCGCGGACCGGTGCGCGTCCGCATCCGCGCCGCGGTGGACACAAAGTGGCGGAGCCTGCCCCTGCTCATCGCCCACCTGCGCGCCCCCAAGAGCAGCGGGGACTTCCTCCTGGTCAGCGGCCACGTGGACTCCTGGTATTACGGGGCCATGGACAACGGCACGGGCAACGCCACGCAACTCGAGATCGGCCGGATCATGGCCGGACGGCGGAAGCGGATGCGGCGGGACCTGCGGCTGGCCTTCTGGTCCGGCCATTCCCATGCCCGCTACGGGGGATCGGCCTGGTACGCGGACACCTTCTGGCAGGAGCTGCACGAGCACTGCGTCCTGAACCTCAACGTGGACTGTCTGGGCGCCAAGGGCGCCACCGTCCTCACCGAGGCCTTCGTCATGGCCGAGGCGCAGCCCCTCGCCTCCGACATCCTGGAGAAGATCACCGGCCAGCGGCTGTCCGGGGTACGCCCCAAGCGGGCCGGCGACCAGTCCTTCTGGGGCCACGGCATCCCCTCCGCCTTCATGACGCTGTCAGAGCAGCCGCCAGACACCTCGATCTCGGCGCAGGGCTGGGCCCAGCTCATGGGGGGCCAGCCCCGGACCGGGGGGCTAGGCTGGTTCTGGCACACCCCCGAGGATACGCTGGACAAGCTGGACCCGGATTTCCTGGTCCGGGACGCGCAGGTCTACACACTGGTCGCGCAGCGGCTGCTGGAGGACGAGATCCTGCCCCTGGACTATCGGGCGGTCGTATCGGAGGCCGAAGCCATCCTCGGCCGCTATCTGAAGGAAGCCAAGGGGCGCTTCGATGTCGGGCCGGCACTCGACCTCCTGGGCCGCCTCGACAAGCGACTGGGCGCCCTGGCCCGGCGCCTCCGCCGCGAGCCCCTCTCCGCGGCGGCCACCGACCTGGTCAACGACTGCCTGATGACCCTGGGCCGGGAGTTGATCCCGATCGGTTACTGCCGGGCGGATCGCTTCGAGCACGACCCGACGCTGGCGGTCCCGCCCTTCCCGACTCTGGAGCCCATGCGGCGGCTGGGCGCCCTCGCCCCGAAGAGCGACGAGGCCCGGCAGCTACGCGTCGGGCTCGTCCGTGCGCAGAACAAGGTCTGCTTCCACCTGCACCAGGCGGTCTCCATGGTGGAGGCGACCCTGGCCGTTCTACCCACGCTGTCCAGGAAGAAGTAGACGGAACTACTACGGAGGTGCGGAGGGGTCGAGCCAATTTCGAAATTCGCAATTCGAAATTCGCAATCTCCCCCTGCTCCCCTGCAGTCCTACCGGGAGCCTATCGCCATCAGGGGGTCGTTCTTGTTGATGGCGGGCGAGGTGACGAGGAAGAGGACCGGCCCGGTGGCGGGCGACTTCAACTCGCCGATCTTCTCCCCGAAGAGATCCGTGAACTCGGCGATCAGTTCCCCCTCCCGGACCTGCTGCCCCACCGTGACCTTCGGGTAGTAGACGCAGTCCTGCTCGGCCGTCAGCCAGACGAACCTGCTGTAGTACTCCGCCACGGGGACAGCCTCGGGCTGGCCGGGCAGTCCGCCGAACCGCCTGAGGACGTTCAGCACGCCCCGCATGTGGGTCTGGGCGGACGGCTCGTCCAGGATCCCCTGTCCGCCGGCCTCGGTCAGCACCGAGGGCTTCCCCATCGCCGCCGCCGCCCCGTACGTCCCCCCGCGCAGGACCGTCGAGCCCAGGATAATGGGGATGCCGTAGGCCTCGGCCAAAGCCCGCGACTTGGCGTCGACCGCCTCATTCCCGGTCTTGTAGTAGAGCGTGAACGGGACCAGCGCCTCGATCATGTCCCCGCCGTGCAGATCCATGTAGTAGTCCGCCTGCGCAATCACGTTCTTGAAGAGCAGGTCGGCCATCATCTCGGTGACCGTGCCCATCGGATTGCCCGGACAGACGCGATTGAAGTTGATCCCGTCGAGCGGGTTCACGTAGATGGCGCGCCGCTGGTACGCGGGCACGCTCACCACCGGAACGATGAGCAGGGCTCCCCGCACCTCGGCCGGATCCAGCGTCCGGGAAAGCCGGATGGCCGCCTCGATCCCCGGGTACTCCGCCCCGTGGACACCCGCCGTGACCGCGAACACCGGCCCGTCGGCCTTCCCGTTGATGATCACCACCGGCATCCGCACGCTGAGCCCCTTCCCCACCTCTACACTGAGGAAGCCGCGCGCCCTCTGCCCTGGCGCCGCCGTTATCTCGCCGACCGTGATGGGTCCCGTGGACATCGCTCGCCTCCGTCTCGTCAGGGGGAATAGGTGCCTGGTACCTCTGCGCTTCTAAGTGCCTGAATGTCTGGAGCCCGACCCGATTGGCGTCCTCAGCATCTTGGTGGTTCAGGTGCGGAGCCGGGGATCGAGCGCGTCGCGCAGGCCGTCGCCGAGCAGGTTGAAGCCCAGGACTGCCAGCATGATGGCCAGGCCGGGGATGGTGGTGATGTGGGGCGCCATCAGGAGGAAGTCGCGGCCCGTGGCTACCATGAGCCCCCAGGAGGCCGTGGGCGGCTGCACGCCGAGGCCGAGGAAAGAGAGCGCCGCCTCGACCAGGACGGCGTTCGCCATGTAAAGGGTCGAGTAGACGATGAGCGTGGGCAGGAAGTTCGGCAGCAGGTGCCGGAGCAGGATGGCCCGGGTGGGGGCCCCCATGGCGCGGGCGGCCTGGATGAAGTCCATCTCCCGGAGCGACAGGACCGAGGCCCGCACGATCCGGGTGAAGGCGGGCATGGCCCAGATGCCCACGGCCAGCGTCGTGTTCAGGACCCCCGCGCCGAGGGCGCTCACCACGGCAATGGCCAACAGCAGATAGGGAAACGCCAGCAGGATCTCCATGGCGCGGCTGACCAGGCTGTCGACGAACCCGCCCACGTACCCCGAGAGGATCCCGAAGAACAGGCCGAGGCTCAGCGCGATCCCCACGGAGACCGTGCCCACCAGCAAGGCCACCCGCGTCCCGTAGATGATGCGACTCAGGATGTCGCGGCCGAACTCGTCCGCCCCCAGCCAGAAGCGCGCCCCCGGCGGCGTCCGCTTGGCCGATAGCTCCTGGAGCCCCGGATCATGCGGCGCGAGCAGCGGCGCCAAAATCGCGCAGACCAGCAGGCCGGCCACGATCACCAGACCCACCACGGCCAGGCGATTTCGCCAGAACCGCTTCCACGCATCCGCCCTGACTGTCGAAGCCTGACCTGCTTGCACCAAAGACTCCGCATCCGTAGTCGAGGTTGTCGTGACCTATCGTTTGCTGCAGAGGAGCAAGAGGGGATAGGGTGCAGGGGGGTTCCCTTTTCCTCTGCTCCCCTGCGCGCCGCGAAGCGGCTAGCGCCGGCTCACCCGCGGGTCGAACATCGCGTATGAGATATCCACGAGCAGGTTGACGACGACAAACGTCAGCGCGAACACCAGGATCGCCCCCTGGAGAAGGATATAGTCGCGGGCGAAGATGGCCCGCACGATCAGCCGCCCCATGCCGGGCCAGGCAAAGACGGTCTCCGTGAGGACCGCCCCGCCCAGGAGCTGCCCCACCTGCAGCCCCAGCAGGGTGACGATGGGGATACAGGCGTTGCGCAGCCCGTGCTTCAGCACGACTACCTGCTCGCGCAGCCCCTTGGCCCGCGCCGTCCGGATGTAGTCCTCGCGCAGCACCTCCAGCACGCTGGAGCGGGTCATGCGCGCGACCATGGCCAGCGACGGCAGGGCCAGCGTCACGGCGGGCAGGATGAGGTGGCGCAAGGAGCCGCTACCCCCCACCGGCAGCCAGGGAAGCCACAGGCTGAAGAGGATGATCAGCGTGAGTCCGGTCCAGAAGACCGGCATGGAGAGACCGAAGAGCGAGCCCAGCCGCATCACACCGTCGAAGAAGGAGTTCGGCCACACGGCCGAGACGACGCCGGCGAGCACGCCGCCCAGGACGGCGAAGACGAGCGCCGCCGTCGTCAGCTCCAGCGTGGCCGGCCAGACGTCGGCCAGCTCCTGGCTCACCAGCCGCCGCTCGCGGATGGATCGGCCCAGATCGCCGTGAAGCAGATTGCCGATGTACTGGACATAGCGGACGAGCAGCGGCTTGTCCAGGCCGAGGGCCCCACGAACCGCCGCCACCGACTCCTGCGTGGCGTGCTCGCCCAGCATGAGGGTAACGGGGTCGCCCGGGATCATCTCGATCGTCAGCATGACCGCAAAGATCACGCCCAGTATCACGGGGACGGATTGCAGGAGTCGGCGCAACACGTAGAAGAGCATCGAAAAAGCCCGGTGCCCCCGAGCCACCCGCCCGGGGGCACCTGAGTCAGACGAGATTCCCGAGAAGCTTACTTATCCATCCAGACCTTGGTCAGGTCCAGGTTGTACTCGACCGGATGCACGGAGAAGCCGCGGACGTAGCGCTGCGTGACCACGACCTCCTTGGTGTTGGCCACCGGGATCCAGATGGGCTCCTTGGCCATGATGGTCTGGACCTCGCCGTACATCTTCTCGCGCGCCGACTGATTCACGCTGCTCCGCGCCTTCTCGATCAGCGCGTCCGCCTTGCTGTCACAATACCGGGCGCGGTTCCAGCCCGCCGGCGGCTCGCTCTTGCACAAGAACGAGGAGTACATCGTGTAGTCGGCGTCGTTGTTGGTGGTGATCCAGCCGAAGGTGTACATGTGGTGGTCCAGGTTCGCCGAGCGCATCTGGCTGAAGAGCGCCCCCCACTCCAGGAACTGCAGCCGGGCATCCACACCGACCTCCTTGAGCTGGGCCTGCACCGCCTCGGCCATCTCGGCGTCCTTTAGGTAGCGGCCACGGGAGGCCAGCCAGGACAGGGTCATCTTCTGCCCGCCCTTCTGGAGGATCCCGTCGGGCCCGGGCGTCCAGCCCGCTTTGGCGAAGAGGGCCTTGGCTTTGGCCTTGTCGTACGGATACAGCTTGTCGAACTGCATGTCCTTGAAGCCGAACACGCTGGGCGCCAGATAGCTCTTGGGCCGGACCGCCGCCCCCTCGTAGATGTTGTCGAGGATGGTATTGATGTTCACGGCGTGGAACATGGCCTGGCGCACCAGGGGATCATTCACGATGGGCTTGTTCAGATTGAAGCCCACGAAGATGATGCGCCCTCCGACCACCTCATAGACGTTGAACTTGCCTTCGCGCTTGAGGCTCGGCAGCTCGGCCGGCGACGGGATGAGAACCATGTCCGCCTCGCCCGTGCGCAGCGAGATCATCCGCGCCCCCTCCTCGGGCACGACCTTGAAGATCACTCGGTCCACCAGGGCCTTGTCGCCCCAGTAGTCGGCGTTCTTCTCGATGGTGATGCTGGTGTTGGTCTTCCACTCCACGAACTTGAAGGGCCCCGTCCCGACGGGATTCCGCCCGTAGTTCTCGCCGTGTTTCTTTACGGCCGCGGGCGACACGATCCCGACATAGGCCATGGCCAGCGAGCGCAGGGAGGGCCCGTAGGGCTCCCTCGTCGTGATGTCCACGGTCAGATCGTCCACGACCTCGGCGCCGGTGAACGGCCCGGCCAGGCTGGCCCAGCGCGCGCCCGGCTTCTCGTTGAAGGCCCGGTCGATGGTGAACTTGACCGCTTGCGCGTTGAACGGCGTGCCGTCGTGGAATTTCACGTTCGGGCGCAGCTTGAAGCGGATCTTGGTGGGAGAGATTACCTGCCAGCTCGTGGCCAGCCGCGGCGTGAGCTTGCCCGCCTCGTCCAGTACCAGGAGAGGCTCGGTGATGTTGTAGTAGACCCAGGCCCCGGGCCCGGTCGTCTCCAGGTTGGAATCCAGCGACACCGGATCGGTGGGCCGGACGATGGTCAACGTGCCGCCCCGCTTCTCGCCCGCCGCGCCGTCCGCCACCCAGGCGACGGCCGCGATGAAGAGCGCCATCACGACCAGTACCCGTGTGGCTCGCGTTCCCTTTCGCATCTGCCTCTCCTTCCCCACATCGGGACTTTCCCCGACGAAACGGCCCGGCCCGCTCAGGCCAGGGCCACCAATTCATCCAGATTCGCCCACCCCATGACGCGTCGCCCGTCCTCCAGGTCATGGATCATGACCACCACGCGATCGAGCAGCGGAGTGGCCACGCCGAGGCGGCGGCCTTTGGCGACCACCACCCCGATCTGCGAATCCACCTCGGTCTTGCGCTTGCGCACCGCCAGGTCGCGCCAGATGCCGGTCTTGACCTTGGTGTGCTTCCGGTAAAAGCGGGAGATCTCCGCCATGGCCGCCTCGATGGCGGTCAGGTCCCCCGCCGCTCCCCGGCGATAGAGCGCCGGATCGTACTCGTCGAAGGCCTCCACCCGGACCCCACACGCCTCGGCCACTGCCATGGCCTCGGCGACCAGCAGGACGAGCATCCGCTGGGTCGGCAGGGGCCGCTCCACCACGTCATAGATCGTCTCGTCGGTCAGCGCCGTGGCGAAGAGGAGCGCCGCGTAGCAGGTTTTGGCCCAGAGCAGCCCCCAGATGTTCTCCGTCACCCGCGTGGGCTGGACGGCCGAGAGCAACTTCGCCAGGTCGCGGACGCGGGGTGTGATCCGCCCGTCCAGCTCGCCCAGCGTCAGGCTCCCCGGCCCACCGTACTGGATCCGGCCGGGCGCCACCCAATCGGCGGCCCAGTTCACGAGACACCCGACGGTGCGGGCAGCCCCGATTCGCTCCGCGATCAGCTCCTCGTTGAGGCCGTTCTGGACAGACACCAGCATGGAGTCCTGGCTGAGAAGCGGCACGATCTGCGCCAGCGCGGTCGCCGTGGCCTGGGCCTTGACGGCCAGGAGGAGGAGGCCGATTGGCCCTCGCACCTCTGCCGGCGTCGCCGCCCGGACCTGCACCTGCCAGTCGCCCCGCGGATCCAGCACGTGCAAGCCGTCCCGCTGAATCGCGCGGACGTGCTCTTCATGTGCGTCCACCAGCAGGACGTCATGCCCGGTGCGGGCCAAGGCCCCGCCGGTGATCCCTCCGATGGCTCCGGCACCCCAGACGGTGATATGCATAGTGGAACCGGATAGGAAGTTGGAAACCGGCGCGACCGGGAGCGACCTGGCCGGCGTAGCGCGGGACCACAGAAACCGGCGAACGGGGCACAATAACCCACAGGGAACCCGACGTTGAGGGGGACGCTACTACCAGGGGAGTAGCGAGTCAACCGGAATCTTCCGGGTGCTGAGGCAGAAAAAGAACAGAGGGGACAGACCAGGCCCCCGGCCCCGGCTAGTAGTGTTGAGTCTTGAGATACATATTCGCTACCGACATGTCCTCGCGCCGTTACGACTCTACCCTTCCCCCTTGGTGCCGAACTTCTCCTTGACCGCTTCGCCGAACCGCCTTCCCGCTTCGTCCATCTCCCGCAGGACCTCCTCCATCGTCTTTCCCGCGGAAGCTCTCGCCGCTGGAATCAGCGTGCGGCACTCGTTGGCGTCCATGAACCGGCACGCATCGGGAAGATACGCCTCATCCTCCTCTGGGATGACCAGGAACCCGTGCTTGTCCGCGTGAATGAGCTGCCCGGGCTTCACTGGACACCCGAACACATCCACCTCGCAATTCCATCTGACGGGGGTGGAATATGCGTGCCCGACGCTCGTGCGTTTCGCTATGGCCTTGAAGCCCGCATTGCACATCTCGTCCACATCGCGGATCACCCCGTCGATGATGCTCCCCACGCAGCCGAGGGCTCGATGGATGTTGCTGTTGACCTCGCCCCAATACGCCCCGACGAAGTTCGGCTTGTCCAGATCCTGAACAATGACAATCTTGGGACCGGGGGCGGCGGCGATATAGCGGCGGTACTCACTCCAGGCGTTCGGGTTCGCCTTCGGATAGCTCGGGTTGCTCGGCTCGATGACCACGGTCACCGCATAGCCGACCATGGGGCCCATCTGCGGCATGAAATCGCGCGTCTCCTCCAGATTGAAGTGCCCCTTCGTGCGATCCTGCTTGGTGAAGGCCTCCCAGCCGTTGTACACGCTCGGCGTATTCCAGCGCTTGAGCTCGAGCAGCGCTTCGTAGGACAGTCGCACAGGCTTGCTGCCGTTTCCCATCTCGCACTCCTTTGGGTTGTTATCCGAGACTGCCGGGGCGGTCTCTTCTCGGTTGAATGATCGGCTCTCCGGCCGCAATAAGTCCCAGGAGGCTCCCCTCACCAGAACCGGCGCAGGATGCCCGTACGGCCGGGATGCTGTCAAGGGCAAAGTCTTCTCCTCCCTTGACATTGCACCTCCCACGGAACATCCTATTCGTGTTCGGATCGTTGTACCACGGCTTCGTGGTCGTCATCATCACGCGGGTTGCTTCAAGGCCCTGGGACAAGCGGGAGGTCGGATGAGGATCTACGAACAGAACTGGATGCAGGTGGAAGCAGCCCTTCGGCGGGAGGATCGTGCCGTGCTCCCGCTCGGCAGCACCGAGCAACATGCGAACCTCAGCCTAAGCACGGATACGATTCTGGCAGAGCGGGTGGCGGTCGAGGCCGCGAAGCCGCTCGGGGTGCCGGTGTTTCCCGCGCTCCCCTATGGAATCAGCCCGTACTTCCGGGCCTACCCCGGCTCGATCTCGCTGCGCGTCGAAACCTACCTCTTGGTGGTCCGCGACATTCTTGATTCCCTAGCGGACAGCGGCTTCCGGCGCATCCTGCTCGTGAACGGCCACGGCGGCAACTCGCCGGTGCAGGGACTCGCCGGTGAGTGGATGGCCGACCATCCGGGGGTGAAGGTGCGTCTCCACAACTGGTGGAACGCACCGCGCACCTGGGGGCAAGTGGTGGAGATTGATCCGGTCGCCTCGCACGGCTCGTGGATGGAGAACTTCCCCTGGACGCGTCTGACCGGGGTCACTTTGCCGGCCGAGCGGAAGCCCATGGTTGACCTTGACCGCGTGCGGCTGTGCGACCCGGTCGCGCTGCGCGCCTTGCTCGGTGACGGCAACTACGGCGGCTACCACCAGCGCCCGGACGCCGACATGGAGGCCATCTGGAAGATCGCCGTCGAGGAGACCCGGGAGATGCTTGAACGACCGTGGGAGTAGGCCACAGGGTCCAACGCCGATCTCCATCTCCTTGTTCACCCTTCCCCGTATAATGGAAAGGGGATCTTGCGCTGAGCTCTCTTTACGTCCATATCCCCTTCTGTGAACGAAAGTGCCTCTATTGCGACTTCTACTCGGTGGAGAACACTGAGTTGATCGAGGACTTCTTCGCAGCGCTGACGCGGGAGATCTCGCTCCGCCAAGCAGGCGCCGAAAACGTAACGTTCGAGACCCTCTTCTTTGGGGGGGGCACCCCGTCGCTTCTCACTCCCCGACAGCTCGAGTCGATCCTGTCCCGCCTTCACGCCGCTTTCAGGATCGCGCCGAACGCGGAAGTGACGCTGGAGGCGAACCCCGGCACGGTAACCGAAGAGAAGCTTCGCGCCTATCGCGCCCTCGGCGTCAACCGGCTGAGTGTCGGCATCCAGTCGTTCCACGATTCCGAACTCAGGACACTCGGCCGAGTCCACGACCGGACGGAGGCGCTCCGCGTCATCGATCTGGCCCGCAGCGCCGGATTCGACAACCTCGGCCTCGACCTCATCTACTCGATCCCGGGGCAAACCCTGGCCCAGTGGGAAGACAACCTGGCGACCGCCGCGGGCCTCGCGCCGCAACACGTCGCCGCCTACAGCCTCATCGTCGAGGAGCACACCCCGCTGGCCGGTCAGATACAGACCGGCGAGGTTCGCGCGAATCCCACGGATCTCGAAGCGCACATGTACGAGCGGACGATGGAGGTGCTGCGCGGTCACGGATACGACCACTACGAAGTCTCGAACTACGCCCTCCCCGGATTCCGCTGCCGACACAACTGCGCCTACTGGTCCCACGAAGATTATCTCGGCTTCGGCCCGTCGGCCCATTCGTTTCGGAAGGCCGGTGACGGGCGAAGCGGCCGGCGCTGGTGGAACATCTCGGACCTCGCTACCTATCTTGAACGGCTGGGACGGGGCGTCTTGCCGGTAGGCGGTGAGGAGCAGGTGGGACCGCGAGAGATGCTCGCCGAACGAATCCTCCTGGGTCTCCGGAGCGGCGGACTCGACGTGACGGGCTTGAGCGCGGACTTCGCCTTCGATCTAAAGATGCGGTGGGGATGCCTCCTGGACAAGATGATCGAGGACGGGATGGCGGTCTTTCGGGAGGACAGGCTGCGGCTGACATCCAAGGGCTTCTTGGTCTGCGACGAGATTTGCCGGCGGTTGCTGCACGCGGCCGATCAGGGGCGGTTCGACGGAGGGCCCGCCGCGTGAGGTTGGCTCATCCGATCGCGTCGGCGATCTCGGTGCAGCCGTGAGCCGCGAGGAACACGGCAACCTCGGGCAGGCGAGGGATGCCGCGTCGGCCGCCCAGGGAGCGGCACTTCATGGCGGCCACGGCGGAGGCAAAGGTCAGGGTCCATTCAAGCGACCAGTCCCGCAGTTCCCCGACGGCGCAGGCCCCGTGAAAGACGTCCCCGGCACCGTTCGTATCCACGGCCTTGATCGGAAAGCCCGGGATGCGCATGAAGCGTCCTTCGGTGAATCCGAGAACCCCCTCCTCGGCCAGCGTGACGGCCACCCGGGACGGACCGCGGGCCGCAAGGGCCTGCAGCCCCTCCTTCGGTGTCTGTTCCCCGGTGACCGCCGCCAGGAACCGCGGATTACAGACCAGCAGGTCCACCCGCGGCCACACCTCTTCGATGCCGGGCACGATCCGCTCCCCGTCCATGGTCACCCGCATGCCGGCTTCGCGGGCCCAGCCGATCGCCTGTACGGCGGCCTCGGGATCGATCCCGTCCACGTGCAGAAGCCGGCCCGCCGTGATGGCCGCCCGGTCCACCTCCTCCGGTCGGATCGCGTACGTCGGGGGGCGGCGGAAGAACAGCGTCCGCTGCCCTGTCGCCCGGTCCGCCAGGACCAGACTGACGTGGCCCGGACTCCCCTTGGCCCGGATGACGCAGCGCACGTCCACCCCCTCTTTCGAGAGCGTGCGCAGCGAGAGACGCGCCCAGAAATCGGTGCCGATCTTCCCGACATATCGGGTCCGGAGCCCGAGCCGGGCGCAGGCGGCCATGGCCGTGGCGGTGACCCCGCCGCCCTGCACGTCGAACTCCTTGAACTGCGCCTTCATGTCCGGCAGGGGATACCCATCGATGATGGCGATCAGATCGAGGGCGTTGACCCCGAACCCGACCACGTCGAACGGGCGCGCGGCAGCGACTTCCGGGGTCATGACTTGATGGCCCCCGCCGTCATCCCCTGTACGACGTAGCGCTGGAGGAAGATGAACGCGATCACCAGGGGGGCGCTGGCCAGGACGGAGAAGGCCATCATCATGCTCCACTCGGTGACGAACTCGGCCAGCAGGCTGTAGATGGCGATGGTGATGACCCGCTTTCCCCAGGACTCGATCAGCACCACGGCGAAGAGGAACTCGTTCCAGGCCAGCAGGAAGGTGTAGAGGCCGGCCCCCACCAGCGCCGGGAAGGACATCGGCAACAGCGTCCGGGCGATGGCGCCCAAACGCGAGCAGCCGTCCACCATGGCCGCCTCTTCCATATCCTTGGGGATCTGGGCGAAGTAGCTCCGCAGCATCAGGATGCAAAATGGAAGCGTGAACGTCGTGTAGACGACGATCAGGGCCGTCAGGGTGTCATAGAGGCCCAGCCGGACCACCAGCCGGAAGTACGGGATGCAGAGGAGCACCAGCGGGAACATCTGCGTGATGATCAGAAACATGATCACCGCGCGATACCCCTTGAACCGGAACCGGGCCAGGGCGTAGGCCGCCAGCGCCCCGATGAAGAGGGAGAAGGCGGTCACGACCAAGGCGATGACGTAGCTGTTCAGGAATGTCCGCAGGTAGCGCGTGCTCCCCAGGACCTTGGCGTACGGCGCCAGGGTGAAGACCGTGGGGATCCACTGCGGCGGAATCTTCATCACCTCGACGTTCGGCCGCACCGACACCGTCAGCATCCACGCCACCGGGAACAGCATGATGGCCGTCACTGCCACCAGGATGGTGTAGATGGCCGCGTGTGCGGCCCGCCGTCGGGCCCGCATCCCCCAGCTCTCTTGTCGCGATCTAGCCAATTTCCCGCACCGCGCGCCGGACGTAGACGACGCTGAAGGCAAACAGGATCAGGAACATGACCACCGCCTCGGCCGACGCGTACCCGAACTTCAGCCGCTGGAACGCGTCGAAGTAGATCATGGTCGGGAGCACCTGGGACGAGTTGACCGGCCCGCCGCCCGTCATGACGTACACCGGGTCGAAGGCGCGGAAGGTCCAGATGGAATCCAGCAGCACGATCGTCATGATGACGCCGCTCAACGCCGGGATGGTGATGTACCAGAACTTCTGGAGCGGGGTGGTCCCGTCGATGTCCGCCGCCTCGTACACGTCCTCCGGGATCGCCTGGAGCCCCGCCAGCAGCATCACCATGAAGAACGGAAAGGCCCGCCAGATGTTCATGGTCGTGACCGACACGAGCGACGTGGCCGGGCTCCCCAGCCAGTTGATGGTGGCGTTGGCATCAAGGAGACCGATCGTGGTTAGGAAGCCGTTCACCACTCCGAAGGGGGAGAGCATCAGGACCCAGATCATCCCGGCCACGGTCGGCGCAAAGAGCCAGGGGATGATCAGCAGACCCCGCAGGAAGTTCCGGATCTGCGCGTTGATCTTGGTGTGGAGCAAGAGCGCCAGCCCCATCCCGATGACCAGGTGCATCACCACGCTGCCCACCGTGAAGGCCACAGTCTGCCAGAGGACCTGCCAGAAGAGGGGTGCCTTGAGCAGTTCGGCGTAATTCGCCAGGCCGACCCAGGCCTCCTTCCGGAGAGTGACCTCGTAGAAGCTCATCCGGATGACCTGGCCCAGGGGATACACCATGAGGAGCCCGAGCAGCACCAGGGCCGGTCCCAGGAAGCCGTAGGCCTGGATCTCGTGGCGATAGCGTCGGCGGAACGTCAGAGGTGTGGACATCGTCAGACCCTGAACCGCCCCGGCTCCGCCAGAGGCGGACGGAGCCGGGCCGGTTCACGACAGTCCTTCGTCCAGATCAGGTTACTTCTGGTACTTCGCCAGGATCTTGTTCCACTCCGCCGCCGCTTCGTCCAGGGCCTGCTTGGCGTTCTTCTTCCCCTGCACGACGTTCTGGATCTCGGTGGTGATGATCTTGTTCATCTGCACCGCATTCGGCATCCCCAGGAACGGAGATCGCGCGTTCGGCAGGAGCATCTGCTGCACAAAGGCCTGGACCAGCTTGTTCTCCTTGTAGAACGGCTTCTCCGCCACGTCTTTGCGCCCCGGGAAGTCGCCGCTCCCCTTGGACCACATCTCGTTCCCCACCGGGCCGGACATCCAGCGGACGAACTTCCAGGCGGCCTCCTTGTTCTGGGCCTGGGTGGTCACCGTGTTGAGCGAGCCGCGCACCACGGTCCCGGTCGTCATGCCCTTGGGCAGCGTGGCGATGTCGTACTTCAGGTTCGGGTTCAACTGCTTCTGGATGGCGATCCCCCATGGGCCCTCGAACATCATGGCAACGTTGCCCGCCCCGAAATTCGCCCGCTTCTCCTTCTCCCCGTTGCTGAGGACGCCGGGCACCGCCACCTTGTCCTTGTTGATCAGGTCCACGTACCACTGGATCGCCTTCACGCCGGCCGGGCTGTTGAAGACCGCCTTGTTGGTCTTCTCATCGATCAGGCTGCCGCCCGCCTGGAAGATCAGCGGGTAGATGTCGTAGGTCATGTTGGTCGGCGGCTCGACCTGCAAGGTGGCCGTGGTGGCGAAGATCTTCTTCTCCGGATTGGTCACCTTCTTCGCGATCGCCACGTACTCCTCCCAGGTCTTGGGCGGCCCGGCGATCCCGGCGTTCTTGAAGATCTCGGTGTTCCAGTAGAGCGCCACGCAGCCGGAGTGGAGCGGGAGGTAGTACTGTTTCCCCTGCCACTTCTGCTGGAAGGTGGTGGGGATGTTGTCCATGTACTCCTTGGGCTCCTTGGCGAGCCAGGAGTCCAGGGGCTCCAGTATCCCCAGGTCGGCGAACTCCGCCACCCAATCCACCTGGACCAGCAGGACATCCGCCGACTTCTGGGCCTGGAACAATGTGACGGCCTTGTCGTGAAAACCGGTGAACGGCGAGTCCGCCAGGGTCAGCGTGATGTCCGGGTTCTCCTTCTCGAAGGCGGCCTTCAGCTCGTTCATGAGCTTCTCGCCCACCTCCGTCGTCTTCCACTGCGACCACTTGACCTCGGCCTTGGCCGCCGACGCCCCGGTCGGAGCCATCGCGACCACCACGGCCACCGCCAGGATCATCACCGCAAACATCCGAATCAGACGTGACATGGACCGACTCCTTTCCCCTCCAGACCTCGACGTTGAGGACCCCGAAGGGTCCGCCAAAAGTTCCGAACTTCCGGATTATCCGTGCCGCCCGACATTCTTGTCAAATAGGACACCGCGTCTCTTCCGCACAACCGGACAATACTCCGTCACGCGGCGAGCGCCTTCGCCAGGGCCGGAGGGACCGGCACCGGCACCACCGGCGCATGGGCGTGCTGGGCGACCAGTTCGGCAGTCTGGCCCACGTTCATGCGCACGAACATGTCGCGAAACATCTCCTCCAGCGAGACCATGAGGGCCTCCTGGATGTCGGCGGGCAGGTTCCAGAATCGCTCCTTCATGCCGGCCCACGCCTTCTTCCGCGTGGTGTAGATGAACTGGGCCTCGGTCTGATCGGGCTTCCGCTCATTGGCATGATGGGTGAAGCAGTAGGTCCGGATCTCGTCCTTGATCGCCTGCGGCAAGCGCGGATGATCAAAGATCAGATTGTTGAAGCCCAAGGCCAAGTGAATCTCCACCGTCCCGCTCTCGGGGAACTTGCCGAAGAAATCCATGGGAAGCGTGGAGGCGCCGTGCTGCACCGCACCGGCCAGGCCGAACTCCTCGCGGGCGACCCGCGAGATGTCGCGGAGCGTGTCGAAGGCCACCGGCACCTTGGCGAGGCTCCCGTCCGGCAGGACCTTCCCGCCATGGTAGGTCCCCGAATTCACGCTGACCTTGGTGATCCCTGCCCCGCCACCAGCGTCGGCCAGTGCCTTGGGATACGTGGCCATAAAGGCACGGAGTTCGTCCGGCGTGGTGTTGTGCGCCCCCACCTCGCCGATCTCGGCCCCGACCGAGATGGTGACGTCCGCCGGTTGCAGGGACCGAACCAGCCGGGTGAACTTCGCCGTGAGTTCGGCGTTCAGCCGCTGCTGCTCGACCAGGGTCGGCGGTGCGAGATCCACCACCGTCGAGGCGTCGATGTCGATGTTGAAGAAGCTAGCCGCAACTTGCTCACGGATCACGTCGCTCAGCCGCTGGAACTCCTTGCCCGGATCCGCGGCGTAATTCTTCGCGTTGATTTGATCGTGATCCGCCTGGAGAAAGATCGGGCCCGTGTGCCCCTCCCGCATCCCCGCGGCCAACACACCCGCCGTGAACTCGACGGGAGGCTGGGCTGCATAGACCGCTTCCGCCAGCGCCTGCTCGAAGATGAGGAGGCCGGCCCCCATCTTCCGCGCCGCGCGGAAAGCCGCGCGGCTGGTCTGGTAGGTCCAGCCGCGCAGATTCATGGCGGGCACGGTGCGGCCGGGCCACTTCCCCTGCCCCCGGGCGACGTACAGCCCCTGGATGGAGGCCGGCACCAGACCCGTGGCATGGGCGGCCGCGCGGATGGCCCAGATCGCCGCCTGGCGCGCATCCGGCTCGGCCAGGGCGGCCGCGCGGGCCCAACGATCCAGCATATCGGCGGACGGCCGCGCGCCTTTCGGCAGGCGGGGATCCGGACCGGTCGAGAGCCCAAGGCTTCGCAGGTCGGTGATCACATCGTGCAGTTCTGTTCTGTTCATTCCCAAAGGCCTCCGCGTGAAAGGGTTCACCAGCACGTCATCGCGAAGTGGAGGTTATCACAGCCCCCCCCGAGAAGCAAAACGTGATCGCGACGGCGGGAGGATTGCTCATCCCCGCAGACCGCACCGGGGGTCCGGGGGGGGGACCTATGGACAGGTCGCCTTCTTGCGCTTATACTCGTGTACGAGACGGAGACGAGAAGCTCGCCGGCCGGACCGGCCCTTCACACGAGGAGAGATGGGATGAACAAACGGCGATGGACGTGCATTTTGGCGGTGATCGAGGTGGGTTTCCTCGTCGGCCTCCTGGCACTCGCGCCCCCGTGGTGCCCGACCCCGGCGTTTGCGGACGACGCCATGGACGCCCAGCAGTTGGTCGACAAGGCCCACATGACATTCGAGGCGTTCCTCGCCGATTCGGATGTGGGGCCCAGTCTTCGCCCCCTCCTCAAAGACGCCAAGGCTGTGCTGATCTACCCACAGGTCCTCCGCCTCGCCTTCATCCTCGGGGCCTCGGGTGGAAGCGGCGTCCTGCTGGCGTACGATCAGAAGGCCAACACCTGGAGCGGGCCGGCGTTCTACACGATCGGACAGGGGAGCATCGGCATTCAGGCGGGCGGCGAGGCCACCGAGGTGGTCCTCGTGGCGCTGAGCGACCGGGGTCTCGCGGCGCTCCTGTCCACCAGCAGCAAGCTCGGCGCCGACGTGGGCGTGGCCCTCGGCCCGATCGGGGTGGGGGCCGAGGCGGCGACCGCCAATCTGAGCGGCGACATCATCAGTTACTCGCGCGCCAGCGGGCTGTATGCGGGCGCATCGCTCAGCGGAGCGGTCGTGGCGGTCCGGGACGCGCTGAACCAGGCGTACTACGGGAAGGACGTGACCCCGACGGGGATCCTGATCCAGCGCCAGGTGACGAACCCGCACGCCGCCAATTTGCTCGAGGCGGTCGCCAAGGCCGCCGGCAAGAAGTAGGGGGCAGCCTACTTCTTCTGGACGCCGAACAGCCCGCCGATCGCGTTTCCGATCCCCTTGGCGGTCCCGCCCATCGCTTCGGCTCCCTTGCGCCCCAGCATACCAACCCCTTCGGCAACCCCCTGGATGCTCACCCCCAGCGTCTTCGCCATCGAGGCCGCCATGCGCGTGGAGAAGGCCTCGTTGAGCGAAAACTGCGGATTGTTGATATCCCCCTCGATGATGAAGTCCATCGCGATCTGGTTGCCCTTGTCCTTCAGGAACGCCAGCACCGCACCGCGGGGCACCCCCATGAACGTACCCATCATACCCTGGGACGGGGCGAGCTCCAGCCCCGCGATCGTAATCCTGCCCGGCGCCCGCAGGCGGTTCTTGCGCACGTCGGATTGGATATCCAGATCGAGGGTGCCCTCTTGCACCCGCACCTCAGCGGCCTTGCTCAGGTAGGGCTGCAGGGCCACGAGATCCACGCCGCGCAGCTCCGTCTTGACCGTGGAGTCCCTGGTCGCAGCTTCGGCCCACCCCCCGATCTTGATACGGCCATCCTGGCGGACCCCCTTCAGGACTCCGGTCAGGTCAAAATCGCTCTTGCCGGTCAAGGCAGGCACGACCACGTTCCGCAGCGAAGCCTGGAGTTGCTCCAGCCTGACTTTGAGTGGCGGCTGCGCGACCGTCGCATCGAAGAACTCCACCACACCGTCACGCAATGTGATCGTCGCGATGTGCGCGGGAGGCGCGGCGGCTGGGGGAGCGGCCCCGCCGCCCTTGGCCAGCGGCCGCTCCAGGAGCGTGGGAACGACCCGGAGCTTTCCGTCCTTGGCCCGCAGCGCCGACAGATACGGCTTCTCGATCGTGACGGATCGGACCCGGATTTCCCCGGAAAGCAGGTCGAGCAGGCTAGGGACGATGGTCACCCGCTCCGCGCGCAGCGCGTCCTGCGCGGGCCATCCCTGGGGGCCTTTGATGCGGAGGCCGCGCACCGCGACGCCGGACCATCCCACCTGGATGTCTTGGATCTCGCTGCCGGGCCCGAGCGCCTCCACGACCTTGCCCTTCAGGATCCCCACCGCGATCCGGTACCCGACCGCCCCGCCCGCCACCAGGACCAGGAGCATGGCGAGGATGATCCAGCCCCACTTCTTCCTTTTCGTGCTAGGCATCGTGAACTCCTTCAGGAGATCTCGCGTCCACCCTTGTCGTCTCCGGGGAGAAGCTTGCCAGACTTTCTCTTGTGAAGCAAGAGGCGAGTCGGCACTGGGCCGCCTGTGTAACGGGGTTTGCCAGAATGGGACAGGTCGGCTAGAATGGGAAGAAAAGGTGCCACACGGTGCTCATTGACTCGCATTGCCATCTCTTCATGCCGGAGTTCGATCCCGACAGGCCTCAGGCTCTCTCGCGTGCCCGTGCCGCAGGCGTGACAAATCTGGTCCTCGTCGGATACGATCTCCCTTCCAGCCGCGAGGCCGTCCTCCTGGCGGATCGGGAGGATGGCGTGTTCGCCTTGGTCGCCATCCACCCCCATCACGCCGTGGATGCGACCGCGGCGGCGCTCACCGAACTCGCGGAGCTGGCGTCGCATCCCAAGGTCGTTGGCATCGGCGAGACCGGCCTCGATTTCTACCGCACCCGCTCCCCCAGGGAGGCGCAGGAGGCGGCGTTCCGCGCTCACCTGGAACTGGCGAGGGCGCTGCGGCTGCCGGTGGCCATTCACGATCGGGAGGCCCACGCGGAGACCATGCGGATCCTGGCTGAAGGCGCGGAGGAGATTCCCGCCGTCGTGCTCCACTGTTTCAGCGGAGACCGCGCCATGGCGACCGAGGCGTGGGCTCGGGGATATTACACCGCCGCGGGAGGGCCGATCACCTATCCGAATGCCAACGGGTTGCGGGAGATCTTTCGTGACGCCCCGCGCGATCGGGTCCTGCTGGAAACCGACGCCCCCTACCTTCCCCCCACACCCCATCGAGGTCGGCGAAACGAGCCGGCCTACCTGCCCCTGATCGCGGACCGACTAGCGGAGTTGTGGGGCGCCGACTCCGGACAAATCGGGCGGACGACCGCCGCAAACACCTGCCGCGCCTTCAGGCTGCCCTGCCGGGAGGAGCGCGGATGACCCTCGGCTCCAAGCTCACGCTCTGGGTCCTCCTCCCGCTGCTCCTCGTCTTGATCCTCCTGGCGACGATCACATTGCGCCGGGAGCGTGAGACGCACGAGCGGCAGGCTGCGGCGGAGGTGGAACGGATCGCCAACACGCTCGCCATTCCCATGGTTGAGTCGCTCAAGCGCCGGACCCCGACAGATCTCTCCGAGATCCTGAAGCGATCCACGCTGGAGCGGGGACGCTTCGGCGTGATCGTGTACGATCCCACCGGCCACTCGTTCTACACCTGGGGCCTGTTTGCGATCGATCGGGCCCTTCGCCCCGAGGACCTTCAGCCTCTTCTCGGGCTCCCCCAACAGTCGGGAAAGCCGGAAGTGCTGGGTGAGATGCCGGTCTGGAGTCACCTCATCGCCCTCACGGCAGACGGTGAACTGCTGGGCGCCCTCAAGGTGACGATGAGCTTGCGGGACATGCAGGAGTCCCTCGCCCGTGAGCGAAACGCCCTCCTCGGCACGCTGGCCGCCATCACGTTCATCCTCACCATCCTCATCTCCCTGGTGATTCAACGCACGGTGAGCGCGCCCCTGGCCCAGTTGATGACGCGCATCCAGGCCCTGGCCAGCGGGACCCCGTCGGAGGACGTCGTCATCTCGGGGCGGGACGAGGTCGGCCAGCTGTCCCGGGAGTTCAACGCCTTGGCTCGAAACCTGGACGAGGCGCGTCGGCGGCTCCTCGAGGAGAGCGAGCACGCACGAAACGTGATCCAGAGCATCACCAACGGCATCATCGGGGTGGACCCAGAGGAATGCATTCGAACCTGGAACCGTGCCATGGCGGATCGCTACGGGATCCAGGAAAGCGAGGTCCTGGGGCGAAAGCTCTTCGACGCGTTCCCCGCACTGGAGTCGGAAGGTTTGCGCGCCGAGGTGGGCCGCCTGCTCACGAACCAGGCGCGCGAGTTCGAGCTGCGCTACTTCGAGCACGAGACCCTCCGTCGCGGCCGTGTTGTCCTGAACATTCGCGGGAGCGCCCTTCGCGGGGCGACGGACGAGGTCGTGGGAGCGGTGCTCGCCATCGAGGACATGACGGACCGCGTGGCCTTGTCCCAGGAGGTCCAGCAGGCCGAGAAGCTGGCCGTGGTGGGTCAGCTCGCCGCGGGCATCGCCCATCAGATCGGCACGCCGCTGAACGTGATCTCCGGCTCCGCGGAATACCTGATGATGGAATGGGGGGCCGAAAAGCCTCGCCCCCAGGAACTGGAGATCATCATTGCCCAGACGGACCGCATCACGAAGCTCATCCAGCAGTTGCTCAATTTCGCCCGGCCCGCCCGGATGGAGCTGCGGCCCCTGGATCTGAGCGAACTGCTGCGAGAGGTCCTGGGCTTAACCGAGCACCAGATCGTAAAGGGGCAGATCAGCGTGGAGACCGATCTGCGGGCGGGCCTCCCGCCCACCGTGGGCGACGCCAATCAGCTGGAGCAGGCGTTGCTCAATATCGTCATCAATGCCTGGCACGCCATGCCCGGGGGCGGCCGGCTCACGCTCAGGACGCGTCCGGTCCCGGCGGGCGAGCGCCACCACCGGGTCGGCCGGCCCGCAACTTCCGGCGTCGAGGCGATCATCTCGGATACGGGCACGGGCATCTCTCCCGAGCACATGCTCCGGATCTTTGACCCCTTCTTCAGCACCAAGGGGGTGGGCAAAGGCACGGGCTTGGGACTGGCGATCAGCCGGCGAATCGTCGAGGACCATCACGGAAGCATCGACGTCGCAAGCGAGGTGGGGCAAGGCACCACCTTCACCATCTGGCTCCCAGCAGGGGGAGGCACCACATGAGTTCGCACGAGCGCATCCTGGTCGTAGACGATGAAGAGCAGATGCGGGAGCTGCTGGCAAAGGTCTTGGAGCGGAAAGGCTTTCAGGCCTCCGTCTGCGGCGACGGGACGGAGGCTCTGGCCTTCCTGGAGAAGGAGCCGGTCGATCTGGTGGTGACGGACGTCCGCATGCCGGGCCTGGGCGGCATGGAGGCCCTGCGGGCCGTCAAGGAGCTGAACCCGGATATCGTGGTCATCATCATGACCGCCTTCGGCTCCATCGATCAGGCCGTCCAGGCGGTGAAAGACGGCGCCTACGACTACATCAACAAGCCCTTCAAGATAGACGAGATGCTCCTCACCATCGAGAAGGCCCTGGACGAGCGTCGCCTGCGGCACGAGGTCAGTGCGCTCCGCCAGGAACTCCACACCCGGTACCACTTCGAAAATTTGATCGGAAAGAGCCGGCCCATGCAGGAGGTGTTCGGCCTGATCGAGCAGGTGGCCGGCAGCCGCAGCACCGTGATGGTGTACGGGAAGAGCGGGACGGGGAAGGAGCTGGTGGCCAAGGCCGTCCACTACAACAGCCCGCGCTCTACCAAGGCCTTCGTCCCCGTCAACTGCGCCGCCATCCCGGCGGAGCTTTTGGAGTCGGAGCTCTTCGGCCACGAGCGGGGGGCCTTCACGGGGGCCATCGCCACCAAGGTGGGCAAGTTCGAGCTGGCCACCGGGGGGACCCTCTTCCTGGACGAGGTGGGCTCCATGCGGCTCGACCTCCAGGCGAAGATCCTCCGGGCCCTCCAGGAGCGGGAGGTCGAGCGCGTCGGGGGCTCCCGGACCATCAAGATCGACGTCCGGGTGATCGCCGCCACCAACCGGGACCTGAAGAAGGCGGTCGAGGAGGGAGTCTTCCGCGAGGACCTCTACTACCGTCTGAACGTCGTCCCGATCACGCTGCCGGACCTCAAGGACCGGCCAGAGGACATCCCGCTGCTGGCGAACCACTTCGTGCAGAAGTTCGGCCAGGAGTCCAACTCCGGCATCCGGGAGATCTCCACGTAGGCCATGGCGATCCTTATCAGTCACACGTGGCCCGGCAACGGCCGCGAGCTGGAGAATGTGATCGAG
>JAPLLC010000173.1 GCA_026387775.1 Candidatus Methylomirabilota bacterium | reverse complement strand
CCACGAACACCGTCCTGCACACGCTGGCCATCGCCCACGAAGCGGGGGTCCCATATTCCCTGGAGCGCATCAACCAGCTCTCCGACGGCGTGCCGTACCTCTGCAAGGTGAGCCCGGCGGGGCATCATCACGTCGAGGACGTCGGGCGCGCCGGCGGGATCAGCGCTATCCTGAAGCGGCTGGCCGACAAAGGGGGCGTGCTGAAGCTGGATCGGCCCACGGTGACCGGGAAGACGCTGGGCGAAGTGATCCGGGATGCGGCGGTGCAGGACTCCGACGTGATCCGGCCGCTGGCCAACCCGTACCGGGCGACGGGCGGGCTCGCGGTCCTGTTCGGCAATCTGGCCCCCGAGGGGGGTGTCGTCAAGGCGGGCGGCGTGGCGCCCGAGATGATGCGGCACGAGGGGCCGGCGGTGATCTTCGAATCGCAGGATGACGCACTGGCCGGGATCCTGAGCGGCAAGGTGAAGGCCGGGGACGTGGTCGTGATTCGCTACGAGGGTCCCCGGGGCGGCCCGGGCATGCAGGAGATGCTCTCGCCCACCTCGGCCATCATCGGTCGCGGTCTGGGGAAGTCGGTTTCGCTGATCACGGACGGCCGATTCTCCGGGGCGTCCCACGGGGCCTGCATCGGCCACGTCTCACCCGAGGCGGCGGCGGGCGGCCCTATCGGCCTGCTCAGGTCGGGCGACCGGATCCGCATCGACATCGAGAAACGGCTCCTGGAGGTGGACCTCAGCGAAGCCGAGCTCAAGGCGCGTCGGGCCGCCTGGCGGTTGCCCGAGCCCCGCGTCAAGAGCGGCTGGCTCCATCGGTATTCCCGGATGGTCACCTCGGGGAGCCAGGGGGCGGTCCTCAAGGCCGACTAGCGGTGCGTGACGATGCAAGGCAGGGCGGGCTGAAGTTCCGGCTCGCCCTGCGTTTTTGCGCGGGCGATGACATGCGTCTCTCGCCGGGCACCCATCCCCGGGATGGGTGTGGCGGACGCCGGGCGGCGGAGGTCGGAGTCGTGATGCGCTGGAATAGATATACAGTGCGGGCCGTCTTTCTCCTGGCGGTGTTTCTCGGGACCCTCTGGACGGTCGAGGGCGTCGGCGCGGGGCAGGCGGGCACGCCGAAGACGCCGGCCGTCCGCCTCCTCGTGGTCCCGACCCACATCCAGGCGAGGGACGCGATCATCCGGGCGACCTCCGGAGTTCCCTTCGACCAGATCGTCCGGGAGCAGTCGACCGGTCCGGAGCGGGCGCGAGGCGGCTATCTCGGGCGCGTCGATCCGGCCACGCTCTCACCCACCGTCCGGGCCGCCCTGGCAAAGACGCGGGTCGGGCGGCTGAGCCCCGTCTTCGAGACGGAGGGCGGCTTTGGCGTGCTGCAAGTCCTCACGGATCGGGAGGAGCGCGAGGCGGAGGCGCGGCTGCTCCGGAAGCCGGAGGCGCTGGAGCTCCTCAGGAAGGGGATCGAGCTGGGCAAACAGGAAGACGTGGAGGGGGCGGTCAAGCTCCTGGCGCAAGCAGTCGAGCTGGACCCCGGCCTCGCCGATGCCCAGTATAACCTGGCCATCGGCCTCTGGCGGCTCAAACAGCCGGAGGCCGCCATCCGGGCGATGCAGGAGGCGGCGCGGCTACAGCCGGACGACTACGATGCCCACATGCGCCTGGGCGCCTGGCTGGCTGCCAGCGGCCGGCGCGGAGAAGCGGTCGCGGAGTACGAGCGGGCGGCCGGGCTCAAGATCGAGTCGCCGGACGCGTGGATGAAGCTGGCCCAGGTCTATGATGCGGCGGGGCGGGGCCGCGCGGCGGTGGAGGCATATCGCCGAGTGCTCGGCCTCCTCGGCCGCGACGACCCGCTCGTCCTGGAGGCGCTGCTCAAGGCGGCGGTGCAGGCGGAGGATGGGCCGACGGCCGTCGACGCCGCCCGAAAACTCCTCGCCCGCCGGTCGGATCACGAAGGGTTCCTGTTCCTCGGCGACGCCCTCCTGCTGAGCAAGCAGTCGGAGGCCGCCATCCAGGAGTACCGGAAGGCGATCGCCCTGGCCCCCAGCGAGGCGCGCGGGCACCTCAAGCTGGCCGCCGTCTATGTCCAGATGAATCAGCCAGAGCCGGCGGCAGAGCAACTCATCGAGGCCGTCCGGCTCGAACCGAGCCAGCCGGAACCCTATCAGGCGCTCTCCCGCCTCTACGAGCAGTCGGGCCGCCTGGATCTGGCCATCGTCGCGCTGCGGGACGGTATCAACGCCTCTGTCTCCGCCGCCCCCACCGTCCGGGCTGAGCTGGCGGATCGGTTAGCCATCCTCTACGAACGGGCCGGCATGAGCCGTGAGGCAGAGGCGGAGCGTTACCGCGCCCGGACGCTACGGCGCCAGTGAGGATTTCAAACGTATCGTGATGGCCTCCTTTTCAAGTTTGTATTCAACACTTCTTGACAGTCCCGCAAGATGCATTGTGTAATGGCATCCGTCACCAGTCGGAGAAGGACGCCCTGCAATTCCTGTATGAAGAGAACAAGGAGGTGGTGTGACAGTGGCAAAGCACATCGAGGTCCTGGTGGACAAGTGCACGGGATGCAAGCTCTGCGAACTGGCATGCTCCGCGGTGAAGACAGGGGAGTACAATCCGCGGAATTCGCGGATCAAGGTGGTCCTCGTCGACATCCCGGAAATCCCGGTCCCCATACTGATGGAAGAGTGCGACTACTGTTTCGGAAACCCGACCTGCGTCACCATGTGCGTCCCCCGGGCCATCGTCTGGAAGGAGATGGAGTCTCGCCCTGCCCGGCCGAAGCTGTCGGAGGCGAAGGCGATCGCGCACGCCTGGCTCGAGTCCGTGAGCCGCTGAGGCCGAGACGTGGCGACGGTCAGGGTGAAGGGATTCTCGGTGATCCGGGATGTCTTTGGCGCATCCGTGGTCGAGGTCGAGGTGGGCCATCCCGCGACCGTGCAGGCGACGCTGGACGCGCTGCTCCGGACTTACGGCGCGCCCCTCAAGAAGGTGCTCGTGGACCCGGCGACGGGGGAGATGACCCCGATCCTGCGCGTCCTGAACGGGGAGGCCGGCTCCTCGACCCTGGACAAAGAGAAGCCTGTCAAGACCGGAGATGAGGTCACCCTCATCTTCCCGATTGGAGGAGGACGATCGTGACGAACGGATTCAAGTTTGGCGGATACAAGGGGCAGATGCTGCGCGTCGATCTGACCAAGAAGGCGGTCACCAAAGAGCCGTTGCGCGAGGATTGGGCGCGCGACTTCATCGGGGGGGCGGGCTACTCCGCCCGTCTTCTCTACGACGAGATTCCCGCCAAGGCCGACCCCCTCGGACCCGCGAACAAGCTCCTCTTCATGACCGGGCCGGTCAACGGCACCATGATCCCGGCCGCCTCCCGCTCCACCGCGTGCGCCAAGTCCCCCCTGACCGGCTCCTTCTTCCACAGCATCTTCGGCGGCTACTGGGGCCCCGAGCTGAAGTTTGCCGGGTATGACGGGCTGGTCGTCGAAGGGAAAGCGGACAAGCCGGTCTACCTCTGGATCGACGACGGCCGGATCGAGATCCGGGACGCCTCGCATCTGTGGGGGAAGAACCCCTTCAAGGCGCAGGAGATGATCCGTCAGGAGATCGGCGACGACCAGATCCGGATTGCCACCATCGGCGAGGCGGGCGAGCACGGCGTGGCCTACGCCATCATCCTGCTCGACATCCGGGCCGCGGGTCGCGGCGGTATGGGTGCGGTGATGGGGTCGAAGAACCTGAAGGCCATCGCGGTGCGGGGCACGGGCAGCGTCAGTGTCCCGAACGTCCTGCGGGTTTACAACACCGCGCTGCGCCTCAACCAGGTCGTGGAAACCAACCCGGCTGTCATGGGCCTCTCCGAATACGGCACGCCGCGCAACGTCCTGAGCATGAACGCGGCGGGCATCCTGCCCACTCGCAACTGGCAAACCGAGTCCTTCGCCAGGGCGGAGGGTATCAGCGGCGAGACCATGAAGGAGACCGTGGTCAAGGGGCACCGGGCCTGCTTTGCCTGCTCCATCAACTGCACCAAGTACAGCGTCGTCCCCTCCGGGAAATACAAGTCCATCATCAACGGGCCAGACTACGAGACGGTGTACGGGTTCGGCAGCATCTGCGAGGTGGACGATATCAAGGCCATCTGCAAAGTCGACGAGGTCTGCGACGAGTACGGGATCGACCTGATCCAGGCCTCCATGAGCGTGGCCTGGGCCATGGAGTGCTACGAGAAGGGGATCTTCACCAAGGCGGACACGGGCGGCCTCGACCTCACCTGGGGAAACGCCGACGCCATGATCCACCTGACGGAGATGATCGGCAAGCGGGAGGGCCTCGGCGCCCTGCTCGCCAAAGGGACCCGGGAGGCGGCCAAGATCGTCGGGAAGGGGTCCGAGCGTTTCGTGATCTCCAACAAGGGCGTGGACTGGCCGGGTCACTCCTGTCGGCCGTGGCCGGGGACGGCGGTCGGCTACGCCACCGGCCCGCGCGGCGGGAGCCACCACGACATCCGGCCCACCCTGGAGAAGAGCGGGGCGGTGGACCGCAAGGTGCTCGAAGGCAAGGGCGCGATGGCCGCGGAGGTCAATCACTGGCTGATCCTGGCCGATTCGGCGGTCGTCTGTCACCTGGCCGAGCCCATCTGGGGCCCCGCCAAGGTCAGCGACAACCTGGTGGATGCCCTGAACGCCGTCACCGGCTGGAACCTGAACTATGCGGAGGCCCGCAAGATCGCCGAGCGGCAGTGGAACATGATCCGCTGCTTCGCGGCTCGGGAGGGGTTCACGCGGACGGACGACACCCTGCCGATTCGCTTCATGGAGGAGCCCGTCCCCGATGGGCCGATGAAGGGGAGCCTGATCTCCAAGGAGACCCTGGAGGGGTTGAAGGACCAGTACTACGAGTATCGCGGCTGGGACAAGAAGACGGGCAATCCGTCCAAGGCGAAGCTGACCGAGCTCGGGCTGGAGTTTGCCATCAAGGACATCTGCTGAGTCTCTCCACCGACGCAGGGAGAGCGTGATCCGGAGCGGACACGGGGTGGGTGAGTGATCATCCGCCCCGTGCGCCGCTGCTGCATTCTTCGCTCTCGCCTGTTGTCCGCCTCCCCGCTCTCGCCCCTTCCAGTGCGGAGCGCGCTTCTCCAGGAATGCCGAAACCACCCTCCGTGAAATCCTCGCTCAGGTAGCACATCAGGTAACGACCCACGCCGATGACGGCGACACAAATCGCTTGAAACTGCATCGTGGCTCGGAGGATACTGAGGCGGTCGTTGGATAGAAGGGATGACGGAGCGGAGTGGAATTGCCGGACCTCACCAACATATGGTCGGCTACGGCATTCGAATCGGTCCCGAACGCATCACCTTGATGGTGCGCGTCAGCGGCGACTTGGCCACGGTGAGAAGAATCGGGTAGGCGGGGGGGCCCGTATTGGTGACCGAACCCTGCGGGCCGAATCGCACCTCGTACAAGGGGACGGGTATCGCCGCGCTGTCTGTGATGCTCTGGAGCGTAACCCCCAGGTAATCCGTTGAAAGGGTGTACCAACCGCTTAGGGGGAGCCACGGATTGGCGCCGCTGACGTTCTGTTCGAGGCGATACTGGCCCGGCTTCCCTTCGGCTGGGTCGGTGCCGAAGTGAAGACGGAAGGTGCCATTCCGCATCACCGCCTGCGACTGGACATATCGGAGGTCGGTCGCAACGCGTTCCACTGCGCCGCTCAAGCGGCGCGCGCTGATGGCATTCGTGAAGACCGGCATCCCGACGGCAACCATCGTGGCGACGATGGCGACTGCAATCACGAGTTCGACGAGCGTGAACCCTCGGTCGTGTCGCCTCGTGATCATCATGGCGCTCCCCGCTTCAATGGAAGAAGGCGGTCCCAGACACAGCATCGACTTCGCCCGTTCACGTTCCTGGTAAGAGCATATCTTATGCCACGGTTCTGTAGTTTAGCACCCATCCTGTGGAAATCAAGCCATTACGAATATCTAAAGAGGCTAGTCCTCCGGCATTTCAAGGCTCTCGCCGAAAGCCGCATCGATGAGTGGCCTACGCGGAGGGGATGTTCCCCTCGGCGCTCCCCTGTCCTTCTCGTACCTTTTGTCAGGACAAATAATGACATTCTGACATTAATTGACTGTCTTGGGTGTGGCATCACAGAGAAGAAATGCTTATTGTATTTGTAGTTAGTGATGATAATATCCTTGGGTCCGGCACTTGCAAGAACGATCCGTATCTGATCAAAACTAGTTCACCGAAAGAAAGCTGATCAGTCGAGGAACAATACGCGGGGATGCGGGGCCGAGATGAGAACAATCGCTCAAAGGGCATCTCTCCTTAGGAGGGCCAACCGGCTGAACGGCTGCCGAGGGGGATTCTCCCTGATCGAGCTCCTCCTCGGGCTGACCATCCTGTCCATCGGCCTCCTCGGCATTGCCACCATGTTCTCCACGGGGTATACCGATCTCTCCGTCGGAGGAACAACCACGATGGGGGTCGCGGCTGCCCGGCAGATGATCGAGGACATGCGCCTCCTCCCCTTCCAGCGCCTCGCCGACTTGAACAATTTCGACACCAGCAGTCTCGCATCCCTCCCCCCGGTGGCGGCCAGCGGCGATCCGGATATTATAGGCAAGACGGCGGCCCGT
>JAPLLC010000179.1 GCA_026387775.1 Candidatus Methylomirabilota bacterium | reverse complement strand
TTGATGCTGAAGGGCGCGTAGAAGGTCCAGCCCGTATCGGGGGCGCCCCCGCCCGTGAAGAGCGAGAGGATCGCCAGGATGGCCCCGATCATGAAGAAGTACCAGGAGGCCAGGTTCAGGCGCGGGAAGGCCACGTCCTTGGCTCCGATGAGAATCGGCAAGAAGAAGTTTCCGAAGACGGCCCCCAATCCGGGGATCACGAAGAGGAAGATCATGACCACGCCGTGAACCGTGAACAGGGCGTTATAGGTCTGGGCGGTGATGAGTTTCTGGAAGGTCGTGAGCTGCACGAGCCGCATCACGAACCCGATGCCGACCCCCACGGAGAAGAAGCTGGCCATCGATACGAGGTAAAGAACGCCGATCCGCTTATGGTCCGTGGACGTGATCCAGGCCATCAGGCCCTTGCGGCCTCCGGTGTCCTGGAGGTAGCTGGGTTGCGCGGGAGAAGGATAGGTCATGCGCGCTCCTCTGCCTGGCGGTTGCGGCGACGCCCCGCGCGGACCAGGACGATCAGGAAGATCGCCGCGCCGAGCAGGATGATCGTGGCGCCGATCTTGGTGAAGCTGAGCACATAGGTGCGGCCCACGGGGTCGTAGCTGAAGCAGATCTTCAGCCACTTGTTGATGGTGGGTCGCGCCTCCTGCACGGCCATCTGCAGATCGGCGGGCAGGTACGCGGTGCCATACATGTAGCGCGTCACTTCGCCCGTGGGGCTCAGGAAGATGATGGCGGCCGCGTGGATGAAATCCTCGCCTCGCCGCTTGAACTTGAAACCGACCGAATCGGCCAGGGCCGTCGTGGTGGCTGCGTCTGCCGTGAGGAAGCGCCAGGCCGCGGGCGGGAAGGGCCGGGTGATCTCGCGCAAGTAGCTGGCGCGCTTCTCGGCCGCGATCTCCGGTGTGTCGCGCGGGTCGAAGCTCACGGTGATGACCTGGAAATCCTTCCCGGGCTCGGACTGGGTGCGGTTCAGGACGTCGACGACGCCGTGGAGCAGGAGCGAGCAGAGGTCCGTGCAGCGGAAGTAGACGAGGGTCAGGATGGTGGGCTTGTCGATCAACGCGCGAAGGGGGACCGCCTTGCCGTCCTCGTCCTTGAGCGGGAGATCGAGGGCCGCGCGCTGGCTCAGCTTCTCGTCGATGCCCACCTCCTCCGCCGCGAAGGGCAGGGGCGTAGAGGCCGGGGCTTTGGCGGGGGTCTGCGCAGGACTTGAATGTCCCATGGTCAGGGCGGCCAGGAGGGTGAGAAGCGGGAGTCGGCGCCGAAGGGGCATGGGCATGATGTGATCCTCAGCGGCCCAGGAGGCCGGTACGGAGTTCCTTCCAGCGGGCGGGGGAATAGCCGGCCACGGCAGGCGCGAAACCATTGGCGGGAAGGCCTGGCAGGAGCGCTTTCGCCAGCACCTGCTCGCTGGTCTGCCAGCCGGGGATGCCCGCCAGGGTCTGGGCGGCCCGGGTCGGATCCAGGACGGCCTCCTGGAGAATGGGGCTCGCGTCCCGGTCCTTCAAGCCAGGCGCGGCCTGAAATTCCCGGACGAGGCGATCGACGGCCAGCCTCAGCGGGATGCGATTGGGGATCACCTCGCCCGCGCCGGCGAAGAGCTTCTCGAGCCCGGCGATCGCCTTTGGATCGTTGATGCCGTGGTCGAAGGCGCCCAGGCTCTGGACGACATGCGCAAGCGCCATGCGGTCCTTCTTGCTCAGGAAGTTGTAGGAGACCATGGAGCTGCCCTTGAGGCCCTCGTCGAGCGTGCGGTACACGTCCTCGAGCCTGGTGCCGTTCCTCCATCCCGCCTTCACGGTGAAGTTCCTGGGGGCGGGGGTGAGGCCCTTGCCGGCGGGGCCATCGCCCTTGCCGCCTATCCCGTGGCACGGGGCACAGGTCTGCCCGTAGAGGGCCTTGCCTCGAGCCATCAGCTCGGGGTTGGGCGTCAGGACGGTCTTCGGGTCGATGGGCGGAAGCACATGCTTGGCCGTGATGGGGGTGTCGGTGGGATCCAGCCAGCCGGTGTCGCCCTGGACGGCGACGACGGGGCTCTCCTGGGCCGTGTGGGCCTGGAAGCGGAGGCCAGGCAGCACGATGAAGCCGAAGAGCGCGGCGAGGGCGATGAAACCGACCACCACCAGCAGGGTGGAGATGAGGCGTCGGAGTTCAGTGGGGGAGACGTAGCGGTTGATCACAGGCGGAACTCCAGGCCCTTCTGGAGGAAGGGATCTCCCACCGGCAGATCCTCGCCCCAATCGAGCGCCTTGCGCACCCAGAGCAGCGCGCCGCCGATGAAGAAGAGGCCGAAACTCAGCTCGGGCCACGAGAAGAGGACCCCCTTGCCGAGCACGGGGAACACGAGCCAGTAGAGGTCCAGCGCGTGGGCGCCGAGCATGAGGATGGCCACCCACCGCAGGCGGCGCGGATCACCCTTGGCGTCCCGGGTGACCAGGGCGAAGAAGGGGACGATGAAATGCAGGATCGCCAGCGCCACCGTCACCGCATGCCAGCCCCCCTCGAGGCGCACCTTGTACCAGACCACCTCGTCGGGCAGGTTGGCATACCACATGAGCATGTACTGGGCGAATCCGATGTAGGACCAGAACACGGTGAAGGCGAAGAGGAAGCCGCCCAGGTTGTAGCGATGGTCCCGGCGCACTTCCGGGAGCCGCCCCTGGCCCTGGAGGCGGCCGAGCGCCAGCACCGTCGCGGCCAGGGCGGCGAGGAAGCCGCCCGCGAAGAGATAGACGCCGAAGACATCGCTGTACCACTCGGGCGTCAGGCCCGAGATCCAATCGAAGGCCAGGACCGTGATCACCAGCGCGAAAATCGCCATGAAGGCGGGGGCGAACTTGCGGGCCTGGACGGTGAAGCGCGGGTCCTTCGTCCGGTCCTGTCGGAGGGAACCCCGGACGAGGACGGTCAGTGCCAGCAGGCAGAGCGCGAGGCAGAGCAGGGTGCGGGCCGAGAAGAAGGGCAGACCCAGCCAGAAGGCCTTGCCCGCCAGGATCTTGTTCTGCAGGGCCTCGGGCTTGGCACCCGGGTAGAGCACGGGCACGGCGCCCAGGGCGATCAGGGCCACGGGAACCACGGGCAGCAGAAGCGTTGCCAGGCGTTCCGGCAGGCGCCGGATGGGCACGCTCCAGCGCGCCGCCACCAGGTGCTCGAGGGCGACCAGGAAGAGGCAGCCCAGGGCCAGCGTGAAGACAAACAGGAACCAGAGCAGCCAGTTGGCCCAGAAGCGCTCGGGACCGGCGGTCAGGTAGGTGGCCGTCACACCGAGGAAGCCCACGGCGGTGATGCCAAGGAGAAGCGGGGAGCCGGTCGTCTCGGATCTCATCGGAGGTCCTCGTCCTTCGCGTTCTGGGCCCGCTGAAGGGCGCGCACGTGATGCACCACCGCCCAGCGTTGATCCAGGGTGAGGTCCGCCGCATGGCTGGGCATCGCATTCTTGCCATTCACGATGACCCAGTAGATCTTGCCGTCCGGGTAGTCGCGGAACTGCTGGGCCTGGAGGTTCGCGGGCTTCGCGGTGTAGGCGGCGGTGAGGCTGCCCGCGCCGTCTCCGAGGGGGCCATGGCACACGGCGCAGCGATCGGTGAAGGCCGCCTTGCCGAGTGCGAAGACGGCCTGCGTGCGGGGCAGGGGGTTCGGGAGCGCGGCCGCTTCCGCCTGGGTGGCCGCACCGAGGGGCAAGTAGTCGCGGGCCACCGTTCCCGGCACCGGCATCCGCATCCCGCGGCCGTCCGTGAAGAATGCGTTGCCTTGTTGCGCGCCGAGGCGCGGCTGGTCCTGCATGTGGGACATGGGGGGCAGGACGGGGAAGAGCTTGATGGCCCAGAACATCACGAATCCCGAGACCAGACAGGCGGCGGCGATCCCGCCGAGGGCGCGCAGGATGAAGTCGCTCGTGAGGAAGGGGGCGCGGTCCGGCGCCGCCAGCAGCTCGATGTCATGGGCGCCCGCGGCACGCAACGCGGCGCTTGCGGCTTCCGCGTCCAGCTCGGGATCGGCCTCCACCGCCAGCGCGAAGCGATCCCGCGTGATGCTGCGGATGGCCTTGGAAGCGAGGATGGGATGCCCGAAGAAGGGCAGCTTGTTGAGGAGCAGCAGCATCCCCAGCCCCGCGGTGAAGGTGGCGAAGAGCACCGTCACCTCGAACATGATGGGAACGAAGGCCTCCCAGGACCAGGGCGCCTTGCCGCCGGTGACGATGGGGTAGTCCACGGCGCTCATCCAGTACTCGAAGCCCAGGGTCGTGATCGCGCCGAGGATGCCCATGACCAGCACCATCCCGCCCAGGGGCGAGCGGCGCAGGTCCAGGGCCTCGTCCATGCCGTGGATCGGGTAGGGCGTGTACGCCTCCAGGCGGCCGAGCTTGCGCGCCTTGACCTGGGGGATGGCAGCCATCAAGGCGTCGGCGCTGTCGAAGAGGCCGAGGACGGCGAAGGCCTGGTCACTCATGGCGGCCTCCATGCTCAGGCTGGGATCCGGACAGGGTGGCCTTCACTTCCGAGGTGGCGATGACGGGCAGCACCCGGGCGAAGAGCAGGACCAGGGTGAAGAAGAGGCCGAAGGAACCCAGCAGAATCCCGAAGTCCGCCATCGTCGGCTTGTACAGCCGCCAGGCGGAGGGCAGGTAGTCCTGGGAGAGGCTGATGACGATGATGACGAAACGCTCGAACCACATGCCCACGGTCACGGAGACGGCCACCAAGATCATCCAGAAGTAGTTCGTGCGGCACCGCTTGAACCAGAGCAGTTGAGGGATGCCGATGTTGCAGATGATGGTGAGCCAGCCTGCCCAGGCGTAATGGCCGCCGATGATATTCAGGAAGGTGTGGTGCAGGTAGGCGTTCTGGCTGTACCAGGCGGTGAAACCCTCCATGGCGTAGGAGTAGCCCATCAGACAGCTCATCCCCAGGATCACCTTGTTCATGACATCCAGGTGCCGAACCGTGATCAGGTTCTTCAGATTCATGGTCTCGCGGACGACCACCAGGACCAGCACCACCATGGCGAAGCCCGCGAAGATGGCACCCGCGACGAAGTAGGGCGGGAAGATCGTCATGTGCCAGCCGGGCACGACCGAGGTCGCGAAGTCGAAGCTCACCACCGAGTGCACGCTGAGCACGAGGCCCGTGGCGAGACCGGCGAGCAGCAGGTAGGCCTTCTCGTAGTGCTGCCAATGGCTGCCGGAGCCATGCCAGCCCAGGGAGAGCGCGGTGTAGGCCAGCTTCTTCCACCGGTTCGTGGTGCGGTCGCGCATGGAGGCGATATCCGGCACGAGGCCCAGGTACCAGAACATCAGGGAGACGCTGAAGTAGGTGCTGACGGCGAAGACGTCCCAGAGGAGGGGCGAACGGAAATTCGTCCAGAGGGCCCGCTGGTTCGGGTAGGGGAAGAGCCAGAAGGCCAGCCAGGGCCGCCCCACGTGGATGAGCGGGAAGATGCCCGCGCACATGACCGCGAAGATGGTCATGGCCTCGGCGAAGCGGGCGATGGCGCTGCGCCAGCGCATCCGGAAGAGGAAGAGGATGGCGCTGATGAGCGTTCCCGCGTGGCCGATGCCCACCCAGAAGACGAAATTGATGATGTCGAAGGCCCAGAAGACGGGGCTGTTGTTGCCCCAGACGCCGATGCCGGTGGCGACGGTGTATCCGATGAAGCCGAAGCCGATGCACATCAGCGTGCCGGTGAAGGCCAGCGCGATGAACCAGGCCCGGGGAGGCATGGTCTCGGTATGGGCCAGCACCTGATCGTCCAGGCCTCCGGGCGTCACGAGCCCCTCGGTGAGGACGGGTTCGCGCAGGGCGTCGGGAAGGAGCATGGCGTCATGCATGGGCGCCGCCTTCCATGGCGGGGTTCTTCAGATCCGCGAGGTACGTGATGGCGGGGCGAGTCCCCACTTCCTCCAGCACCTTGTAGCCCCGCGGGGACTTGACGAGCCGGGAGACTTCGCTGTTCGGATCCTTGAGATCGCCGAAGACGATGGCGCGGCCGGGGCAGGCGGCGGCGCAGGCGGGCTGCACCTCGCCGTCCTTGACGGGGCGCCTTTCCCCTTTGGCGCGGATCTTCACATCCTGGATGCGCTGCACGCAGAAGGTGCACTTCTCGATGACACCGCGGGGGCGCACGGTCACCTCCGGGTTGTAAACGAGGCTGGCGGGTTCGATCTTGTCCGCCGTGAACTCCAGGAAGTTGAAGCGGCGCACCTTGTAGGGACAGTTGTTGGCGCAGTACCGGGTGCCCACGCAGCGGTTGTAGGCCATCTGGTTCAAACCGTCCGGGCTGTGGTTGGTGGCATTCACGGGGCAGACGGTCTCGCAGGGCGCCGAGTCGCAGTGCTGACAGAGCATGGGCTGGTGCACGACCTTCGGGTTATCGATCTTTCCCTCGTAGTAGCGGTCGATGCGCATCCAGTGCATCTCCCGACCCTTGGCCACCTGATCGGGGCCCACCGTGGAGATGTTGTTCTCGGATTGGCAGGCCAGGGAACAGGCGCTGCAGCCGATGCAGGCGGAGAGATCGATGACCATGCCCCACTTGTGGTCGGGGAACCGCTGATCGGGGTAGAGTGTGGCGGGCTCGGGTTCCGGCTGGTGGCGCTTGGCCTCCGCGGCGAGCTCCGTCAGGGAGAAGGAGCGCGCCAGATCGCGGCCCTCCATGCGGTGATGGCTCTGGGTGACGGGGAGCTCCTCGTGTCCCCGGGCCTTGGAGAGTTTCGCGCCGAGCCGAAGCGTGGGCGTCGTCGTGCCGGAGGCGAGCAGGGGGAAGGCGTTGATGCCCACGCCGCGGGCGACGCCGCCGGTGGTGCGGCCGTAGCCCAGCGCGAGGACGAGGACCCCCCTGGCTTGGCCCGGCTGCACGATCACGGGATGCCGCACCGTGGTGCCCGCCGCCTCGAGCTCCGCCAGGTCGCCGTCCCGGAGGTCGAGTTGCGTGGCGTCCGCCACGGAGATGGACAGCGGATTTCCCCAGGTGGCCTTGGTGATGGGGTCCGGGAGCTCCTGGAGCCAGCCGCTGTTGGCGTAGCGGCCGTCATGGACCTGGGTGCCGGGGCGAAGCAGCACTTCGAAACCAGTGCCTTTGGCAGAGAGGGCGCGGCCGGCCGCTTCATTTGCGGCGGAGCCCTTGAAGGGGGGCGGGGGCGGGACCTTGGCGTCCAGCTTCACCACCCCGTCATGCAGGGCGACCTGGAAGAAGCGCTCGAAGGGCACGAAACTGCCGGAGGGTTGGACCTCCTTCTGCCAGCGAGCCTGCAGATAGGCGTGGTAGTCCTCACCCTTCGCCGCACCGAGCCCCTTGAGCAGGGCCAGGATCAACTCTTCGCCCTGCTTCGTGTCGTAGAGGGGGCCGATACAGGGCTGCTGGAGCGTCATCACCGGGCCATCGGCATAATCGCCCCAGGCCTCCAGCCAGTGGTGTTCCGGAAGCACGATCGCGCACTGGGCGGCGCTCTCGTTCTCAAGCAGGCCGATCCAGGCGCGGGTGGGGACCTTCTCGAAGGCGGTCTTCCATTCCGCGGCCTTCGGATAGGCGTAGCCGGGATTCACGTCCCAGAGCAGCGCCGCCGCGAATCTGCCGGCGGCCATGCCTTTCACGACCGCATCCAGATCTTTCAAGCTGGCGAGGCGCTCGGAGGGCCGCACCTCCAAGGCCTGGGAGCCCAGCATGGCATTGAGCAGCGCGGCCGCCACATGGGTTTCGGCGGGCATGGCATCGCCGCAGAGCACCACGGCCTCGCGGCCCGCGGACTTGAGATCATGCACCACTTTCTTCCAGGCTTCGGCGGGAAGGCCTTCCTTCTCGGCGAGGCCCGCCGGAATGTCGGGAAGGCGAACGCCGGCGGGCAGCGGTCCCAGCTCCAGTGCCAGCGAAATGGCCAGGGCGGCGATCCGGGAGGGACGCACGGGGAAGCGCTGATCCGCGTTGGCGCCCGTGAGGCTCATGGCCCCTTCCAGCACCCAGAGCCGGTTCATGGGCATGCCGGGCTCAAAGGGACGGCGCGTGGCGGTGAAGGCCGCAATGGCTTCGGGATCCTCGCCATTCAGGAAATCCGCGCCGAGGGAGAGGATCACCTTCGCCTTGTCGAGCCGGGGGCGAATCTCGACGGGCATGCCGTAGGCGGCGAGGGCGCCTTCCTGGGCGCCATCGCCCAGGGCGGGTTCCCAGGCCAGGTGTTCCAGGGTGGGCAGGGCCGCCTTGAGATCCGCCAGCAGGGCCCTGCGCGTGGGGCTGCTGGTGGCGCCGGTCAGAAGGAGCACCGGCTTGTTCTCTCGCTTGGCAGCGGCCAGGGCGGCGATGAGGGTGCGTTCGGCTTCGGGCCAGGAGACGGGACGGCCTTGCATCTTGGGGCCGCGCAGGCGGTCGGGATCGTAGAGGCGCAGCAGATCGGCGAGGGCGCGGGGGCTGGTCTTGCCCTTGAGGCCCGGATGTTCGTCGTTGCCGGTGATGTGGATGGGGCGTCCTTCGCGGGTCTTGACGAGAACGGAATAGGCGCGCCGGCCTTCGGGAAAGCTGCTGGCGTAGAAGTTGGCCACACCCGGCACCACTTCCTGGGGCCGCTTCGTGTAGGGCACGACGACGGAGCGCCCCTTCTTCTCGCAGGCCGCGAGGGCCGTGGTCGCCCCCACGAGGGTCAGGAAGGTGCGGCGGGAATGGAGGCGCTTATCCACGGCGCTTCACCGAATGGGTTGGGGGATTGATCCGGGCACGGGGCGGAGCCTCGGGGGGGGCCGCCTTGGCTCCCCGCGGCAGGACGGCCTGGAGCAGGGCGTCCTGCCCGAGAACCAGGGGGGTGGCCAGCAGCGACGCCACGCTCCCCAGGATCTGACGGCGATTCTTCGGCTCCATGCTCGACTCCTAGCGATGGCAGGCGGCGCAGTGCTCGGCCGCCTTGGTGATCTTCGAACCCATGGGCAGGGCCGCGCGGGGATCCCGGTGACAGGCCAGGCAGTTCGACATCCGCATGCCCATCTCCCGCCTGACGACCTTCATGGTCTGCACCTCGCCATGGCAGGTCTGGCAGGCGACTCCGGCGTTGACGTGGGGCCGATGATCGAAGAAGACATGATCGGGCAGCGTGTGGATCCGCTTCCAGGGCAGCGCCTCTCCGGTGTTGTAGATCCGCGTCAGTTCCTGGATGGCGGGGACATCGGTCTTGGTCACCTTGTGGCAGCCCATGCAGGTCTCGACGCTGGGAACGCCCGCCGCGCGGGATTTCGCGGCGCCGGAGTGGCAGTAGGCACACGTCATCTTCAGCGTTCCCGCGTGCAACTGATGGGAAAAGGGGATGGGCTGTTCGGGCGCATATCCCCTGGCGAACCGATCCGGCTGGGTGAACCAGCCCACCGCGAGGACCGTTCCCAGCAGCGCGATCGCTCCTGCGGGCAGAACGAGGCGGAAAATACGGTCATAGAGGTGCATGCATAACCTCCGGGGGGAGCAGCGAGGATGTCCTCCCGGCTAGAACGGGACAGTCTCGAATAGGACGCCGGATCGTGGTCAGGCGTTCAAAGCTTCCTTGCACCGGAGCGGGCATTCGGGGAATATTATGTTGGGAAGTCAGAAAAAACGAGAGGAATTTGCTTTTGGGGGCCGCGCGACGATCCAGATGCCGGGCCCGCCGGAACCTTGGCAGGATCCTGCGCGGGCCGGCTCCCCCGCCGCTCACACCGTACCCCCGCACGCGCGCGGAGTGTCCCGTTCCGCGTTCCACGTTCAACGTTCCACGTTCAACGTTCCGTACCCCCGCACGCGCGCGGAGTCTCCTGCACCCGAACCGTGGGTGTCAAGGGCAAGAATGGGGTGACGCCGATCTCCCGTAGATGGGTGCAGGGTAGACCCCGGTGCCCTCAGGCGCTGACGGGGCGACCTCCCTGATCACGGGGCAAGGGACTGGGCGGGCGGGATGCGCTCTCAAGGCGAAGACCTTCCCGCGAGGCGTTCCCGCAGGCTCGGGCGTCGCGCGACCAGACGCACGGCTCCGCCGAAGCCCACCTCCCGCACGAAGTAGATTTCATGGTCCCCGATCCTGATCGCGGGGTTGCCGATCTCCCCCACCCGGAAGACGACGCGGCTGAACGGCCGCGACAAGTTCTCGGCCTTGAACGGCCCGCCCGTCTGGTAGAGATCGTCCACATCCTCCGGCTTCACGCGCGGCGGCTCGCGGCCCGCGGGATCGGCAAATGTGATCTCGGTGAGCGTCAGGATGCCGCCCCTGGCAACGAACACCTCCGTGACCGGCAGGTTGAAGAGGGAGTTTGTCCAGGTGAGGACGACCCGCTCGCCGTCGGGCAGAAGCCGGGAAACGATCCTCCTCCCGGTCTCCGCGTCCGTCAGTTCGAGCCACGTGTAGCCCAGCGGAGCGAGGAGAAGCCACGCGGACAGCCCCAGGGTCAGGAGGAGGACCGGACATGCCGCCAGGACGCGTCGCCGGCTCCGCATTTACTTCAGGGCGCCCTTTTCCTTGAAGAACTTCTGGGCGCCGGGGTGCATGTACTTGACCGCTTCCGGGGTGATCTGGGCGATGGATTTCGCCGGCGTGAGGTCTATGGCTTCTTTCCACACGGCGGAGATCTCCTTGAGGTTGCCGAAGATCGCACCCAGGATCTGGTACATCTTGTCAGCGGGGAAGTTCTCCATGGCGTTCACGACCGCCGTGATGCCGATGGCCTCCACGTCCTTGTCGAGGGCACTGTAGGCGCCCTTGGCAAAGACGGTCTTGTGGAAGACGGCGGGATTCGCCTTCATGATCTTGTCGGCGATCTCGCCCCCCACGGGGAGGAGCACCATCTTGAGCCCGGGAGTGCTGGACAGGTCGATGATGGAGGACGTGGGTACCGCCCCGCTCCAGAAGAAGGCGTCGATCTTCCCGTCTTTCAGCGCCCCCACGGATTCCCCGACTCCCAACTTCTCCCGGGTGAGGTCCTTGTTCCAATCGATCCCCAGCGCCTTGAGCACATAGTCCGCCTGCTCCTCGGTTCCGCTGTTGGGGGCGCCGACCGACACCCGCCGCTTCTTGAGGTCCATCACGGACTTGACGCCGGTGCCCTCCTTGGTCACGATGTGCAGCGGCTGCTCGTAGAAGCTGAGCGCGATGCGCACGGGCTGCTTCTTCCCCAACGCTGCGATCTTCCCGTCGTTGGCCCAGACCGCGTGGTAGTCGTAGGCGAAGGCCATCCCCGCCTTGCCCGCCACCAGAAGCTTCAGGTTGTCGATGGCGGCGGTGGTGGCTTCGGAGGTGGCATCCGTGTTTGGAACGTTCTTTCCGATGACCCCGCCGATGGCGCCGCCCAGGGGGTACCAGACACCGCCGGTGCCACCGGAGACGATGCTGAAGGAGAGCTTCTCCCCGGCCGCTGCAGCTCCGGGCAAGAGCAGGGCGGCGAGGACGAGGACCAGCGCGGTTTGCCCGATCCGAGACTTCATGATCCACCTCCTGGATAGGATTGCGAGGACGAATCCGTTCCCGATCTCCGCGCTCAGGCGCGGGCGAAGCCCGCGGCGTCACGCTTCCGGAATTTCATCCGGTTTTGCACGAAGATGAGGGTCCCGATCACGATGGGCAAGAGGCCCAAGACGGAAAACCCGATGGGATAGAGCACCATGATGCAAGCAACAATTATCAGCACCGCCCGCACTGGAATGGAAAGGACTCCGTAAAGGTATCCCACAATTCCGATGGACAGAAGAAACAGCGCGGCCGTGCTGGTGACCGTCGCGACGACGAAGCCGGACAGGGTGGCCCCCACGAGCAGCAAGTTCGCTCCCGTCGGGGTAGCCGAGAAGAGAAACGGGACGAGGAACGCCGGCAGGGAGTACTTCCAGGCTTGCATCATGGCGCCGAACGGATTGCCGCCGGTGACCGCCGCCGCCGCAGAGGGGGACAGCCCGACGGGGGGCGACACCTCGGAGAGGACGGCGAAGTAGAACGCCAGCAGGTGCGCGACGTGAGCCGGCATGCCCACCTTGACCAGCGCCGGGGCCACCATGACCACCGTCATGATATATGTTGCCGTGATCGGCAGGCTCAGGCCGATGATGAAGGAGGCCAGCATCGCCAGGATCAGCGCCAGGATGGGGGATCCCCCGCTCAGGGACATGATGAGACTCGAGATCTTGAGCCCCAGGCCGGTCAGCGAGAACGCTCCGACGATCAAACCGGCCGCCGCGAGGAGCCCCGCCACCGGCAGCATGTTGACGGCCCCCTCCACCGTGGCGTCGAGTAGCCGCCGGGGCATCAGCCATTCGCCCCTGTCCTTGCTCAGGAAGCTGGTGAGGATCGTTGTGAGGATGGCCCAGATGGCCGAGTCCTCCGGGGAGCGGCCGTATCCGAGCAGGACGATCAGGATGATCAGCGAGATCAGGTGGTACCCCCGCGTTCGCATGACCGCGGCCACCGTCATTCCCGACGATTCGGGCGGCGTGAAGTTGTACTTGCGCGCCTCAAGTTCGATCATGAAGAAAGTGCCCGCGTAGTAGAGGAGCGTGGGCACGGTCACCATCACCACTACGTCCCAGAAGGAAACCCCCAGGAACTGCATGATCAGGAACGCGGCGGCGCCCATCAGGGGCGGCGACAAGACGGCCCCGATGCCGCCGGTGGCGATGAGCCCCGCGGCCATGTTCGGAGTGTAGCCGGCCTGCTTCAGGACCGGCCACATGACCGGCGCCACCGACATGGTGGTCGCGACCCCGCTGCCCTGCGGGCCACCCAGAAGCGCCGTGGTGATGATGGCGCCGCGGCCGGCGCTGGCGGGACCGCGCCCCATCACGGCCATCGACAACTCCAGCCAGAAGGTCCCCGCCCCGGCCGCGTCCATGAAGGTCCCGTACACCACGAACAGTGTCACGAAGGAGACGCTGACGGAGAGCGGCACCCCGAAGATCCCTTCCAGGGTCATGAACTCGTGGCCGACGATCCGGTCCAGGTCGTAGCCTTTGTGGGAGAGCGGGCCGGGTATGAGGTGGCCCAAGTAGGTATAGAGGAGAATCCCGATCAGGACCCACGTGAACTGCATCCCCACCGCTCGGCGCGAGATCTCCACCAGCAGGATGATAGCCGCGATGCCGAACCAGAAGTCCGCGGACTCGGGGACCGTGGACCGCCGGACGAACTGGTCCAGGTCGATCATGGCGTACGCGATCGTCGCGACGCCAAGGGTCCCCAGGCCGATGTCCAGCCAGCGCGTCCAGGACCCGGCCTCCTTTGAGGTGGGAAAGACAAGGAAAGACAGCGCGTAAATGAAGGCCATATGAACCATGCGGAACAGGTACGTCTCGACCGGGACCACAGCCCCGTACAGAGACCAGACCACGAAGCCCACGTACAGCAGGGCAAGCACCCAGGCAGCCTTCCCTTTCTGCTCTGACATGGTCCGTCCTTTCCTGTCGGTTTCGCATGAGTTCATCGCCCGTTAGCGGATGTCCGGGGCGACGTAAGATGGCATTGTCCTCAAGCGATGATGGCGCTCAATAAAGAAGCGCCGGTCCTCGGCAGTGGGCTCGGCGCTTCTGGCTCGACGATGATCGAATAGGGTACCCTCCCGACATCACGACTGCGTTCTTTTGAGGGCGACCTGTGGTGATTCGAGAGGCTTATATCAAAGGCGGGGCGAGAAGGCAAGCACCGCCTGACTGAATGGCATTCATCCGCCCCGCGGGGCCGAGGCAACAACTCGAGAGACCAGGCCGACTCGTTTTCGACGACCAATTATCCGATTGACAACCCTCCCTATGGACAGGTCAACGGCACAAGCCGGCGGGCGCCATTGACACGCTTGGTGGTGTCTGATATCAAGGCAAGGGATGGCGCGGAGCGATGTGTGAATCCAATGTGAGGGCTCCATCTCTCCCGGGATCTCCATGAGGTCATCGGATTGACCTTCCTCTCAGTCTTGGCATTCTGGTTCCCATCATCAGATGGCAGTCCAGCGTCTCACGTGCAGCCTTCTTGGGTTTCGCCCGACCGGCGTCGCGTTCCCTTCACCGAGGTGAGTCCGATGAGCGAGGATAGCGGGACCCTCTTGACCCTGTACGAGACGATGGTGCGCATCCGGGTGTTCGAGCAGCGCGCCGAGCAGTTGTTCCTGGACAAGAAGATTCCCGGGTTCATTCATCTGTATATCGGCGAGGAGGCGATCGCGGCGGGAATCGTCACCCAACTGCGGGACGACGATTACCTCACCAGCACGCATCGCGGCCACGGCCACATGCTCGCCAAGGGGGCCGACAGCAAGCGGATGATGGCGGAGCTCTTCGGGAAGGCGACCGGCTACTGCAAGGGGAAGGGCGGGTCCATGCATATCATGGACTTCTCGCTCGGCGTCCTGGGGGCAAACGGGGAAGTCGCCGGGGGGATTCCCATTGCCGCGGGCGCAGGGATGGCCATCCGGCTGGTCAAGAAGACCGACCAGATCGTCGCCTGCTTCTTCGGCGACGGGGCTTCGAATCGCGGGGCGTTCCACGAGGGACTCAACTGGGCGGCGATCTATCGCCTGCCGATCCTGTTCGTGGTCGAGAATAACTGCTACGCGTCGACCATGCCTGCCACGGAATCCACGCCCCTCAAGGACATCTCGATCCGAGCGCAGGGCTACAACATGGAAGGCCTGAGTGTGGACGGCAACGACGTCCTGCAGGTATATCGAGCCGCGCGCACGGCGATTCAGAAGGCGCGACGAGGCGACGGCCCCACGCTGATCGAGGCCAAGACGTTCCGTCTCAAGGGACACTACGTGGGGGATCCGCAGAAGTACCGCGATCCGCAAGAGGCCGAGGCGCGATGGCGGGACGAACCCATCGGGCGATTCGAGCGGCTCCTGCTGGGCCAGCAGGTGCTGAGCGAAGAGGCGCGGCGCGCGATCTGGCGGCGGTACGAGGCCGAGATCGAAGAGGCCGTTCGGTTTGCCGAGAGCAGCCCCCATCCCGCTCCCGCCGAGGCCCTGACCGATCTTTTCGTGGTTGACACGGGCTACGATTACTGATGGAGTGCGGCCATGGCGACCGAGATGACCTATGCCGATGCCATCTGTCGGGCCCTGAAAGAGGAGATGGAGCGGGACCCGACCATCTTCACGTACGGGGAGGACCTCGCGAAGCAGGGGGGGATCTTCGGCCAGTACAAGGGTCTGCTCGGCTCCTTTCACGATCGGGTCATCGACACGCCGATCTCGGAAGAGGTGCTCTACGGATCCGCCGTGGGGGCCGCCCTGGCGGGCTGCCGGCCGGTGGTGGAGTTCCACTTCGCCGATTTCCTCTTCACCGGGATGGGGGCCGTCGTCAACCAGATCATGAAGATCCGCTACATGTCGGGCGGGCAGGGGAGCCTGCCGATCGTCCTGCGCGGCCCGGACGGCCGAGCGCGGGGGGCGGCCGCGCACCATTCTCAGAGCGTCGAGACTCTCTTCATGCATGTTCCGGGGATCAAGGTGGCCATTCCCTCGACGCCTGCCGACGTCTACGGCCTGTTGAAGACCGCCCTGACGGGTCATGACCCCGTCATCATCTTCGAGCATAAGCTGCTCTACGGTCTGAAGGGAAACGTGCCCGACGAGGAGGTCTATATTCCGTTCGGCAAGGCGGACATCAAGCGGGATGGGCGGGATGTCACGCTGGTGACCACGGGGCGCATGGTCCACGAGTGTCTGGCCGCGGCGGAGACGCTTGCGCAGGCAGACGGGGTGCGCTGTGAGGTGCTGGACCTCCGGACGCTGGTGCCGTGGGACAAGGAGGCGGTGCTCGCCTCGGTGCGGAAAACGAACCGGCTGATCACGGTCCACGAGACGTGGCGGCGCGGGGGGTGGGGGGCCGAGATCGCGGCCGTGGTGCAGGAGGAAGCCTTCGATTCCCTGGATGCGCCGGTCGCCCGGATCGGGGCGAGGAACGTTCCCGCGCCCTTCAGCCCATTGTTGGAGGACGAGGTGATGCCGAGCAAGGACTGGGTTGTGGACGAGGTGAGGCGGCTGCTGGGGAAAGGCCAGTAGAAGTCAGTGCTCAGAGGTCAGAAGTCAGCGGTCAGCAAGAGCGCTGCCAGCGGGGCAGGATGAGGGAAGGGGTCTGGCGATGGGGGATCGTGTTCGAGGGAAGGCGATCATCGTGACGGGTGCGGGCTCGATCGGGCCCGGCATGGGAAACGGGAAGGCGGCCAGCATCCTGTATGCGCGCGAGGGGGGCCGGGTGCTCCTGGTCGACCGGGACCCGGCGGCCGCGGAGGAGACGCGGCGGCTGATCGCCGACGCGGGGGGCGAGGCGGTGGCGCTTGGCTGCGATGTGACGTCCTCTGCCGAATGCCACCGCATGGTGCACGCGTGCTTGAAGGCCTTCGGGAGCATCGACGTCCTCCACAACAACGTCGGCATCGCCATCCCCGGCGGGGCAGTGGAGCTCTCCGAGGCGGATTGGGATCGGACCATGCAAGTGAACGTGAAGAGCATGTTCCTCACCTGCAAGCACGTCCTCCCATACATGGAGCGGCAGGGCCGGGGGGCGATCGTGAACATCGCCTCCCACAACGCCATCCGGAGCCTGCCGGTCATCGCCATCGCCTACGCCGCCTCCAAGGCCGCCATCATCGCCCTGACCCGCGAAGTCGCCATGCAGTATGCGGCGAAGGGGGTCCGGGCGAATGCCATCCTGCCGGGCCTGATGGACACCCCCATGGTCACGGCGCAGTTGACGGATGCCTACGGGGGAGACATGGAGGGGATGCGCCTGCAGCGTGCGGCATTGTGCCCCACGGGCAAGCAGGGGGACGCCTGGGATACCGCCCATGCAGCGCTGTTCCTGGCCTCGGATGAGGCCAAGTACATCACGGGGACGACGCTGATGGTGGACGGGGGAATCACCTGTCGCGTGCGGTAGCGAGAACCGTCTGAGGTCGGGATCGGAGGGAATCGATCGTGGAGATGCGGGCCATCGTGAAGGCCGCCGCGCGGCCAGGAGTCGCACTGCAGCGCGTGCCCGTGCCCGAGCCGGGGCCGGAAGAGGTCCTGGTGCGCGTGAAGGCCGCCGCCGTCTGCGGAACCGACCTGCACATCGCGCACTGGAACGCCTGGGCCCAGGGGGCCGGGATTCGACTGCCCCTGGTGATGGGGCACGAGTTCTCCGGCGAGGTGGTGGGCCTCGGAAGCCGGGTGCGGACCCTCACACCGGGAGACTACGTCGCGGGGGAGACCCATATTCCCTGCGGGGAATGCTACCAGTGCAGAAACGGCCTGCAGCACATCTGCAAGAACTTGAAGCTTTTCGGAGTGCACCGGGACGGGTGCTTCGCCGAGTATGCGACGATCCCGGCGCTCTGCGCCTATAAGGTACCGGCGGCGATTCCGCCACGGGTGGCGGCCATGCTGGAGCCGCTGGGCACCTCGCTGCGGGCGGTCCTGGAGCTGGACGTGTCGGGCGGATCCGTGGTCGTGATCGGCTGCGGCCCCATCGGGCTGTTCGCCGTGGCGTCCGCCAAGGCGCTGGGGGCATCCCGGATCATCGGTCTGGATGTCCGAGAAGACCGTCTCTCCTTGGCAAAGCGCCTCGGGTGCGATATAACCCTGAATCCTCGCCGGCCGGAGACCGCGGACCAGATCCTGGAAGCGACGGACGGGGTGGGGGCGGACGCGATCGTCGAGGCCTCGGGGAACGCCGCGGCGCTGGAGGGGGCCTTCGCATACTTGCGCAAGGGGGGACGGTGCGCCCTGATCGGCCTCCCCTCCGCGCCCGTCCGGCTGAACATCGGGCCGGACGTGGTCTTCAAAGAGGCCACCATCGTCGGCATCCACGGACGGGAGATGTTCCGCACCTGGACGCGAATGCTGCAGCTACTGGCGAGCGGCCTCCTGAACGTGGATCCGGTCGTGACCCACGAGATGCCGCTCGATGACTACGAAAAGGGCCTCGCCCTCCTGGAAGCCGGGCAGGGGGGCAAGGTGATCCTGGTGCCCTGAACGACGTTGAACGTTCAACGTTGACCGTTGAACGTTGACTTGCGGGAGGAACTGGCGGGTGCCAGGCGATGCGCGGGCACTCAACGTGTCACTTCAGATCCTGAGGAATCAGGGGGGAGGCGTCATGAAGCAGATGGCAGGAAGAGGCGCTGGTCTGATGCTGGTGGCCGTGCTCGTCGCAGTCCTGGCCGCACCGGCCTGGGGCGCCTACAAGGCCGAGTACAAGATGTCCGTCCGGACGACCCAGACGTCCCCGTGGGGCGCCGGGGGGCAGAAGTTCGCCGACACCGTCCGGGAGAAGTCCGGTGGCCAGATCAACATCAAGGTGTATTTCAACGGGGCGCTCTTCGCCGACGATCAGACCAAGGAGTTCATGCTCACCAAGCAGGGGGTGGCGGACTTCTCGCTGGGCTCCACCATCAACTGGTCGCCCCAGTTGCGGGTCCTCAACCTTTTCAACCTGCCCTTCATGTTCCCGAGCTACGAGGCCCTGGACGCGGTGAAGGCCGGCACCGCCGGCAAGATGATCAAGGAGCAGATGGACAAGTTCGGGGTGATCTTCCTTGGCTGGGGTGAGAACGGCTATCGAGAGCTGACGAACCGCCTGCGCCCGATCGTCACGCCCGACGACATGAAGGGCCTGAAGGTGCGCGCCGCAAGCTCGCCCATCTTCATCGACACCTTCACGGCCATGGGGGCGAACCCGGTCCTGATGAACTGGGGTGACGCGCTGTCCGCGCTCCAGCAGGGGACGATCGACGCCCAGGAGAACCCGGTCAACGTGATCATCATCCCCTACAAGATCGCCCAGCTGCACAAGCACATCACCGTCTGGCACTATGCCATCGACCCGCTCATCCTGGGGGTCAGCAAGATGACCTGGGATACGTTTACCGCCGCGGACAAGAAGATGATGCAGCAGGCGGCCGAGGAGGCGATGAAGTGGGAGCTCCGCGAAGCGCGGGAGGTTCTCACCACGAACGGCGCATCCTACAAGAAGCTGGAGGCCGACGGCATGACCGTCACCTATCTGACCCCCGCGCAGATCAAGGTCTTCCAGGATCGCAGCAAGTCGGTCTATGACAAGTGGACCAAGGAGATCGGGGAGGACGTGGTCAAGGCGGCCTTCGCGG